>UQNU01000005.1 GCA_900542555.1 uncultured Collinsella sp.
AAAGGGCGGAGGCGGGGCATGCCCCGCCTCTTACACCACATCTCTGTGCGCTACCATACCCCCGACCATAGCCGCTTTTCATGAAAAACCGCAGGCGTTCTACCTGCGGTTTTGTTTTTGCGTAGTTCGCCATGGTTGAGGGTAGCGGCCTAAACGTAGTAGATGGGCCCGTTTCATGGCAGACGGGTCACGTAGCGGCCCTCGCAAGGCCAGAATGATCCGTTTTCCTCCGTCCCCGAGGGATCAGGGGCTGGTACTGATATGGTGCCATTTCAAAACTATGCCGGATTACGGGGCTAAAGTCGGAATCCTCATCCATATCTTCATTTTTTGGAAAGCGGCAGGCTGTCTACCTGCGGTTTTGTTTTTGCAATTTTCTGTATGGTCGGAGGTTCGCTATCCAGCCCCGTAAACCGGCATAGTTTTGCTCGTGGCGGCCCAACCGCGCGTTTAAGCGCGGGGCCGGTGGGGCATTTTTGCCCCACCGGCCCCTATTCCAGCTCTATTCTAGCTCTATACCAACGCTACTCCGGCTTGGTTTCGACCGTGGGAGTCTTGTCCGCCGCAACTGGGGTGCGAGCGGTGTCCATAGTCAGGCAGTGCTTGGGGCAGCTTTCGATGCACTCGCCGCACACCACGCAGGCGTACGGGTCAATTGACCACGTTCCACCCTTGCGATCGACCGCAAGCGCGCCCGCCGGGCAGCGACGCGCGCACATGCCGCAGCAGATACACACGTCCATGTCGTTAACGATATGCCCGCGCAGGCGCTCGGGCGCCGTCAGCTTCTCCTGCGGATAGCACACCGTGACCGGCCGCTTGACCATAGAACCCAAGGCCGTCTTGGCAAATGTCAGTAAGCTCATGCCGCGCCTACCTTTCCGTACAGCTAATGCAGGGGTCGATGGTCAGGATAATCATGGGCACGTTGGCAAGGAGCACGCCCTGCAGCGCATGCGTCAAACCCGCCAGGTTCTGCGACGTCGGCGTGCGCACGCGGAAGCGGTCCAGGTTCTTGGTGCCGTTGCCGCGCACATAGTAATACGCCTCGCCGCGCGGCTGCTCAATCACAACCTCGCCGCGCGCGCCGTCGGCCGGCGTAAGCTTAGTACGCCCGCCGATGCCGTCGTGCGGAATCTTGCCCACAAGCTCTTTGATGATGTCCATGGCCTGCGTGACCTCGGCACAACGCACCTGGCAGCGGGCATAGCAGTCGCCGTCGGTGGCAACGATGGGCTCAAACGCAACCAAGTCCGCATAGGCACCGTCGCCGAACATGCGCACGTCGTAGTCCACGCCCGAGGCGCGTCCAAACGGACCGACCATCGACAGATCAAGCGCGTCCTTCTTGCTGATCACGCCCACGCCATGCAGGCGCTCGCCGCAGCTATTGTCGTCCAAAAACGTATGCACCAGGGCCTCGTAGTCGGGACGCATGGCATCGAGCGTCTGCACAATACCCGCCAGCTCAGAGTCCTCAATATCGTGCTTAAGGCCGCCGATCTCGTTAATCGAAAGGATCACGCGGCCGCCGCACGTGCTCTCGAAGATCTTGAGAATCTGCTCGCGCAGCGTCCAAGAACGATAGAACAGCGCCTCGAAGCCAAAGGCATCGGCGAGCAGGCCCAACCACAGCAGATGCGAGTGGATGCGCGAAAGCTCATGCAGAATGGTGCGGATATACTGCACGCGGCCGGGCACCTCGATGCCGAGCATGCGCTCGCAGGCGCTGGCATAGCCGCAGCTGTGGCCCACGGCGCAGATGCCGCAGATGCGCTCGGCGATGTAGCCAAACTGGTGCATGTCGCGCTTTTCGGTGAGTTTCTCGAGCCCGCGGTGCACAAAGCCGATCTGCGGAATTGCCTCGATGACGCGGTCGTCCTCGATCACCAGGTCCAGATGAAGCGGCTCGGGCAGCACCGGGTGCTGCGGGCCAAACGGAATAACGGAGCGATGTGCCATGGACCTTACGCCTCCTTTTTCTGCTTGTCGCGAGCGGCCTTGGCGGCAAGCGCCGCGCGAACCTTGGCCGCTTTCTCGGGATCCATGGCGGCGAGCTTTGTCTCCATCTCGGCAGCCTTGAGCGCGGCCTTCGCAGCAGCTTCATCGTGCTGAGCATCGGAGCCGGCAGCCGCAGTGGGCCGAGCGGCGGCGGCCTTCTCGGCCGCGGCCTTGCGCGCCTTGGCCTCGGCAGCGGCACGGATCTTCATGGCCTTCTCGCGCGCGGCCTTCACCTCGGGCGTGATGACGCTCATGGGTTCGGCAGTCGAGACCTGGTAGAAAAAGCCCTTAAAGTCGATCTGCATGTCGGTGATGGCAAGACCAAATAGGTCGTGGGCCTCATTTTCAAACGGGAACACCGCGGGGTAATACGAGCTGATGGACGGAATCTCCTGGCACTGGTCGATGCCCTCAACCACCAGGTTCTCGATCGCATAGTTTCCGTCCCGCGCGATCTGCTCTTGCGCAGCGCGGACGTTGATAAACGTATAGACCAGGCGATACGATCCGTCGTCCACACAGCGCTCGGCATGCATCTGCACAAAGCGCGCGCCGACGCCCTTGAGCGCCTGAACATGCGGCAACAGCCCATCGATCCCGACGGTGGTATAGATAGCCTTTTGCATTACTCGGCCTCCTTTGCAGCGGCGGGCGTCCCAGAAGGTGCGTCGCCAGCAGCGAGCGCGTCGCCGGCCCCCGCAGCTACAAACCCGTCCTCGCCCAGCTCAACGCCACCGTCCCAGGTTGCGGCGCCGCCCACGGTAAGCGGATCGCCGCCGGCGCGCATCACGGCCTCCTTCTGATCAAGGATGCCGCACGCCTCCACAATGGCATCAATCACGGTCTCGGGGCGAATGGCGCACCCGGGCGCGTACACGTCCACGGGAATCGCGCGGTCCACGCCGCCGATCACGTTGTAGGCATCGCGGAACACGCCGCCCGAGCACGCGCAAATGCCGCACGCCACCACGCACTTGGGCTCGAGCATCTGGTTGTAAATCTGACGCACGACGGGCAGATTCTGCGCGTTGACCGAACCCGTCACCAAAAAGATATCCGCATGCTTGGGGTTGCCGGTGTTGACCACGCCAAAGCGCTCCGCATCGAACAGCGGCGTAAGCGAGGCCAGCACCTCGATATCGCATCCGTTGCAGCTCGAGCCGTCGTAATGAATAACCCACGGCGAGCGCGACATTTTATGATCCATGGATGCCGCCTCCTAAATAAACACGTCGACGAGGATGGGCATAAGGTTGAGCAGGCCAAACACCAGCGCCACGCCCCAGCCGAGCTTAAAGCAGCTGCGCCAGGTGCTGCGGGCAAAGGTGTTGTCGATCAACACCTCGACGAAGTACGTCGCGGCCATCACGACCAGGGCGACCACCCAGCTCACCGGGTTGTCCCAAACAAAGAACATGCCCACCCACATCAAAAACAGCACGGTCTCGCACCAGTGCATAAGGGTCATCTTGGCCAGCGTGCCGCCGCTCATCTCGGTGGCGACGCCCTGGACGATCTCCTGATGCGCGTGATGCGAGTACGAAAGGTCAAACGGCGACTTGCGCAGCTTGATGGTAAGCACCGCGAGCAGCGCGAGGAAAATGGGCGCGCTGTACACGATGATGGGGGCCGACTGCCCCGTCACGGCAATGGAATCGAAGCTGTCGGTGGCAAGGTACAGGCCCACGCTCATCAGCAGAACGGCGGGCTCGTAACTCATGACCTGCAGCAGCTCGCGGTCGGCGCCGACCTGGGCAAACGGGCTTTGCGTCGAGGCGGACGCCAGCACCACAAAGATCGCGGCGAGGGTAACCATAAAAGCGCACAGCAGCGTGTTGGAGCCCGACACAAAGATGCCGCCGCCCACGACGGTGAAGATGAGCGCGCACGCCATGTAGGTATCGTCCATGGTGTTTACGCTGGCAGGGGCCTTGCGCAGCAGCTTGGCAACGTCGTAGAAGGGCTGCAGCAGGCGCGGGCCCACGCGGCCCTGCATGCGGGCGGACAGCTTGCGGTCAACGCCGTCGATCAGGCCACCCACAAGCGGCGCCAGCAAGGCAAACGCCACGGTACCAATAAAGATGCCCACGACGCCCGAGCCTTCGAAATACTTGCCGCGCAGCACCGAGGGCGCACTCATGGCAAGCCGCTCGGGCCCAATCCACGCGCAACACAGCAGCGCAAACACGATAATGCTGCAGCACACGACGCTACCCGCGGGGCCAATACGCTTCTCGCCAAGGGCGTCCTCCGAGTACCAATTGCGCTTTTCGGCCTTCACCTCGTGTCCCATCGATCCGCGGAAATGGCGGTATTTGTCGGTTCCCACGCCCGAAAGGTACACGTTTACGTGCGGTTTGTTGCTCACGCGGAATGAAGTCAGCAGCACCACAGCGATAAACGCCACGATAACCACCATCAGATACATGGCGTCCTTGCCAATAACGTACGGCACGCGGCCAAACACCATGGCCAAGTAAGGCGACACCAGACCGCTCGAGATAACCGGAAACGCCACGCAGCACAGAATCAGCAGCGCGGCGATGGTGTTGAGCGCCATCCATTCGGTCTTATGGACATTGACCTCAACGTTTTGAGCCGTGGGGTCGACGCCCGAAAGCTTGGCAAGCCACTTGCCCCAGAAGTAAAACGTCGCGGCCGAGCCAAAGGCGAGCACCATGATCATGAGCACGTTGCCGGTCTGGGCAAACGCCACCAGGGCGCCCCACTTGGACACGAGCATGCCAAACGGCGCGACGAACATACCCATGATGCCCAGCATCATCAGGCGCGTCAGATGCGGCATGCGGCTGAACATACCGTCCATGTCCTCGATATTGCGGCTGCCGATATGATGCTCGGCCGTGCCCACGCACAGGAACAGCAGCGACTTTGCCACCGTGTGGAACAGGATCAGGAAGATGGCGGCCCACACGGCCTCGGGCGCGCCGACACCCAGGCAGGCACTGATGAGGCCCAAGTTGGAAATGGTGGAGTACGCGAGCACGCGTTTGGCGTTGCTCTGCGAGATGGCCATGAGGGCAGCGAGCAAAAACGTGATGGCACCCACACTCGTGACCATAAAGCCAGTCACGGGATAGATGGCATAGAGCGGGCTCAGCTTGACCATCAGGAACACGCCGGCTTTGACCATGGTTGACGAGTGCAGCAGAGCGCTCGTGGGCGTGGGGGCAACCATAGCACCGAGCAGCCAGGTATGGAACGGCATCTGCGCGGCCTTGGTGAGTGCGGCGAGCGATAGCAGGATGACCGGCATCACCAGCAGCGCGGATTGCGCGGTTCCGGCGCCGGAAAGCTCGATCATACCCGAGATGGTCAGCGGCATGCCGTTAACGTGCAGGTACATGAGTCCGGCCAAAAACGCGATACCGCCCAGCATGTTAAGGATGATCTGGGTGAAGGCGTTCTTGATGGCCTCGGGCGTGCGCGTGTAGCCAATCATAAGGAACGAGCACACGGTGGTGATTTCCCAGCCGCAGAACAGCCACTCAAGGTTGTCGCTCGTCACGATGACGAACATGGCCGAGAGGAACAGGAACATGAGCGCCAGGAACTGCGGGCGACGGTCGGGCGCGGTCTGCCCGCGCAGCACGGCCTCGTGCTCGTCATGGGCCTGGAAGTCCTTCATGTAGCCCAGGGCATACACGCAGATTAGGCTGCCGACGATACCGACGGCGAGGACCATGATCACGCTCATGTAGTCCAGGTAGAGCGGCGTTGCGGTGACGGCCTCGGGCGCGGGCAGCGTCATGGCTGCAAAGGCGAGCGAGCCCACCAGCTGGACTATGCCGAGCACCGTGGTGAGCGCGTTCCTATATTTGTACGCGTTGTACAGGATGACGGCGCACAGGATGACATCGATGGCGGAGCTGATGATCGAGAGCACATGCGAGGTGCCGGGGGCAACCTCAAAGCTCTGCGGACCCGTGCCAAAAAACATGACGGCGACTACAACTGTCACCGCCATAATAACGCCGGAGCCTATGAGCCCCACCGCATCGCGGGCACGGTCACCGCGCGCGAGCAGCATGCCCAGCGCCGGTACCAGCGGAAACAGGGTAAGGAAATACAGTAGCGTCATACCATCACTCCCCCATGCAAAAACGCTGCAATTGTTTAACGTTATAGCTCAATTGAGGAGTAGCCGCGGCGGGTTTTCGGTCAAGTGGGGAGTTTTAGGCGTACGGGGCAAGGGCGCGTCCGCTTTGGAGCAGAGGGGCGGCAAGAAAAATGCGCCCCCGCGGGCGCACCCTCTTGCTACTCTGCCTGCTTAACGCGCGGCTTGCGACCGCGCGGCTTATCGATAAGCGCGTCGGCGCCGCCATCGCGATACTGGCGGCACCAAGCCTTGACCGAAGACTCGCTGGGAATCTTGTGCTTGATCATAGCCTCGCGAACCGTCAGGCCATTTTCCAAACGGTCCTTAACCACGGCGAGCTTTACGTCGTACGAATAGGTGTGATGGCGAGCGCCCGCGTTGAGTACGGCATCGGCACCGCCCACGGCATACGCGCGGGCCCACTGACGAGCCGTGGCCTGGGGAATGCCAAGCTTTGCGGCGAGGGCGCGGTGACCGACCCCCTCTTGGAGGATCTCGACGGCGCGCTGCCTAACCTCGGGCGCATGCGTGCGAGTCCTAGTTGCTTCCGACATACCTGCCACTTCTACTTCTTAGCCTTAACCGTTAAATTGCTTTCTTACGTGCGAGTTAGATAGTAGCATTTTACTGTTTGTTCAAAGCAGTTAATTAAAATAGACGCGGCGTTATCTGGGCATTTGACACCAATTTACGACATTTCTTTATCGATTATTTACGCTGGTAGCTAGCTCGCAGCCAATCGTCATTCGCTTGCCAACAAAATTGGCATCTCTTTATGTCCTTTGGTATAGAGGATATAAGTATTAACCCCTCCCTCAACAATTCTGAGCGGTCCGCAAGGCGGTAGACGCCCTCGCTCCTCGTGATTAGCGCGCATAGCCATCCACCGGAGCAAAACAAAAAGGGCGGGACCTGCTGCGCTTGCAGACCCCGCCCCGGTTGACACCCGATGGGACGCAGTCGGGCGAGGCGGATCCGTGCTACCGCCCCGCCTGGCCGCGAAGTTGACTACAGCTCGTTGGCCGCGTGATATGCCGTGCGGATGGCGCTGGCAATGTCGGCGGTGCGCTCGCCCGAGCAGTCGCCCACGCAGGTCACGGGCACCGTCACGCCATCCAGGTCAAACGCGTTGGCCTTGGAGCCCACGGCCATCACCACGTAATCGCAGGCGACCTTCACCGGCTCCTCGGCGCCGTCCTCGGTGGTGCGAATGGCCTCCACGCCCTCGTCGGTAATGGCGGTCAGGCGGGTCTTTACGTGCTGCCCCACGTTGTGCTCTGCAAAGTCGCTCATGATCAGCGGCAGAATGGTCTCGGACTCGCCCGCGGCAATCTTGTCGAGCATCTCCACGATCGCCACCTCGCAGCCGTGCTGCAGCAGGTACTCGGCAGTCTCGGTGCCCACCAGGCCACCGCCAATGACGGCGACGCGGCCCGTAAGCTCAACCTTGCCGGCCAGCACGTCCCAGCTCGAGACGACCTTGTCCGAGTCGGCACCCGGAACGGGGATGACCACGTCGTGCGCGCCCACGGCCACAATCGCGGCGTCGGCGGCGTTGAGGTCCTCAGCGGTAGCAACATGGCTGAGCTCGACCTTCACACCCAGGCCGGGCAGAATCTTCTCGTAGTACTCGACCGAGCGCATGATCTCGTCCTTGCGCGGAGGCGCGGCCGCCAGCACAATCTGGCCGCCCAGATGATCGCTCGCCTCGTAGACGGTCACGTCGTAGCCGCGCTTGGCCGCCACGCGTGCGGCCTCCAGACCGGCGATGCCGCCGCCCACCACGGCGATCTTCTTGTCGCCCTCGCCCGGCTTGATGGCGATGGTCGCCTCGTCACCGTTCTCGGCATTAAGCACGCACGAGATGTACTTGCGGTTTTGAATCGCGTCGACGCAACCTTTGTTGCAGTTGAGGCACTCGCGGATGGGTTCGCCCGTGGCGGCCTTCAGCGCAATGTCGGGGTCGCACATGAGCGAGCGGCCATAGGCGATGATGTCGGCGGCGCCGTCTTCCAGAATCTTCTCGCCGGCCTCGACCGAGACAACACGGCCGACGGTTGCCACCGGCACGGAGACCAGGGCCTTGACGCGCTCGGCCACCGGCAGCGTCCAGTTGTAGGGCATGGCGCCCATGGGCGGAATGGTGTCGCCCATGTTGCCGGTGTGGTTGGCCTGTGCGACCTGAATCATATCGATGCCCGCGCCCTCGAGCAGCTTGGCGAACTCGCAGGCCTCGTCGGGCAGCAGGCCGCCCTTGCCGCGCGGCGTGCCGTCGGGGTTCTCCATGATCACGGGGAGCTTGTACTCCACCATCAGCTGCGGTGCGGCTTCCTTAATGGCAGCGACGACCTCCAGCGCATAGCGAACGCGGTTCTCGAACGAGCCACCGTACTCGTCGGTGCGCTGGTTGAGGATGGCCGAGCACAGCGAACCCACCAGGCGGTCGCCGTGGACCTCGATGGCGTCGATGCCGGCCTGCTGCGCGCGGGCGGCCGAGGCAGCGATGGCCTCCTTGATCTGGGTGAGCTGCTCCACACTGGCCTCGTTCACAAAGTGCTGCATGTCGTGGTGCAGCTTGGCGTAGGCCTGGTTGCGGATCTCGTTGGACTCGGCCATCTTGGCGGCAAAGGTCTCCTCGTCGCCGGCGGCCTTGGCCTCCTGCGCGGCCTTGGCAGCGGCCATGGAGCCCATGACCATGCGGCCGACACCGGGCACGTCGTACTCGGGGTGGAACAGCTGCAGCGCGACCTTGGCACCGTGCTTGTGGACGGCGTCGGCCAGCGCCTTAAACGTGGGGATCTGGGCGTCGGTCGCCAGCTTGGGTGTGGGGCTTGCGGTCATAACGGGAGCGACGTCGCCGATGACGATGTAGCTCACGCCGCCACGGGCCAGGCGCTCGTAAAAAGCCAGGCTGCGCTCGCCGATGGAACCGTCGCGCTCCTCGTAGCCGGTGGTAAGCGGCGGGAACATAATGCGGTTCTTGAGCTCAAGGGGGCCAACCGTAATGGGCTGGAGCAGCTTGGATGCAGGTGCGGTCATGGACATTCCTCTCTTGTAGGCGCGGCGGCGATGTTGCCGCGTAGTTGTTTAAAGGATATGGCATGGGGGCACAGCGGCACAACGAAAATCGGCGAATATCAGGTGGCGGCAGGTGGATGGAACGGGGCGGCCCGTCGGTTTGTCTCGATCTGTAACAGTTACGCGGCGAAACCGGGGCTTACTGTTACAGATCGAGACAAACGGAAGCGTTCCGTCGGAAAATCTCGATCTGTAACACCTGCAGACCAAAAACGACCCTAGATGTTACAAATCGAGACGAACAAACTCGGTCCGACCAAACATCTCAATCTGTAACATCTAGACCCACTTTTGACCCCTACCTGTTACAGATCGAGACAAACCAATCTAATCTGCCGAAAGATCTAAATCTGTAACAGTTGCTCGACAAAATGGGCCCCAGATGTTACAGATCGAGATAAACGGGACCCGTCTGCCAGAAAATCTAAATCTGTAACAGTAACTCGGCAAAAACCGTCCCCCGTGTTACAGATTGAGACAAACGGGACCTAACCCACCGGTATATCTAGATCTGTAACACTTAGCCGCCCAAATCGGGTCTAGATGTTACAGATTGAGATCTTTGATTGAGAAGCTGGGGATTGGACTGAGAAAACAGTCCCGGAATAACAAAAAAGCTCGTCGGCTAGGCCGACGAGCTGCAAGTTCTTGGTCGCGGGGGCAGGATTTGAACCTACGACCTCCGGGTTATGAGCCCGTTGGAGGCTGGCACTCATAATATACATGTGTGTTTACCTGCGGTTTTATTTGTAGATGTTTGGCGCTATTGCTCGTATTTTTCTACTCTATTTCTTCGTAAGGCGCTTTTCTTCTTCGAATCTTCGCTCAATGTGCGCAGCGGAAATGCAGCGAAACACCTCGAAATCCGATCGAAATATCGGCCTGGACTTCCAGCAAGATTGGACGTTTCTGCAAGTTGCTCAGGCGTATCCCGCCTTGCGTTTGGCATCCGAAGATATCGTGGATGCGGTCGTTCGAGACCACTTCGCCGATATTAAGGTCCTGCTCAAACATATTGTGCTCCGCCCTGCCGGGATTGAATAGCTCGCCTGAGCGCTGCGCCGCGAGCCGGCGAGGTCAATGGCCTACAGCCAGGACGATCTGGCGGCATCCCACCACTCGGCGCGGACGCGGGTGGCCGCGAGCAGGGCCCCGCACACCGCAAAGAGCTCGTAGTCCGCCAATGTCGTCGCCATCTGCATGAGCTCAGCCAGGAGATTGAGACGGTCAGCGGTGCCAAGGTCGCCGAACGCCCCGATTGCGTTCGCGATCCGGCGCGCCTCCTGGCTGATGTTCGGGCTATTAACATCCTTATCGGGGTTCATGGACATCCTTCCTCCTCGATCCCAGCCAAGAGCATAGGAATACCTGCACAGCAGACGTAAACCATAGTTTACGTTCCGGGGAAAACGCGCTGGGAAACCAAACTCGGCATCCGCCGAGATGTGCCCACGGCCCCGCGACCGGGTTGCACCTCCGCTGCGCGGCCTCATGATCGACTACGGCGTCGGCGTGAGCACGAGACAGGTCTACGAGATCAAGGCCGTTGACACCGATTTCTTCGACGAATAGCGCGTGTCTGCAACGCGCCGCTACCGCGTGCCCTTCCGCCCGTTGCATTTCGAGCAGAGCACCTGCAGGTTGGATGGAACGGTCTTGCCGCCCTTCGCGACCGGCACGATATGGTCGACGTGCAGGCCCACGCCGTCCGGCATGTATTTCCCGCATATCTGGCAGGTGTAGTTGTCCCGGCGGGCGATCTGCTCGCGCAGCTGCTTCGTCATCAGCCTTCGCTGGTTCTTGGCGTGATAGTCCCTGAGCGTCGCCTCGTCGTTGATAGCGGCGAGGCGGATACGGCGCTCGACGATCCACTCCCAGTTCACGTCAAGCTCGGAATCATCCATCGACACCTTGTAGGACGTCTTCACGTAGTTGGCCTGCTTGTACCTCGTCTGGTCGCGGCAGGTGATGAACCTAAAGGCCCTGTCATCGTCGACCGCCTCGGCGTACTGACGCTCGCGCCGGCTGCGGAGCCGGCAGGTTTTCAGATACTCTTCTTGCTCGTGCTTCCAGTTCTGGATATATGCCCCATGGGCGACGATGGCGTCCCAACCGGCCGGGTCCATAAGGTGACGGTCGATGTAGTCCTCGATCCTCACGTTGCGCCTGCCAGACACATCGAAGCGGGCCACGTAGTAGGGATACCTAAAGGGGCTCGCCAGAATCCTGCGAACCAGGACCGCGATTGCACAGACCAGGGCTATGACCAGCACGCCGAGAACGAAATAGGGCGTCAGGTCGACTATATAGTGGTACCCGTCTATCTCATAGAGCTGAGCCATGGCATTCTTCCTTCCCCAAGGATGGCAAAATGATACCAAGACGCGGGTCTTCCGGATCGCGGGCGCCCGTCCGGACACCGCACACCGAACCCCCACACCACGTTCGCTTTACAATCAAGAACATTCGTTCGACAATGAAGCCCGTGAGATACAAACGGATGTTCGGGGGTACGCGCATGATTATGAAAAAGCACTCGCTTGCGGGAACCTGCGGCATACCCACCGATGCACAGCGCATCTACATCCCCGTGGACGCCAACGGCGCGGACGACCCCGACCACGGCCCGTCCGATCCCGTCACCATCCACTGGCCGGACGGCCGCAGTTGGAAGGTTGAGAGCATCTACGCCCGCCAGGAGTTCGGCCGCGCCATCTTCGGTAACCTCTGTGTGCGTTACGACGTCTGCATCGCGAAGCAGCGCAAAACGGTCTGGTGGGAGCACGGCGACTGGTTCGTCGAGCGCGGTGGCGGCATGGCGGTGATGCCCGAGTGATAGGCCACACAAAGGACTTCGGCGGCGGCATCACCGTTCGCGCCAACGGCGACAAGCCCGGCAGACGCGTCCATAAGCAGTACGTAGACGTCTACGCCCGCACTAACGCCGACGGAACGACGGTGCCTGTCCGCGTCTGCTGGCCGGACGGCCGCGGCTTCACGATCGACGAAATCATTCGAATAGACCCCTTCGGCGCGGTCATCCACGACGCGCAGACGGCGGTCTACACGGTGCGCTTCGGCGGCTGGACCACTCAGCTCATGCTGGAGCACTACCACAGGGAGGACCCCATTCACGGGGCAGATGACCGCCTGCGATGGTGGGTCTGGGCGTTCGAGAACACCCGCTCGAAGAACGACGTTTCCGCACCGCCTGCCGACACGCGCGTCCGGTGAACGCGGGTTGGGTCGTCATGCGGAACGCAGAGGGTGACGTCGGCTAGAGCCAAGCTCCGGTCCACTCGCTCCGGTTCCTCGTCGCCGCGAGGAGCGCACCGCATGCCGCGAGCAGTTCGTAGTCCGCGATCCTGATCCCGACCGACATGGCCTCGGCGAGGACTTCAATCCTTCTGCCATAATCCTCGATCTCGGAGAATACCCCGATACCGTCCATGAGCCGCTGGGCGGCTTCGCTCGGCCCGTCCCCTGTCGTGACATGACGTTCTTCCATGCCGAAACAATCCTCTCTATGCGAGAAAGGCGATGATAACAGGTGCTGTCCGGGCCAGCATAAACAGCGTTTTACGTTTTACGGCATCCGCCGACGGCGGCCACGGCTCCGAGGCCGGGTGATGCCTCCGCTGCGCTCTGTAAAGGCCGCTCCATGAGGCCCCGCACAAACCTCCGCTCCGCTCCGGTTGGTGGAGGCCGTCATGGAGGACCTTGACAGGCCTTCGCTCCGGCATGGCTTTGCCCGCAGGGGCGAGATGTTGAGGGCCATGTGCCCGGAACGGAGGAAGACATGCAGCAGCTGATGACCGAGGAAATCGCCAAGACGGTGCCGAGGCTCTACGAGCAGGACGGGGCGGAGGACCCCACGGTCTACGCCCACTACTTCTCGTGCGTGAACGGATGGGACTGGTGGCTGCTCGAGTTCGACGGAACGGACGAGGCGTTCGGCCTCGTCGAGGGCTACGACGACGAGCTCGGCTACTTCAGCATCAAGGAGATGGAGGAGCTGAACCGCCAGATGGGGTTTGCCGCCGTCGAGCGCGACGAGCACTTCTCCCCGAAGCCGCTCAGCGCCGTCAGGAGGGGGTAGCCGCATGGTGACGGTCGAGTTCGACTCCATGGGCGAGGCGGTCCGCCTCGCCCTCGTGGCCGGGGAGTACGTGGACGGCGGCCTGGCCGTCCTCCTCCTCGACGCCACGGACCCGCGCTCCGATGGCTACATGGCCGAGTGGGGCGTGCTCACGGCGAACGTGCCGGCGGCCGCCGAGTGGTGCCGCGGGCGGGGCAACATCGCCATAGACGCCGACGCGCCCGCGGCGCTCCTCGAGGCGCTCGAGGCCGCCGGCACGGTCCGGATGGCCGACCGCTCGGCGGCGTCCGGGATGGCCCGCTACCCGCTGGCCACGGTCGCCGAGCACGCCCTCGGCGGCATGGGCGGCCTGAGCGAGACCCTCGAGGAGGCCCTCGGCTCGACGGTCGTCGTCGAGTACGAGTCGGGCGGCGACGGCGGCGCGTTCGAGGTGGGGACCGCGCCGGCGGGCTCGGCCGAGCTCGAGCGCATCATTGCCGCCGCGAGGTCCGAGGCCGACGCGCTGGCAGCCGCCAGCGGATGGGCGGCCGTCCGGGTCGGTTTCGGGGACGCCGAGACCATCGACTGCGAGACGGGCCGGACGGTCTTCACGGCCGGGGCGGAGTAGCCCCGGCCGTCGCCCGCACGGGCATGCCGGCGACGGCGTGTCCCTCGCGGCGCCTCCCAGGGACGCTTCGCGTCGTCCCCGGACCCCTGTGCGCCAAAGGGACGAGTCCCCTTGGAACCCCGGGCTGCCGCCGGCGGGCCGTGAACGGCGGGCCAATCACTCGGCTTCAACTCGCGATCGCCCCGCCGTGTCACGCCCCGCCGGCTCTCGCTCCGGCTCCGTTCGATGGCTCCCATGGGTCGCCATCACTGCACCTCCGCTCACCTGTCCCGTTGCACTCCTGCTATTCGCCCCACGTTTCTCGGGACATGCAAGATGTGTATCTGTGCGTACGCGGCGACTTGCAGCCTCCGCGTACGCACAGATATCTTGCCCTGCGGGGCCGTCCCCCGGGCTTGCGGGACGCCTGTTGCGTTCCGGTCCCGGGAGACGAGAAGAGGGGCCAAGGCCCCTCTTCAAGATGTGCCGATTAAGCTTGTTGCTCGTTCGCCCAACCGGTATCGATGCCCGTGTCGCGCACCACGAGGACGGCCGTGTGACCGGAAGCGCGGCGCACGCGGAATCCCCCGCCATCTCCATCGACGCGGCAGAGAGCGTCGAAGAAATCCCTCCCCGCGCCATCTTGGTACCAGGGAGAATCCGGAACATTGTCGGTAAGCCTCAGCTCGGCTATGCCATCGCGCATTTTGAGCTTGGCATCGAGCTTGATGTTGATTTCCATAGCCATTACTCCTCTCGCCGGGCGCATCTCGCACCCTTCTACATTTCGTTGTCCCGGCCGTCGTCCATCGACCTCTCCGCCATCCGGTAGACGGCGGCACCGATGCCCAGGGCGTGCTGTATGCCGCCCCTCGTGAAGCCGCGACCGAGCTTGCGGCCGCTGATCGCGGCCTTCCTGACGGCGCGCCCGCGCGCATCCCTGCGGTCGTATGTCGGGCGGTACTCGAAGACGAGGTCGCGCTCCCCGAGGTTCCGGTCGCGGCTGAGGCGCATGTGGACGCCCCTCCGCTCCAAGGCCTCGTTGAGCGCGCGCATCCTGTTCGGCGCGCCGGACGCCGCGACCTCGCGAACGCTCTCGCGCACGACCCGGCGCACATGGTCCTGGTCGGTCTCGAAGCCCGGGGCTGCCTTCGAGCCGATCTCGCGGGCCCGCCGCTCGCCCCTCGACTCCTGCCGGGCGTGAACGCGGCTGTTGCGCGCCCCGCGCTCAAGCTGGGAGAGCCCCCAACGCTCGTCCATCTCGCGCATCCTCGCCGCGTGGAGGGTCTTCTGACGGGACGACCTGCCGTCGTTGAGGCGCTTTCCGGTCGAGAGGTCGGTCCGGTTGATGGCGATATGGACGGCGTACCGGTCGGTCCCGTCCTTCGAGTGCTCCAGATGGAGCGCCCACGCCGCCTCCTGGTTCGGGTAGTAGCGGGCAACCCACTCCCGGGCGAACTCCATGCAGCCATCCCTGGACATCTTTCCCCCGTTGACGTCGCACTCGTCAGGGTTGAACGCGATGATCTGGTGGTAGCAGTAGGTGCATTTCGAGCCCTTGCGGCCGGGCTCGTTGTGGCCGTAGGCCTCGCGCGTACGGTCCATCTCCCTGGCCCAGTTCTCCGGTTCGTTGAGGTTCTGCGAGTCGAAGTCGAGCGCATCGTGCTTCTCGCTCGTTCGGTCGAGATAGCCCGACAAACTCTTCATGTGCTGCGCGCTCGTGATCGCCACCTGCTTGATAGCCGTCATGTCCGTCCCCCTACTCGTCCCATGCGGCCCACTCGTCCGAAAGGGTCGCGTTGTCCTCGTCCGCCTTGAACACGTCGTCGGGCGCGACCTCGTCATCGTCCGCTCCGTTGCCGGCTTCGAACTCGGGGCACCACGGCTCCGGAACCTCGTACGCATCGCCCTCCGCTGCGGCCTTGGCACGGGTGTAGTAAGTGACCCGCTTCGCACGCTCGGCCTGCTCGTCGCCAAGCCCGAAGAACGGGCCCGCCGGGGTGCGGCTGGCGTAGTCGAGCGGGAACTCGAACACGCCCTCGCGCCCGGGCTTCGAGTTCTCACCACCTTTGACGGCGATGAGGCCGTCGCGGATGGGGATGCGCTGCTGCCACTCCCACTCGTTGATCAGGGGGACGGCCGCCTCGTTGTAGCTCGTTCCAACGGACGTGCGGCCCTGGCCCTTCTGGCTGGACGTCCCCATCGAGCGCACCGTGCGCTTTCCGACGAGCGAGGTGAAGAACTTGAAATCCTCGGGCTCCGAAAGCGACAGGGCGACCTTGGTGCCGACGGAGCCGACCAGCTTGTCGCGTCCGGCCCCGCCGTCGCCGGGTTCGTTGTACGAATTCAGCTGCTTGAGATTCTGAACGAAGAGGTATTCATGGATTCTCATGCTTCGTCCGAGTGTGGCGATGGCCGGCAGGCACGCCACCTTGACGTTAAGGTTGCCGATCTCATCGAGCACGAGAGCCGTCTCGTGCGGCATCCGGCCGCCGCTCTCCTTGCATACTTGCTGCGCCACCTGCCACCACTGGTTGAGGAAACAGGTATAGACGACGCCGTACGGGTCCCCCTCGTCGAGCATCTCGATGTACACGGCCGTCTTCCTCTCGATGAGGTCGCGGATCGACACGCTGCTCTCGGACGTCACGGCGCGGAGCGCCCCGTCCGAGAAGATGCTCAGGGCCTCCTTGAGGGTGGACACGACGTTCTTGCCCGCCGTCGTCGCCCCGCCGTCCCCGAGGAGGTCGGACGCCGGCGAGAACGCCGGGTGCGTCGGGCCGAGTCCGCGGATGTAGTCCTTGAGGGAAGCAGACGGATCCTTCGGGTCGTCGCCGGCGGTCCCGCGCTCGACGAGCGCGGCGACGCTCGCAAGGTTCTTCTGTTTACGCGGGACGTCGGCCGTGCAGACGACGAGGATGCAGGCGGCGAGCATGTTGCGCGCGGCCTTGGGGAAATAGGTGTTCTTCTCCCCGCCGAGGGGAATGAGATCGACGGCAACCTGCCGGGCAGTCCTCACTGCGGCATCGGTGTCGCCCGCCTCGACGGCATCGGCGACGAGCCCGATGGGGTTGTACCGGCTGGCACCCGGATATCCCGTCAAATCAAGGACGACGATCTCGTAGCCGAGCTCCCGCGCCTTTTCGGCCGTGAGCTCAAGCACCTCCGGTTTGCCGGTCGAGACGACGTTCCATCCGGCCGCAAGCGTCAGGTGCATTGTCTCCAGCACCTGCAGCTGGGTCTTGCCGGAACCTGTCTTTCCGCAGGTCAGAGCATGAGGCACGGACGAATCGAACCAATAACCCTTTGCTGTCGCGCCAAGGACGAGGCCGGCCTTCGCCGGCGTTCCGCGACCATCCCAGAAATCGTTAGCCCGGTTGAGCCCCGCCGCGCCCCGGACAACGTGGGCGTCGCCGTATATGCCGTCGTCGACGCTTCGGGTCCGCCCGGCGTCCTTAGCGGCCACATAGCCGAGGAGGAAGAGAAAGAGGAGGCAGAACGCGGCGAACATGAACGGGATATGGCCGAGCCATGCTCCCGAGAGCCAGAAGGCCGACCACATGTCTAAGCCGATGGAGTCGAGCCAGGAGAGCCAATCGAGCGGGAGTGAATCGAAAACGCAGGAGATTACGGGTGCCGTCAGTGGATAGCATGCGACGGTGAGGGCGGCGGCGAAAGAAGCCGAAAGAACCGCGTTGAACTTGAGATCGTTCATGAAAATCCCCTTCCTATACATTCCTCGCGTCGGCAAGAAAGCCCGATACGGCATCGGCTGCGTCTCCGACCTTTACGAGCGCGGCATCGAGGAACGGGGCGATACGGCCAGGATCATGCGTGATGTGGACCTCACGCGACAGCTGATTCAGGTTGGACCCCGCTAGCCTGAGATCGCGGTACAGCAGTTTCAATGTCTCAGCGTCGGTCTCAATCACGGGCCGGTCACCGTCGACGAGCGAGCGCCTCCGCATGTACTCGCTCGCGTTCAGACCTGCCGCACGGGCGCGACGGACGATGGCGGCGCGCTCCTCGCTGCTGACCCTGACGTATACGCGCCCATCCCTCGCCTTGCTACTCATGGAACTTCCAGGCGCGTTCGAGGTCGGCACCGTATTTAGAGAGAAGGTACATGTTGCGCGGGCTCTTCACGGGCATGTGGGGCTGGAGATAGGCGGGGACGACAGCAAGAGGATCGCAGGGCACGCCGAGCTCGACGAGATACGCGGTCCGCGCGAAAGCCTCCTCCGGCCCGCTCGCGTCAATTCCGGCGGTATAGAGGATGCCCACCTGGTCGTAGTCGCCGCCTACAATAAGCTGGAGACCGCATCCGGGGACGTTGCTTCCGTTGAGTTCGGCAAAGGCCTTGGAAACCATGTAGAGAACCCCACCGCGCTCGATAAGCCTGATGCCCAGACCGTGAACGTGGACGGTTGCCGACGAGAAGCGAATATCCGGGTCAGCCGCGCGAATATAGTCGAGGGCAGTCATGGTCGAAGTGCCAAACAGACGCTCGATGCGCGCATCAACCTCGCGTTTGAGAAGCGGGTTGGGGTAGCCGTCATGACGACGGGCGTAACCAGGGACGGGAATGCGGGCGATCTTCTCTTCGAGAGTGTTCATGAATCGTTCCTTTCTTGGAGAGGCAGACCGGTACCGGTCGGTGCCGGTCTGCAAATAACAGGTATTTCGGTTCGCTGCTGGTCGGAAGGGCGGCTCGGCATGACGGTGCCGATGGTGCCGATTGGTCGATGAAATCTATCCGGCGGTCGCCTCAACCGCACGCAAAAATCCTGGGCTTGGCGCGGCACCATCGGCACCGCGCGGAAAATCCCAGCTAACCGTAGCGTCAGCGGTGCCGGCGGCCATTGACATCGGCACCGCTGGCACTAGCGCCGGGGGTCGTAAACCCAGCACCGCTGCTTGCCGTAGGGGCCGCACTTGCGCTTTCCATCGAAGCGCCATCCAGGACACTGGTCGGTGAGGATGGCGCTGATGTCCTTGGCGAGCTTCTGCGTGAACTCCTGGCGGAGGGCGTAGTCGGCGATCTCGTGAGTGCAAACCGGATGGTCGCGATGGGCGATGAGATAGCTGTTGATGGCGTCCGTGCGCGGGTCCTCCTCGAGGAAGCCCTCGCGGCGCTTCGCTGCTTCCCCCTCCATCTCGGCCGAAAGCACCGCGCTGAAGCGCGGGTCGCCGGACTTCATCCAGTAGACGACCTCGGCCATAGCCTGGCGCGCGTCGTGGGCAAACTCAGCTGAGTGCACCGATTTCGTAGGCTCGACCGTGCCGCAGAGTACGGGGAGAAAACGGCGCGCGCCGGACGACTTCTCGGCGATGAAGCCGATGGTATTGGTCGTAGCGACGAAGACACAGCGGCGCTGGAAGTCCGTCGACCGCTTGCCGTAGGCTACGCGAAAGGTGTCCGTCTGGCGCACTAGGCCGGCCTTCACCGCCTCAAGCGAGCGGCCGCTGATTCCAGTCAGCTCGGCGAGCTCAACAACCCACTTGCCGCGCAGGGCCTCGCCCGTTGCCTTGATGTTACCGAGGTCGTAGATACTGTCGCAGAAGTAGCGGTCGTCGAGGGCGATGCGGCGCGCGAAAGTCGACTTTCCGATACCGCCACGGCCGGCAAGTACCATGGTGTAGTCGAACTTGCAACCAGGATGGAAGGCGCGCTTCACGGCACCGCAGAGAAACAGGCGCTCGATTGCAACCGTGAGCGGGGAGTCGTCCGCGCCGAGGTAGGTGTGCAGCAGGGTGCCGGCGCGCTTCTCGCCATCCCACTTGAGGCCGTCGAGCATCTGCGTCAGCGGATTGAACGAGTTACCATAGGCGACGATGGTCATGGCATGGTCGAGAGTCTTGTCGGAGCGCAGGCCAATTGTGTCCTGGAGGTGAGCATAGAGCTCGGCGTCGTCCAGCGGCGTCCAGGAGCGGACGCCCTTGACGCCGTTCCAGGGCGTGGGGCCGAGCGCGAAGGTCGCGTCGGCGAGCTCGTTGTAGGCAAGCGGAATGCCATCGGACATAATGGCCGCGACCACCTGATGAACGGTCGGGGCCTTCTTCTCCTGCGGCTGCGGCACGGGCGCGCCGGGAACGGACCGGGCATTATCTGGGGCGGCCATGCTAGGCCTCCCAGGAATAATGGACTTCAATGCCGTGGTCCTGAAGTGTGGTGTCGACGGCGATCATATCCTCGCGGATGCCGTCGAGGCGGCTCTCGATGTCGAGGATGCGGAGCGCGAGGTCCATATCCGTGAGCGGATGGTCGAGATCGTGCTCGCGCAGGAGCGTGCGCAAGCGCGCGGCGTTGAGGCCGCTATAATCCTTCATGGTTCTCCTTATCGTAGATTAGGGGGCAGTCGGTCGCTAGCGAACTTTGGTCGGGGAGCTAGCGGCCTTTCTTTTCGCCGCCCTCGTCGTCAATGGCGAGGCCGAGAGCGGCGTAGAGCTTGGAGCGCGGAATGAGCCATGCGTTGCCAATCTGCTTGAACGGCAACGTGCCGGCGCGCGCGATCTTATACACCTTGGAATAGCTACAGCGCAGGATGGGCGCGCACTCCTCGAGGGTCAGAAGCTTGTCCATATATACCTCCTCTCTTTTCGTTAATTCCATTGTACACTCTTAACAAAGAGAAACAAAGAAAAATAAAAATCAAATTGAAATGAGATATAGATAAAGGCTAAAGTTGAAACAAACATCGCTATAAAGCTTTATTTAGAAAGTTGATTAAGTAATGGCAAGAAAAGTATTCATCGCGAGGAACCGAAGCACCGGATTCCACTCCCTGGTCGAGGTGGTTCGTGGGGTTGAGGCGGCGGAGAAGTCGGCTCCAATGGACTTCGAACTTGCAGAGCGCCTCATGCGCTGGGGCACTCTCGACGAGCTCGTCGCGGCCATTTCGGAGTCTGGTCCCCTCATCGACCGCAGCATCTATAAAGAGGAGAATAGGCGGTTGTCTATCGACGAGGCCATCGAGGTCGTGGAGGAGTCCGTCGGCGGCGAGCGTGGTTTCACCCGTTGTGACGAAGACTTCCTCTATCTCCAGCTGTGCCTTGAGGGGATGTCTACGACGGGCAGCGCTTCGTCACTCTATCCCTCTCAGGCCTCCATTGCTCGCGACCTCAATCGTCATGGACTTATTGAGTCCAACGGTCTTGACGAGTTGAAGAAATGGCGGGAAGAAGATCCCGGCTGCGTCGTTGTGATTGAACCTTTGAGGGACGTCGTCCTATGCCGAAATCTCGGTTCGGTTCTGCTCAGGTTGATCGCAAACATCATGTCGGGGCATGAGAACGTCCTTGAGAAAAGCGGGTTCAAGCGTTTCGAAAAGAAACGTCGCTGGTGGATTACTGGGGAGCTCAAGGACTCCTATTACGTTCTGCCGTTCCAGCACAATTCCTCCTTCGATATGACTCTCAACTACTCGACCAAGTGGTTCAAGAACGTCTTTTCCTATATGGTCATTAATCCGCTTGAGACGCGCATTCTCGATCTTAGGCCGAGAAAGAGTAAGGTTCTTTTCGGATCGGTTCCCAACGCGGTTTTGATAACCGCGCAGATAAAGACCGGCGAGGGCGCACCGTTTTTCGACATCGGCTGGAAGCCGGAGGTCGAGAAGACCCAGCTGTATCTCGGTATCGATGACGGGGGTACCCAGAGAGACGAGGCCATTGCCTTCGTGGAGTCCGTTGCCAAAATGCTGGCCGGGCTGACGACGAAGGACGGCGATCGACTTGGGTGGTCTGTAGGCGGGCCTTCGATCTTCGATGATGTGCCGGTGCCCAGATACCATTTCCACTCGACGGCGGCGGCGATGTTCGGGGCTATCTTCTACCGATACGGCTGTGTCCCCACGACGTGCAAAAATTGCGGAAACGGCATTTTGGTCAAAACCAGGGGGAAGAGGCGCGAGTTCTGTTCCCCGTCGTGCAGGACGCAGTATTCGAATCGAAAGGCGGGGCTCTAGATGAATCCGTTTATCATCGCGGGCGCGGTGTGGCTGGCGGTCGCCACCGCAACCTTGCTGTATCAAGTGGTCCGCAGGAAGCTCGGGGATCGGGGCTCGATGGTCGAGGCGTCTTGGCGCGACTTGGCTATGTCGTCGATCGGTTTCGGGCTTCTGTTCGCGGCGCTCGCGTTTGCCGTCGCCGGCGTGGCAACTATTTTTATTCAATAGGGGGCCTGTTGGCATGGCGACGGTGCCTCGTAACAAGGGAAGCTACGCATCTAGAGCGGGCGGCAACTCCTGGCAGGTAAAGTATCCGCTCGGCTGGAATGAGCGCAAGAAGCGTTACGACGAATATCGCGAAGAGGTCACTTCGGAGGCCGAGGCCATCGCGCTGATCAAGGCCATCAACGACTATGTCTATCATGGAGGCCTTCCCCAAGACGTGCCCGAGTGGAGACGCAGGGCAAAAGGGCATTCCGAGGGCGACGCCCTCACGCTTGAAGGATTCGCCGTGTCCTATATCGATAACCGGAAAGGAAAGAGATGGCCAAGGTCCCGCGCAACAAGGGCTCCTACAGTGTCTACAAAGACGGACGGGCCCAGATCAAGTTCCCCCTCGGGTTCAACGAGAAAACCGGAAAGTACGGCGTCTACAACGAAAACTTCCCATCAGAGGCAGAGGCTATCGCGGCAATCAAGGAGATCAACGACTTCATCTACCACGGCGGCACCGCCGCCGAGGTGCCCGCCCATAGGATGAAAAAAGATGCCAAGGCGAAGGAGGAGGCGGAGCCCTTCCGGACATTCGCGGCGAATTTCGTCGCCGACCGAGAGAAACAGAAGGCGGTCACAGAACGGACCATCAAGGACTACCGCACCCACCTGAAGAGAATCGATCCGTATATCGGAAGCATGCCAATAAGCGCCATCGGGCCCAAGGACATTAACGCCATGTACTCCGGCCTCCGGAGCAACGACCGCCGCAACGGTGGGGCGGCGCCCGTCAGTGGCACGTACCTCCAGCACATACACAGCACCCTGTCCCTGGTCTTCGACCGAGCGGTCGTATACGGCTACATTGGCTCGAACCCCTGCAAGGATGTCGACAAACCCAAAAGGGACACCGAGGAGAAATATGCCCTATCGGTTGATGAGTGCCGCGCATTCATCGGGTCCGTGCTTGACAAAGGGCTTGAGGCGAAGAGCGTCGGCCTCCTTATCTGCCTGTGCACCGCCGCACGTTTATCGGAAATGCTCGCATTGACCTGGGCGGATTATTCCAGCGGCACCCTCCGCATC
Source organism: uncultured Collinsella sp. (assembly GCA_900542555.1). Classification (GTDB taxonomy): domain Bacteria; phylum Actinomycetota; class Coriobacteriia; order Coriobacteriales; family Coriobacteriaceae; genus Collinsella. Next base: position 23,133 of record UQNU01000005.1, read on the forward strand.
AGCAAGGCGATGAAAAAGGATAGCCAGGAGACCAAGGAGACCAAAACGGGGGACGTGAGGAACGACCCCTGCCCCCCGATATTGGTCGACGTCCTAGCAGAGTGGAAGGAATTGCAGGCGGCCCAGCTCGAACGCGTCGGCCTGAGCCAGACTGGATCGACCCCCATCGTTCAGGCGAGGCGGGGCAAGCACACCCTTAAGACATCGTTCGAGAAGTGGTTCAGGCTACAGAAGCACAATTACAATCTGCCGCCGGAGATCACAATACACGGACTGCGCCATACCGCGACCAGCATCTTGCAAAGGGACTGCCATGTCGACATGGCGACGACGATGCAGATCACCGGCCATAAGACAGTCGAAATGCTGAAACGCTATTCTCATACGGACGACAGTGCAAAGCGCGCTGCGGCCGAGGCCTTTGGCGACTTGCTGGCACCCGACAAGAACGAAGCGCGTTGCCGTTACTGCCGCTACTGGACCGTGTCCCCGGACGACGCGGGGATCGGGGCATGCTGGCACGGCTACGACGGCAACGGGATCAAGGTCCTACCCGGCGCGACGAAATGCCCAACGAACGGCTTCAGGGCAGGCTGATCTAGCAACCGCTGATGTGGCCCGGGTCCGCAGACAAACTTACCAAGACAGTCATTCCTCGAAGAAATCCGTGTCAACGGCCTTGATCTCGTAGACCTGTCTCGTGCTCACGCCGACGCCGTAGTCGATCATGAGGCCGGCGAGCGCGGGGCCGTCGACGAGCACGACCGTCTGCCCCAGGAGGCCCTCAGCATATTTGCGGGCATCCTTGGAGAAGCGAGCCGTGGTGATGAAAAGGCCCTTCGATACGCCCTTTCCGGAAAGCGCCCCGACGAATGCCTGAACCTCCGGCCGTCCGACCGTCCTTTGCGGATCCCATCGCTTAGCCTGGTAGCAGATGGTTCCAAATCCGAGTCGGTCCTCACGGACGACGCCGTCTATCCCCTCGTCACCACTCTTTTTGGTGACGTCGGCACGGGAGTCCAGGCTCTCGCCGTAACCCATCGCCACGAGCAGCTTTCCGACCAGGTGCTCGAAGAAATACGGATCTTTTCCCATGATGATCGAAATGAGGTCGTCGGCGAGCGCGTCGCGAATCTCGCCGTAGGCAGACTCCATCGCCTCCTGAGGGGACTCCTGGTCCTCCAGCGTCGAAACGCCCTCGGGCTCTGAAGCGTTTTTGGCCTTGCTTGCGGCCTGATAGCCGTCTTTCCACTTCTTGAATGCCATGCAGTTCTCATAGAGACCCTTGGCTGTAATGGGTCCGGGATAATCAGAGAGGTACGTCCTGCCGGCATCGGTGATACGGTAGGTTCCCTTCTTCTCGCCGTATTCCAGGAGCTTAGCCTTCTCCAAATCGGTGATACCCCAGTACACGCGGTTGTAGAGTCTCGACTGGCCGCTCTTGAGACGCTCGGCCCGTTCGTCATCGGTCATGTCGAATTCGATCGCCACGGCATCCTGGAGGTCGTTGCCTGCCAGATATCCATCGACATGCGCCAGCGCTTCAAGGATGGGCCGCATGGTCTCATGCCATTTGGGCATCGTCATCGCTCATCATCCCCTTCATTTCGGCAAAATCAGTAAAAGAATCAACCGCCGCTGCGGTCAAGGGACCTGTCGCCTGCGGCAATGACCTGAGCTCCCCTGCAAGTCTCCTCGACCCGCCCTTGAGGCTGACGAACGTGAGGCCTCCCGAGACGAGACCGCCGACGACCGGAACGACCTTGCTCACCGCGTCGCCGAAACTGCTTTTGGTGATTTTGACGCCGATTCCGGCAAGAACCTTTTTGATGATCGGGTAGTAGCTTGTCTGCGTAAGAGCCTTGTTGGCGACCTTCTTGGCGATATTCGACTGGACCGTTTTGGAAAACGCCGTCAACGCGGAGTTGGCCCCGCTCACTCCGACCATCACGGCCAGGAGAAGGGCAAAAGCCGCCAAGGTCTCATCGTCCATCTCGTCGCAATCGTCGATGAAGGACTGCCAGCCGTAGAGATACGCCAGTTTCTGCATGATTCGAAAGGCGTGGACATAGTACTGCGTCACGTCCGCCGGGATCGTTCCGAGCATCGCTAACCCGCCGGGTAATCCCGTGGAGAACGAAAGAACGGTCGATTTCTTCGTCTCGAAATCAATAACGTCCATAGCAATAGAGTCGACAAGGTTGGAATCCACCCCAGCGGCAGCCGGACTTGCTGCAATCGCGAGCTCCACTCGCTCTTCCGAGACGCCTCGCTTCCGGAACTCAGAACGGAGGAAACGGTCGCGCTCGATCGCCACGCCCTTCAGCCTCATCACCTTTTTCAGGAAAGCAATGGCATATCTCTGGGCTTCCTCCTCCTGCCGATCAGCTTCGGCCTTTAGGTCCCTGATACCCTCCTCCACGGAATCGGGATCGGATAGCTCCGCTCCCTCTTTCGGCTTTACGGCACTCCCCTTCACGCTACTCACCGACCTTTTCGGCATACAGGTTGAACAGATGAGCGACGATCTTGTTTTCGTCGCCATTAAAGTCGACGCCATACGCCGATTCAACTGCTGCATCAAGCTCCGCATGCGCTTTCATGAGATCCGGAAAGAGAAACTCGTTGTCTGGGTCGTACATGTCGGCGAGAGTTGACCCCTGATGTGAGCTGCGGGCATCAAGGACGGCCTGGGCGCACATTTCAATTTCGGCCCTATGCGAATCTGTCAAATTCGGCCAAATGAAGTTGTTGTATACGATCGTATTGGAATAGTTGAAGTCACTTTTCAAACGCCCACAGACCGCACGCATCCAGCAGTTGTGGATAGCACTTGTTAGTATTCCAAATTCATATAGTCCGCCACCGTCTACGTAGTAAATCTTATTTCCGGGAATCATTCCGTTGGTTACAAAACCCGTTAGGACATACTTCCTCCTGCCCGAGGACACAGCGGGGAAGGCAATGTAACTCTTTTCCTGAGGCGGCCTTACCTCATCGAACAGCCACGGAGTCTCTGCTTTTCGACGAGTTGCCTCTTTTGTAGACGTGAGTCTAAACTCGCGAACACGCTGCACTCGCTCCCTCGTGATCGGCATCTTTGTGAGGACTGCGGGGTCGATGCCATCCATCCATAAGCAATATCTCGAAGTACCCTTTATGTACTCTGCACCCATTGAAAACGGGCGGATCAATCCCTCCGCTTCCGGCTCACGTGCGACAAGGGCATCTCTTTCCTCTGCACTAAGGAGCAGGTTCCCATCATCGGTTGGCTGGCAACCTCTAACCATTGGAAGAACGTCGCAGAGGGGCCGCGAACGACGAGATACGAACATATCTTTAATTGGGGCCAAATATCCATTTATGTTGCCAACAACCTTTGGGGTCCCTTCCCGATCGAACAACACCTTTTCTTTTATGTGCTCCCTTGAAAAGCCGACGATGAATACGTGGACGTGCGCTTCATCTGAGGCCTGAGAGTCCCACTCAAAAGTCGGATATGCGAAGTCAATATGAACCCCGTTTTCGAACAGGGGCTTCCAAAGGGGCTCAACCTGCTGGCCCTGACAGATAGAGTTTGTTGAGACGAAGGCGCAACGGATGTGATGTCCCGCCATATACTCCGAGGCCGTTTTATGCCAGCAAGCTACATAATCCAGCGATCCGGCCGATTTCCCAAATATGTTGGCACGGTCCTCTTTCTGGGAATCCTCGAGACGCGCATTACCGATAAATGGGGGGTTTCCGAGAATGTAGTCAACTTCATCAGCCGGGACGACATCGTTCCAGTCGATGCGGAGAGCGTTCGCGTTGACGATGCCCTCGTAGTCCCTGAGCGGCAACTCCTGGTAGACGCGCTGAGTCACTTTTGCGGTGTCAGCGTCCGCCTGCTTCTCAGCGATCCAGAGCGCTGTGCGGGCAACGCAGCAAGCGAAGTCCTCCAGCTCAATACCATGGAAGTTCCTTAGGCTCACCAGAACATCTCGGTCTCCGGATTCCTCGAAACTGATTGACGCCTGCACGCCCTGGAGCTCGAAGAGAATACGGTTCTCGAGCTGCCTTAAGCAGAGATAGCTCTCTGTGAGGAAGTTACCCGATCCGGCAGCGGGATCGAGGATGGAGATGCCACCGATCTTCTCGTGAAGATCCTTGAGCGCACGGGTTCTCGCGCCGCCCGCGACGGGCTTCGCGCACGCCTCGTCGAACTCGGCCTTGAGGCCGTCGAGGAAGAGCGGGTCTATGACCTTGTGGATGTTCTCGGGGCTCGTGAAGTGCTGGCCGTTTGCGCGGCGGTGGTCATGGGACAGCGCCCCCTCGAAGATGGAGCCGAAGACCGTGGGGCTCACGCCCGACCAATCAAACTCCTGGCACCCCTCGACGATGAGCGTATGGCGGAAGTTCTCGGACAGGGGCGGAATCTCCGTCTTCTCGCGGAAGAGGCCACCGTTCATGTAGGGCAGTTTCTTCAGCCAGGACTCGGCATATTTGTCGCGGTCCTCGTCCTTGGTGTCGAGCCAAACAAACAAGTCCTTGAGACCTCGCCTGAGATCGCCCGCTTGGAAGTGCGAGACGTAGTCGCGGAAGGCGTTGGGGCCACGAGTCCCGAGTCCTCGCAGAACATGAGGAACATGAGACGCGTCATGAGCACGGAGAGCGCATGGTGGTTCTCGGGCGCGTCGGGGTCATCGAACGCCTCGGCGACCTGGTCGTGAAGTTTCGACATGATCTTGCCGGCCTCGACGGAAACGGCGCGGGAGATCGTGGCCGGGGCCTCCGCCCCGCCCTTGAGGAACTGGATGGCGGCGAGGTTCTTCGGAAGTTCGGCAAGCGACAACCTGAAGAGAGGCTCCCGGCAGAGTGAATCTCTCTCGCGGTCGAAGACCCAGAAATCCGAGAAGTTGCAGGCGATGATATAGCGCGGTTGCTGCGAGAGCGGCATACCCTGGGCGTAGGCGTTGCCCTGCTTCGCGGGCGTCACCTTGCGGCCCTGGCGCGTCTCCTCCTTGGCAAGATCGATTCCCAGCGACTTTTGCTCGATAAGGGTTTTGGCCGACGGTATGAAGACGTCGATATACCCATCGTGCGCGCTTGCGTCGGTGGAAACGGGCTTCTCGAACTCAAGTCTCGAGACCGCATCCTCCACGCCCAGAACGTTCTGATAGAAGTCGATCCAGAACCGCTGGGTGTCCTGGTTCTCGATCCCCTTGTTCGCCCACTTGCTTGCAAAAGCTTCTGCATCGGCTTTCTTCCCCGGCATACGGACCCTCACTCGATAGCCTTTTCCACTAAGAAAGATTCTACGTGCTAGTCCGGTCTTTTTTACCAGCGTTTGGCTTTATTGCACTCCGGTAGGCTTCTTTGTGCGTGGTTCCGTCTTATTTTCTTCGCTATTTCTTCGCCGCACTATTTAGCCAAAAGAAAACAGCCCAGAGGAACAATGCCTCTGAGCTGCTAAAAGTCTTGGTCGCGGGGGCAGGATTTGAACCTACGACCTCCGGGTTATGAGCCCGGCGAGCTACCAGACTGCTCCACCCCGCAATGTCTGGACGCCTCATGTGCGCAAGAAAGAATATTACGTGGGAGTTCGGTAAACGGCAAGGAAAATCTCGTAGAGCATAATTCCTTCATATTTAAACCCCTCAGTCCATATCACCGCAAACGAATCGCAGCCGAGCGCCGTCGGCGGCGCGTATACAATGGTGCGCGTCCTTTTACGCCGACACCGGGAGTAGACATGCTGCTCGCTATCGATATGGGAAACACGCAGACGGCCATGGGCCTGTTTGACGGAGACGAGCTGGTGCAGTCGTGGCGCATGCCCACCGACCGCTCCTATACCGCCGACGAGATCCACGTGCGCCTGATGGGTTTCTTTAAGATGTACGATCTCTCGCTCGACGCGGTCGACGCGATCGCCTTTGCCGGCGTGGTGCCGCAGCTCTCGCGCGAGTGGAACGCCGTGGCCAACCGCATCGCGGCGGACGCCATCGTCATCGGACCGCAGACGGCTGCGGTGACCAAGCTGCGGTCGGCGCGCCCCCAAGCCGTGGGTGCCGACCGCGTCGCCAACGCCGTTGCGGCCGAAACTTTCTACGGCGCGCCGGCAATCGTGGTGGACTTTGGCACCGCGACCAATATCGACGTCATCGATGAGGACGGTTATTACATTGGCGGAGCGATCGCGCCGGGCATCCGCATCTCCATGGACGCGCTTGCCGCCCGTGCCGCCAAACTCGCCAGCGTTCCGCTCGAGGCGCCCGAGCACGCCATCGGCCGCGATACCGAGGAGTGCATCAAGGTCGGCGCCGTGATGGGCGCCGCCGCCATGGCCGAAGGCCTGGTCGCGCGCATGAAGCGCGAGCTGGGCCGCGAGGACGCCACTGTTATCGCCACAGGCGGTCTCGCCGGCATCGTCGCCGATTCGACCGATGCCTTCGACGTGGTCGACGGCCAACTCACCATCAAAGGCATCTGCGAAATCTACCGCCGCATGCAGAAGCTGGGGTAGGACGGGGACCTAAGCACGAGCGCGAGGGGCGAACTAGGCAACGCATCGATCCTATTCCTCAAAAACGAATAATTTTCAGTTTTGAGGAATAGGGCTTTCTGCTAGGCCTCGTCGCACAGCCACCTCGCCAGGTCCACGATCTGCACCCCATTGCGGTCCGTGGCCTCGTGATGCGTGCGGGCGAGAATCATCTTGGGGTACGCGTCGCCAATGCTCAGCAGTGGTGAAATCTCGCGTTCAAATGTCTTATCCGAGCTGATGTCGTCGCTCACCTGAATGTAGAGCTTCTCGCTTCGCTTGATTGCTACAAAGTCTATTTCCTTTTTATAGAGTACGCCGACGTATACCTCATATCCGCGGCGCAGCAGCTCGATGGCCACCATGTTCTCGTACACGCGACCCCAGTCCATATCGCGTGTACCGAGCAGCGCGTATTTGAACGCATGGTCTGCCAGGTAATACTTCTCGCCGCTCTTAAGGTATTTCTTGCCGCGAATGTCATATCGACGAACTTTATAGAAGGCAAACGCATCGCACAGGTACCCCATGTACGCGCCGACCGTCTTGTTCGTTATCTTTAGCCCATCCGCATTCAAAACATCCGTAATGTTGCGTGCCGACGTAATGTTGGAAACGTTGTCCATCATGTAATCGGCAATGCGCAGCAGCGCCGATTCGTTTCTCACGTTATGCCGCTGCACGATATCCCTCACGATGAGCGTTTTGAAGACATTAGAGAGATATTGATAGCGCTGCTCCTGCAGTGGATAAGGGTAAGAGCCGGACATACCGCCGGTTCTCGCGTACTCATCGAAGTCGCGGTCGACCTCGCCCTCGTCGCCATAGAGACGATACTCCTCAAACGAGAATGGGAAAACCTCGATCTCGAACGTGCGCCCCGTAAAGAGCGTCGACAGATCGCTCGACAGCAAAAAGGCGTTCGATCCGGTAATGAAAATGTCGTACTGCTCGGATGCATGGAGGCTGTTGATCGCACGTTCAAAGCCGTCGCACATCTGAACCTCGTCGATAAGCAGGAAGTTTTGCTTGTCGGGCACTCGATGCTCTTTTACATAAGCGAGCAGGGCATGATATTCGAGCAGGCCCTCGAACTCGTCGAGGTTGTAATTGATATGGATGACATTCGAATTGGACAGATTTGCCTCCACGTAATCGCGGAGGGCCTCGAGCAATTTTGACTTACCGCTACGGCGAATGCCCGTTATGACCTTGATGTCCGGCACGCCAATAAGGCTCGTCAACGTGTCCATATATGACGTTCTATTGATGAGTTTCATTGACGCCTCCCTGCGGTCTTTTATCGCTATTCCTCAAAAACGAAAATTTTTCAGTTTTGAGGAATAGACTCTGTAACGAATATACCTCGCTAAAGGCCGAGCTGGCTTAATTCTATTCCTCAAAAACGAAAATTTTTCAGTTTTGAGGAATAGGACCGAGATGCCGCCCTGCAGTCACGCGAAAGCCCTCCCCGGTGCAGGCCGAAGAGGGCTTCGTTGTCATCGTTATCTTTGGGCGCTGGCGCCCTGCGTTACAGCCCGCGAATGCGCACGGCCTCGGGCGGAAACTCTTGCTCGCCGGCATCGGTCTTGATGGTTGCGCGACCCCAGATGTCCAGACCCGCAAACACGCCGACCGCGAGCGGCAGGCCGTTGGGCGACACCGCCGCGACCTGACGACCCAGCAGCGGCACCATATCGAAGTACTCACCCAGCACCGGGGCCAGCGGGCCGGCAGCGCCCTGCGGCGTGTTGGCAACAACCGCCCAGGTGTCAATGCGAGCGAGCACCGCCGCGGCCAGCACCTCGACCAGCACCTCGTCGGCCATATCCACGCCGAGCTCGCCTAGCGCCGCACGCTCAACATCAACCGTCACCGCGGCAAACATGCCCGCGGCACCGGCACCACCGTTGACGGCGACGCACGCGAGCGATGTCTCAAACGCAGGCGCGCCGCACACGATGTCACTCGGCCACTGGATGCCCACCTTGCCGGCAAGCCCCAGGCCCGGCGTTGCGGCCGTGCCCGCGAGCGCGTCCATCATGCCCATTGCGGCCACAAACGGCAGGCCATGGAAGGCGTGCATGTTCACATCGGGGCGCACGACCAGCGAAAACGTCAACGACGCCTCGCCCGCGCTCCAAGCACACCAGCCCGCGGACACACCTTCGCGACCCGCGTCGCGCGCCGCGTCGAGCTCGGTACCGGCGGCAACAGCATTCATCTCGATCATCTACATACGCCCCAATTCGCCCACGATATGGCCCACGCGATCCTCGGGCTCCTTGACCTCGACGCCGTTGTAGCGGAAGAACCGCGCCGGATCGTGCATCAGGTCCTCGAGCGGCACCAGCACAAAGTCGCGCTCGCCAATCAGCGGATGCGGCAGGCGCAGCTTTTTGCCACCGTGGGTCTCGCCGTCCATCCACAGCAGGTCCAAGTCGATGGTGCGCGGGCCGTTTGCCTTGGCCTTTTTGGAGCGGTCGCGGCCCAGCTCGGCCTCGATCTTCATGAGCTCGTCAAGCAGCACCAGCGGAGCCAGCTCGGTCTTGATCTCGATGACGGCGTTGGCAAATGCGTCCTGGCGCGTCTCGTAGGCCGGCTCGCTCTCGTAGATGCGCGAGCAGTTGGACACGCAGGTGAGCGGGATCTCGGCAATCATGTCGCGCGCAGCACGGATGTTGTCGCAGCGATGCCCCAGGTTGGAACCCACGGCCACAAACGCGCGGCGCGGTTGCGGTTTGGCAACGGCCCAGTAACCGTTCAGGAACTGCGCAAAGCCCGCAACGTCATGTACGCGCACGATGTTGGCGCCGGCCTGGATGGCGCCCAGGCACACACCAAACGTGGCGGCATCGCGCTCGGCGGCCTCGGTCACGCCCGAGACGGCGCCCACAAAGCGCTTGCGCGACACGGCGCACATGAGCGGATAGCCCAGCGACGCCATCTTGGCGGTCTCGCGCTGGATGACGATGTCTTCGTTGGCCGTCTTGCCAAAGCCCGGGCCGGGATCGATGCAGATACGGTCGCGCGACACGCCGGCATGGATGAGCGTGCGGGCCTGGTCGGACAGAAAGCCCATGACGCGGCGCATGATGGGCGCCGAATCGGGCAGGGTGAAGCGGCGGAGCTGCGAGGTGGGCACGTAGGCTTCCTCGCGGCGGGCGCTGCGGCGCATCATGGCGGCCAGGCGGTCATTGGGCTCCGATGCGGCCTCGGTGGCTGCGGGCGCGGCCTCGGGCGCGAGCGCGACGGTCTCGGCGGCAGCAGCCTGCTCGGCGGCCGGCGTCTCCTGCTCGCTTGCAGGCTCGGACGTGGGCTCCGGTTCGCCAAACGGCAACGAGGGCTGCACCACGCCGCCCGGAAGCTTGGCCTCCGGCTTAGGATCGCCCAGCAACTTGCCGCGACGGCGGCGAGCCGGCTTCTCGGCCTCACGCGCGGCCTCGGCAGCCGCCTCGCGCGCCTTCTCGGCAACAAACGCCGCTGCCGAGGTATCGAGCTGCACCGTTGCGTGCGTGCGGGTGGGCGCGGCGACCTCGCCGGCATGCATCACGATGACGCCGCAGGTGCTCGTCTTAACAAACTCGACCATCTTGGGATCGGTGAAGCCGGTCACGTCGTTAACGATCGAGGCGCCGCAGCGCACGGCCGCCTTGGCAACCGCCACATGACGCGTGTCGATCGAGACGATGGCGCCCTCCTTGGCCAGCGCGCGCACCACGGGCAGCACGCGGCGAGCCTCCTCGTCGGGGTTGACCGGGGTAAAACCAGGGCGCGTGGACTCGCCGCCCACGTCGATGATGTCGGCGCCGGCGTCGAGCATCGCTAGGCCGTACTCGATGGCGGCGTCCGGGTCGAAGTGCTCCCCGCCATCGCTAAACGAATCGGGCGTCACGTTGAGGACGCCCATGATGCGCGGACGGTCAAAGCTGAGCTCGTACTTTCCGCACCGCCATGTCTTGCTGTCGTTCGCCATGAACATCCTCCTAAAATGCCCACGCCGCCGAGCTTGGGGAGCTGGCGGCGGGGTCGCTTTGCACTCAGTCTTTCTATTGTATCCGCGCGCGCGGGCTAGAACGCAAACGCGGCCGCGATGTCGCAAGAAATCAGCAGGTCGGCATTTGCATCCTGATCGGTGGGAGCAAGGTTGCATATGGCCAGCGTATCGCCGGTAAAGTAACGCGTAAGGCCTGCCGCCGGATACACCACGAGCGAGGTCCCGCCCACAATGAGGGCATCGGCCGCGGCGATGGCGGCAACGGCACCGGTCAACACATGCTCGTCGAGCGGCTCCTCGTAGAGCACTACATCGGGCTTGATGCGGCCGCCGCACGCGGGGCACGCAGGCACGCCCGCGGCATCCTCGTGCTCGCGCGAGCAAATCCACTCGGCGCTATAGACCGCGCCGCACGACTGGCAAATGTTGCGATGGACCGATCCGTGCAGCTCGAACACGCGCTGCGAGCCGGCCATCTGATGCAGGCCGTCGATGTTTTGCGTCACCACGGCGTCGAGCTTGCCGGCTCGCTCCAGCTCGGCGAGCTTGGTGTGACAGCGGTTGGGCTTAGCGTTAAGCGCGATCATCTTGGTGCGGTAAAAGTCGAAGAACTCGGCCGGATGCGCCTCGTAAAAGCTATGCGACAGCATGGTCTCGGGCGGATAGGCAAACTGCTGGTGATACAGGCCGTCCACGCTGCGGAAATCGGGGATGCCACTTGCCGTGGAAACACCAGCGCCGCCAAAGAAGACCACGCGCTTGTGGGTGTCAAACAGATCCGCCAGCGCGGCGGAGGCCTGCCTGGGGTCCGATATTGCTTGCGTCATATGAGTCCTCCGTCCTTGCTAGTCGGGCAGCGTTGAGCGACGTCCCAGCATGCGGCCTTTAAGTCAGCATGCGCGGATCCCACCCCGCCCCTGTTGCGCTAATCTTAAGCCTGCCAACCCCGTCGAAAGGACACCATGCCTCAGACTTACACTTTCGCCTCGTGGAACGTCAACGGCCTGCGCGCCGTGCTCAAAAAGGACCCGAGCTTTATCCAGATCGCGCAAGAACTCGACGTCGATATCCTGGCGCTGCAGGAGACCAAGCTGCAGGAGGGCCAGGTCGATATTGACCTGCCCGGCTATCACCAAACCTGGAGCTACGCCGAGCGTAAAGGCTATTCGGGCACTGCGGTCTTTAGCCGCCAGGAACCGCTGCGCGTGCTGCACGCCGACGCACTGCTACCCTACGCCGGCGAGAACGAGGCGGCCGAGCTCGTCGCCCAAGCCGCAACCGAGGGCCGCGTCTGCGCGCTCGAGTTCGACAAGTTTTGGTTTGTGGATGTCTACACGCCTAACGCCCAAAATGAGCTCGCGCGCATCGATGTACGCATGGCCTGGGACGATGCCTATCGCGACTTTTTGAGCGCACTTGAACGCGAGACCGGTAAGCCCGTCGTAACCTGCGGCGACTTTAACGTGGCGCATGAGGAGATCGACCTTAAGAACCCCAAGTCCAACCGCGGCAACGCGGGCTTTTCGGACGAGGAGCGCGGCAAGTTTACCGAGCTGCTCAACGCCGGGTTTACCGATACCTGGCGCGCGGCAAATCCGGACGTCGAGGGCGTCTACAGCTGGTGGAGCTATCGCTTTAATGCCCGCAAGAACAACGCCGGCTGGCGCATCGACTACTTCCTGGTAAGCGACGCAATCGCCGACAACGTACGCGACACCGGCATCCGCGGCGACATCTTTGGCAGCGACCACTGCCCCGTCACCCTCACGCTAGAGCTCTAGCCCCAAGTAATTCCTCTAGGGGACAGAGGAAAACAGATCATGTGACCCCTCTCCCCCTATAAGGTGCGGTGGAATAGTTCCTGTTTGGGCAGCAAATAGCCAAAAACGAGAACTATTCCACCGCAAGTTCGTGAGGAAACGCGAAATGCCTTACAGCCCGTATTTCACGACGACACGGTTAATGCGACGGCACCAGGGCTTGTACAAGGCGGCCAAAAACACGCATGTCGCGAGTCCGTGCGTAATATCGAACGGCACTGCCGTGGCAAGACGTGCCACGGCACCCGCCCAAGTAAGCGGCTGTACAAACCCAATGATGTCATACGCGTTGATCACGACGCCATAGAGCAGGCCCGACGCAAAGCCGTACGCCAGCAGCGCTGGCATGCGCACGGTGCCGTCGGCGCGGTCGAACGCACCCGCATACGCCAGCGCACCGCCAACATAGCCAACCAGACCCCAGGCATACATCTGCCACGGCGTCCACATGCCCTGTCCAAAAAAGAAATTGCTGGTCAGCGCCGCCAGCGCGCCAACCATAAAACCATTGCGGCGGCCAAGCGTCGCCCCCGCGATAATGGCGATGGCGCTCACCGGTTTAAAGTCGGGAATGGGCCCAAACAGGATGCGCCCCGCCGCCGCCAGCGCCGCCAGCACCAGCGTGGGCATAATCTGGCGCAGGCCTGGACGCGATGCCTCATAGCCCGCAAAGAACAGCGCAAGCACCAACGCCACCACAACCAGCATGGCCAACGCTGCCTGCTCAACACCCGCCAGCAACGCGGCAGCCATCACCGCCGGCACCGCCAACAACAGCGGGATCTCCAGTTTTGCAAGCAAACGCGAGAAACGACAGTCCGTCATCCCATCACGCCCTATAGAACACGTTGTCGGCAAAGAAGTCGGCCGGCGGCTCCATGCAGGCAATCTCGCCGTCAAACATCATGGCGACGTCGTCGGCTACCTGCTCGGCAAAGTCCAAATCGTGCGTAGCCATGATGACGGTGCCGCCAGCCTTTGCATGGTCACGCAGGGCGCGGGCGATGATGCGGCGGCTGAACAGGTCTAGACCCTTGGTGGGCTCATCGAGCAATAGCAGTTCGGGGCCGATTAGCAGCAGTTTTGCCAATGCAAGCAGTTGACGCTGCCCGCCCGAAAGATCGTACGGATGGCGTCCATCCAGACCCGACAACCCCAAGCTCGCCGCACGCTCCCGCGCCAAGTTCTCGTCATATCCGCAGGTCGAGGCCCATTCCATCAGCTCATCGCGAACCGTCTCGGCAACCAGCAATGCTTTGGGATTCTGAGGCAGCAGCGCCGCCGAGGCCGCTCCGCGCACCATGCGGCCGCGCTGCAGCTTGGCGGTCTTCGCCAGCACTGAAAGCATCGTCGACTTACCGCATCCGTTGCCGCCCACGATCGCATGCACCGCACCGGCCGAAAACGCCACGTCGAGCCCACGCAGCACCCAACCGCCCGCGCGATTGTAGCGAAACCAGCCTTCCGACAAGGTGGTAGCCGACCCGCCGTACATTTTTTGGAGTATTCTGCTTCCATCCGTGCGCGGGAACGCTTCCGAGCCGTTCTCGAGCGACGTTTGCGCCACAAATTCTGACGATTTGTCCAATTCCGAACTTTTTTTCGCGCTCGATACGTCCCCGGGCGGCTCCAGAGAGCCCAAATTGTCCTCACGCCTGCTGAATACTCCGTTTTTTGCACATCGGATGGCACCCCACCCCAACATGTCGTCGGAAAACAGCGACTCTCGGCGTCCCAAAGAAGCCATATCCGCCACTTCGCGCACACGACCGCCCTCAATCCGGTACGCACACGTCGCGTATTCGAGCATTGGGCGCGGCTGATGCGTCGCCACAACAACCGTGCAGCCCAGCTCGCGATTCACACGAAACAGCGCGTGCAGGAAATTCTTCTCCGCAACCGGATCAAGCTGAGACGTGGGCTCGTCGAGTAGCAGCACGCGCGGACGCAGCGCCAGGACGGCGGCAAGCGACAGCAGCTGCTTGCGGCCACCCGAAAGCGTATCGGTATCACGATGAAGCCAGTCCTCCAGACCAAAGAAATAGCTGGTCTCGGCAACACGGCGGCGCATCTCGTCGCGCGACACACCCAGATTCTCTAGGCCAAACGCCATCTCGTGCCACACGGTTTCGCACACGATCTGGTTCTCGGGATCCTGGAACACATAGCCCACGCGCTCCGCCGACGCCCGCACGTCCATGTCGGCAACGTTCTCGCCCAGCACGCGCGCATCGCCAGTGCGCTCGCCCACCGGAGCGATCTCGGGCTTGAGCAGCGACAGCAGCGTCGACTTACCCGATCCGGTACCGCCAACAAGCAGCGCAAATGCACCTTGGGGAACAGACCAGTCGAGCCCCTCGAGCACCGCAGCATCAGCATCGGGGTAGGCAAAGCTCAGGCTCCGCACCTCAATCGCTGGCATATCCGGGCCGCACGCAGCGCCCGACACCGGGCCCCTGTCCAACCGAGCCATCAGCTAAACCTCTTCTCATCAATCGCGTGCAATGCGCAAGGCAGCACCATCCAGGCAGCGTACACGACATAGCCCGGCCACGGCGCCGGCACCGAAAGCTGCGGATAAAACGAATACTGCGTCGTCGCGGTCCACGCCACTGCCACCGAGGCCACGCCAAACAGCGCAAGCCCAACCAGCGCGGCAACGTCGCTGCACCCCAGTCGATACCGCGCATGCGTCGTACGACGCGTCGCGGCACCCCACCCGCGCGAGCGCATCGCGTCCGCGCGCTCCAGCGAATCTTCCATGCCCCAGCCCATCAATACGCTCGACGCCCGCAGGTGCGAGCGCACGGGGTCGACCGGCGCGCGGCCCGGCACATCAATCGCATCTTGCACCGCCAGCACCGTACGACCGCGGCGCAAAAACTGCGGGATAAGCCTCATGCACATCGAGATCATGAGCGCGATCACCGGTGCGGCATTGCCAAGCAGCGCGAGCACCTTGTCGTATTCGAGCATCGACGCCGCGGCCTCAAACCACAGCACGCTCGCCACAAACAGCCCGCCCATGCACAGGCCGTATACCATGCTTTCCAGATACACCGCGCGCATGCCAATACGGAACAGCTCCGTCGAGCCCGAGGCGCTAAACAGCGGATTGACCAGCGCGATAATCAAAATCACCGGCAGCTGCCAGCGGAGTGCGCCCAGCGTGCGGGCAGCCCCACGCGTCGCAAATCCATACGCCAGCCCGCCCGCAAGTGACAGCGCAATCAGCACCGGCTGCATCGAGAACATGGTGAGCCCCAGCGTCAGCACTATATAGAGTGCCGGCACAGCCGGATGCGACATCGAGAACGCCGCGACGGGCTCGCCGCCAAACTCCTCTTGTATGTTGTCCACGGGCACCCCCGTCCCCTCGCTCAAACGACAGCTCCGCAGCACCGCCAACGCCGCACGCAAGCAGCGCAAACGCCACGCCGGCGGCACCGACATCGGCCGCCATGAGCCAATCGCTACGCGCTCATCATATGCCTGCGGTATCATATTGCGCCGTGTATCGTTTCCAAACACACGTCTCTATAACGTAACAGGAGATCACATGGACGCAACCGCAATTATCCTCGCTGCCGGCGAGGGCACCCGCATGAAGTCGAACCACTGCAAGGTTTCGCACAAGATCCTGGGTAAGCCCATGGTTCAGTGGATCGTCGACGCCACCATCAAGGCCGGCTGCAGCCGCGTCGTTGTCGTCATCGGCAGCCACGCCGACGAGATGCGCGCCCTCATCGACGGCGCCTATGCCAACAGCGCTACCAAGGTCGAGTGCGTCGAGCAGACCGAGCGCCTGGGCACCGGTCACGCCGTGAAGGTCGCGCTCGAGGCCTGCGGCATCACGCAAGGCCCCGTCGTCGTGCTCAACGGCGACCTGCCGCTCATCACCGCCGACACCGTCGCCAAGTTCGCACAGACCGTCGCTACCGGCGAGCTCGCCTGCACCGTCATGACCATGACCCCGCCCGACCCCTTCGGCTACGGCCGCATCAAGCTGGGCGCCGACGGCCAGATCGAGCGCATCATCGAGCAGAAGGACTGCACGCCCGAGCAGGCCGCCACGCTGCTGGAGTGCAACGCCGGCTGCTACGCCTTTGACGGCGCGCAGCTCGCCGCCCACATTAACGAGATCGGCAACGACAACGCGCAGTCCGAGTACTACCTGCCCGACATGCTCGAAATCCTCAAGGGTCACGGCCAGGCGGTCTCCATCTTCCACTGCGATGACTACCGCGACGGCCTGGGCGTCAACAGCCGCATTCAGCTCGCGCAGCTCACCGCTATCGCGCGCGACCGCATCAACGAGCACTGGATGGCCGAGGGCGTCACGTTCATCGATCCCACGCAGGCCTGGATCGGCCCCGATGCCACCATCGGCCGAGACACCATCGTGTGGCCGCAGACGCATCTGATCGGTCACGTCACCGTGGGCGAAGAGTGCCAGCTCGGCCCCAACAGTCGCCTCACCGACACCACCGTCGGCAGCGGCTGCACCATCGATGAGACCATCGCCATCGAGGCCGTCATCGAGAACGGCGTCGACTGCGGCCCGCGCGCCTACCTGCGCCCGGGCACCCACATGCTCGACGGCTCCAAGGCCGGCACGCACGTGGAGATCAAGAAGTCCACGATCGGCGAGGGCTCCAAGGTGCCGCACCTGTCCTACATCGGCGACACCACCATGGGCTCCGGCGTCAACGTGGGCGCGGGCTCCATCACCTGCAACTACGACGGCGTGCACAAGCACAAGACCGTCATCGGCAAGGACGCCTTCATCGGTTCCGACACCATGATGGTCGCGCCCGCCCAGATCGGCGACGGCGCGCTCGTGGCCGCCGGCTCCGTCATCACCGAGCCGGTCCCGGCCGACGCACTTGGCCTGGGTCGTGCCCGTCAGGTAAACATTGAGGGCTGGGCCGCCGATTACCGCCGCCGTCTGCACGAGGACGACGAGGTATAACGTTTTACCAAGCATCTAAGGAGCTGTTCCCGTGGGGGGGGCGGCTCCTTTTT
Source organism: uncultured Collinsella sp. (assembly GCA_900542555.1). GTDB lineage: Bacteria > Actinomycetota > Coriobacteriia > Coriobacteriales > Coriobacteriaceae > Collinsella. The sequence continues at coordinate 40,501 of UQNU01000005.1, forward strand.
CTATCGTGACCTGCGCAACCGGATGAGTGGTCGGTTCGTGTCCGTTGACGGTAAAGACGTTATCAGGACTCGATAAACCCCGTCGCGCGGTTACAATGCAAAAAGGCATCTATATGGCATTCGATATAAAGGAGAAGGGTAATGCCGATTAATGATCCCGAGAAGTCGGAGAATATGCGCAAGTCCATCCGCGTGTATTCCGGTTCCTCCAACCGTCCCCTCGCTCAGAAGATTGCTGAGTACCTTGGGGTCGAGCTTTCGGGCCTTACGCTAAAGCAGTTCGCCAACGGTGAGATTTACGCCCGCTACGACGAAACCGTCCGCGGCGCCGACGTCTTCCTGATTCAGTCCGTGGCCGGCGGCAACGTCAACGACATGCTCATGGAGCTGCTCATCGCCACCGACGCTGCCAAGCGCGCATCCGCCCGCTCCATCACCGCCGTCATCACCCACTACGGCTATGCCCGCCAGGACCGCAAGGCCGGCCCGCGTGAGCCCATCACCGCCCGCCTCGTCGCCAACCTGCTCGAGCGCGCCGGCGTCAACCGCATCATCACCCTCGACCTGCACCAGGGCCAGATCCAGGGCTTCTTCGATATCCCGGTTAACCACCTGTCCGCGCTGCCGCTGTTTGGCCAGTACTACAACGACATGCACTTCGACACCGACAACCTGGTTGTCGTCTCCCCTGACGTGGGTCGCGCCAAGGCCGCCAAGAAGCTGTCCGACATGCTCGGCTGCGACCTGGCCATCGCCCACAAGGGCCGTCCGCGCCACAACGCCGCCGAGGTCATGGGTATCATCGGTGACATCAAGGGCAAGACCTGCATCATCAACGACGACATGATCGACACCGCTGGCACCCTGTGCGCCAACGTCAAGGAGCTCAAGGCCATGGGCGCTGGCGACATCTACGTCTGCGCCACCCACGGCATCTTCTCCGGTCCGGCCATCGAGCGTCTGAACGACGCCCCGATCGTCGAGTGCCTCGTCACCGACGCCATTCCCGTCGAGGTCGGCGGCAAGATCAAGACCATCTCGGTCGCCGAGGAGTTCGCTCAGGCCATCTCCGCCGTTTACCACGAGGAGCCCGTCTCCACGCTCGTCGGCGGCGATTTCGCGCTGTAGCCTGCCGCGCATCATCTTTGATGCTTTTAAAGGGTCGGAAGCGAGCTTCCGACCCTTTTTCTATCCCTCGCCAACCTTCCCTGGACAATTAGTTCAGATACGTATTTTTTTAAAGCTCCAAAAGACCGTTCGGAGCCTTCTGAGCTCCCCAGCGGATGCCATGCCGTCCAAATCTCATCGTTCTCGAGTACAACCGCTGCATATTTACCCTCAAATCGCCCTCAAGGGCCTTAGACACGCCTCGAACGCCCGCCGCCTTATACGTATCTGAATTAACCGTCCAGTAGCTATCGTCAACCTTCGCGGCAGAGCTCAATTTCCTGCAATCCCCTCAACCGATTCCACCGATTTCATAACACCCAGCCGTTCATGGCGCGCAGCGCCCCGCTGAGCGAAAAGAACGGTATGGGGGTCGCATTCTGCCGCCAACTTAGTACGTTATAGCTATGACGACCGTGATTTCACATTTCTCCGCCCTCCGCGCAATTCGTCGCGCACGACGGGCGTACTCTGCCCTACCCTGGGACTCCGTTGATAGTGAACAGCAAGCACAGGCCTTGGCTAGCTGCATTCCCAATAATGACGCGATAGACTTTGGCGCACTTTCGATACTCGATGCCTGGAATGAAGATGATTCCGAACTACTCGATCTTCTCGTTTCAGACGAAGACAACAGACGCCCCGACAAGCGGCTTCTTCAGCATATTCTCACCGCTCCGCTTCCTGAAGGTGCAATTATGCACGTCGAGGCCGACATCTACGCAACGTCTCCTGCCGTGACAGCCATGCTTTGTTCCAAAAATGAATCAGTCGCCAAAACCTTGATGCTTCTCATGGAACTGCTCGGAACCTACTCCCTTCCTCCCGGGGCAACATACCCCATTGCCCATGACGACATCTGGCCCAAGGGCGATGGCTGCGCAGCGACGGGCGATCTTGATTGCTTGGGCAACCAGTCGGTGGTCGAGCAACAGAACGAAACCCGCTATGAACAGGCACACTACAAATGCGAGCCCGCCACAACTATCGAAGAGCTTGAGGCGGTTGCACGCTTCGCCAAAAGTAGCTCATACACATCGTTTCGCACGGCAGTCAAACTTGCCCGACCCGGATCTGCATCCCCAGCCGAATCCCTAATGTTTGCCGTTCTCGGAGCGCCCATGCGCTTTGGAGGATTCGGATGTTGCAGTCTGCCCATGGGAGGCCTGCTACTCAACTATCGAATCGACTTCGACACTCTTGCGGTCAACATGTCCTCGGGCATCCCCTATGCCATCTGCGACCTATATTGCCCGGCAGCCGGAGTCGACAACGAATACAACGGAATTGGTCATGAGCTTCAAAACGCTCGCATCCACGATGGCAATCGAAATAATGGCCTCAAGGCAATGGGCATCCACGTCCTGGTTATCAATCGCGACCAAATGAAAGACCTTGTTGCACTCGAAGCCTTCGCCCAAACGATGCATCGACTCGCGGGAGTCCGATTCCGATACCGTATCAAGGGCTATCGCAAGCGTCAGGCCGCTTGGCTCAACGCTCTGCGGGCCGGAATCGGCCTTGCGCCGGTCTAAACGGCGAATCACCCGCGCGCCGTCGAACAGGGCTGGACAGTTAGTTCAAATACGTATAAATGGACACATTGAATTAGGCTGTTTTGCAGCTATCTCTATACCATTCGCCCTATTTGAAGGCAGGGTAGACTTCAAAACAGCGCCATATGGACTAACTAAAGCTCCAAAACAACGTATCGGCATTGAATTGAGCACTTCGAGTCCTCAGAACTTATACGTATCTGAACTAACTGTCCACCTCTGATTTCGACGGCCGTCCAAACGACCCTAAACGCCCTCAATTACCCTCCATTTGACAGCGGCAACAGGGTCGCTCACCATAGCAGGCGACAAATCAACGAAAGGATAAACATGGCAGCTGCACAGCCGCTTAAGATTCGCATGGTCGCCGGGCTTGGCAACCCGGGCGAGGAATATGCCGAGACCCGCCACAACGCCGGCTTTAAGGCAATCGACGAGCTGGCCCGTCAGGCCGGCGTCACGTACTGGAAAAACCAAGCAGGCGCCGAGGTCGCGCTCATCAATATCAACGATGCTGAGGAAGAGGGTGGCAAGCGCCAGATTGTGCTGGTCAAGCCGCAGTCGTACATGAATACCTCGGGCGGCCCCATCTCCAAGCTCTGTCGCGAGTACAAGATCAAGGCCGAGGAGCTGCTCGTAATCCACGACGAGCTCGATATTCCCGCCGGCGACGTGCGTGTTAAGGTGAGCGGCGGCCACGCCGGTCACAACGGCCTGCGCTCCATCATCGACAAGATGGGCAGCCGCGACTTCAGCCGCATCCGCACCGGCATCGGCAACCCTCCCGGCAAGATGGCCGTCGCCGACTACGTTCTTAAGCAGCTGCGCGCCCGCGAGGCCGAGGATTTCCAGGACACCTGCGCCCGCGCGGCCGACGCCGCCGGCCTGGCGATCGTGCACGGCGTGGTCTATGCCCGCGACCATGTCAACGGTGCCGCCTCCGCCAACGGCAAGCACTAAAACCTATCATTTAGGAACAGGTTTATTTTGGCAGGTTTTACCTGCGGAAACGCCCCAGTTGCGGCATCGCAATCAACCGCGCGCCGACATACATGCATAGCACCCCAAAGGGGGCCGGCCTCATCACAACCCGAGGCCGGCCCCCTTTGCCGTTTTACCTGATAAAACCGACCAAAATAAACCTCTCCCCCTTTGGTAGGCCAAAGTGGATAAACCCTGCTCCCAACAGCCGAAGACACACGTAAGTGACATGTCCATGAGGGTATAATTTGCACCGTATGTCTGCACAACGCCTGTGCGCGTACGGTTTTATTCGGGCTACCGTCCATTTCCGTGGAGGCACGGTTCGGCGGCCCTAACAAGAGAGGGGTTCTATGTATAAGATCCTGGAGAAGACGCAGTTCTCGGAGAAGGTGTTCAAGTTCCGCATCGAGGCGCCTGCAATCGCCAAGCATGCGCACGCTGGACAGTTCCTCATGGTTCGCGCCAACGAGACGGGCGAGCGCGTCCCGTTTACCCTGGCCGGCTGGAACGGTGACGAGGGCTGGGTCGAGTTCATCTTCATGGTGATCGGCAAGACCACCGAAATGCTTTCCACCTACGAGGCCGGCGAGTCGCTGCGCGACGTCGTGGGCCCGCTGGGCGTTCCCACCGAGATGGCCGAGGGCCCCTGCGCCGTCATTGGCGGCGGCGTCGGCCTGGCAATTGCCTTCCCGGTCGCCAAGCACCTGGTCGAGACCGGCCACGAGGTGCACGCCATCATGGGCGCCCGCACCAAGGACCTCCTGCTCATGGAGGACCAGTTCCGCGAGCTCCTCGACGAGGACCACATCCACATCACTACCGATGACGGTTCCTACGGCGAGCAGGGCGTTGTTACCGCTCCGCTGGAGCGCCTGCTGCAGGACAAGGCCGTGAGCCAGGTCTTCTGCGTCGGCCCCGTTCCGATGATGAAGTTCTCGACCCTCACCGCCCAGAAGTACGACACCCCCATCACCGCGTCGCTCAACCCCATCATGGTTGACGGCACCGGCATGTGCGGCTGCTGCCGCGTCGAGGTGGGCGGCGTGACCAAGTTCGCTTGCGTCGACGGCCCCGACTTCGATGCCACCCTGGTCGACTGGGATGACCTTCGTGCCCGCCAGGCCGCTTACCGTTCCGAAGAGGGCGAGTCCCTCAAGGCCTATGAGGAAAAGAGCTGCGCATGCCACTAGTTAACGGTCGTTTCGTTGCCGATATGAAGTCGCCCCGCACCCCCGATAACGAGGAGCCGGCTGCCGAGCGCGCCTGCGACTTCCGCCCCGTCGACAAGGGCTTCACCGAGGAGATGGCGCTGGCCGAGGCCGAGCGCTGCCTCAACTGCAAGAAGCCGTTCTGTGTTGAGGGCTGCCCCGTCAACATCAACATCCCCCGCTTTATCGAGCAGATCCGCGAGAAGGACTTCGGCGGCGCTCTCGATACCATCCGCGAGGACTCCATGCTTCCCGCCATCTGCGGCCGTGTCTGCCCGCAGGAGAACCAGTGCGAGGGCAAGTGCATCCGTGGTAAGAAATCCGAGCCCGTGGCCATCGGCCAGCTCGAGCGCTTCCTGGGTGACCGCCCCGAGCTCGCTTCCACGCCCAAGATGGCTCCCAAGAACGGCAAGAAGGTCGCCGTCGTCGGCTCCGGCCCGTCCGGCATCACCTGCGCCGGCGAGCTCGCCCGCAACGGCTTTGACGTCACCGTCTTTGAGGCCTTCTTCACCGGCGGCGGCGTGCTGGTCTACGGCATCCCCGAGTTCCGTCTGCCCAAGGCAGTCGTCAAGCGCGAGATTGACGGCCTGGAGGACATGGGCGTCAAGTTTGAGTACAACTCCGTCGTGGGCAACATGGCCACGGCCGAGGAGCTGTTCGAGCAGGGCTTCGACGCCATCTACGTGGCGACCGGCGCTGGCCTGCCCAAGTTCCTCAACGTCCCCGGCGAGAACCTGCCCAACGTCTTCTTCGCTAACGAGTACCTCACCCGCGTGAACCTGATGAAGGCCAACAAGTTCCCCGAGTACGACACCCCCACCAAGCACGGCAAGAACGTCGTCGTCTTTGGTGGCGGCAACGTGGCTATGGACGCCGTCCGTACCGCCAAGCGTCTGGGCGCCGAGCACGCCATCATCGCCTACCGCCGTACCGAGGACGAGATGCCCTGCCGTCGCGCCGAGCTGCACCATGCCAAGGCCGAGGGCGTCGAGGTTCTGCCGCTCGTTTCCCCGCTCGAGTTTGTCGCTGGCGAGGACGGCTCCGTGTGCGCCGTCAAGGTCCAGAAGATGGAGCTCGGCGAGCCCGACGAGTCCGGCCGTCGTCGCCCGGTGCCCATCGAGGGCGCCATCGAGGAGATCCCCTGCGACGTCGCGATCTCGGCTATCGGCACCAACGCCAACCCCTTCGCAAAGAAGATCGGCGGCAAGATGGAGCTCAACAAGTGGGGCTACATCGTCGCCGACGAGGAGACCGGCCAGACCACCGATCCCCGCATCTGGGCCGGCGGCGACATCGTCACCGGTGCCGCTACGGTCATTCTGGCGATGGGCGCCGGCAAGAAGGCCGCTGCCTCCATCACCAAGAGCCTGCTGGGCGAGTAATCACCTACAGCGCTAATCACCAAACGGCAAAGTCCCCGTCGAGCACACGCCCGGCGGGGACTTTTTCTATGCCGACCACCCAACCACCACGATGGGGACAGGCACCTTTGTGATGGTTTTGGTCGGTTAGCCTTCGAGCTGCGCTGCCTTGTAGCGATAGGCGGCGGCGATAACGTCTTTGCAGCCCTCGCGGCCCAGCTTGGCGCGGTTAACGACGATGTCCTTACCGCTCGTCATCTTCCACTTGCCGGCGCTGTAGCGCTTGTAGAACGCCTCGCGCGCCTTCTGCTGCTGCTTGACCAGCTTGGCACCCTTCTTTTTGTTAAGGCCGCGTTTTTTGCGCACGATCTCGACGCGGTCCTCAAAGGGTGCGGTCACCAACACGGCAATGTGGTTGGGGTTGTTACGCAGCAGGTAGTCGGACAGACGACCCTCGATAATGCAGCTCTCGGTCTCGCCCAGATCCAAAATCACCTGGCTCATCTTTTGGAACAACTTATCCGAGTACGAACGGGCGTCGTAACGGTCGGGCAAAAACGCCATGTTCTCCACGGCCAGTCGCTCGTCGTAGGCGGCCATCTTATCGAGCGACTCGCCCGCGCGCAGCGACGCTCGCACCAGCAGCTCGTTATCGTACAGCGGAATCCCCAACTCGTCGGCAAGCATGCGACCAATCTCGTGGCCCTCGGCGCCAAAGTCGCGCGCGATGGTAATGACCACAGGATTCTTCTTATTCTCCAGATCGCTCATCGCGATTCCTTTCTCTATGTGACAAAGGGGCTGTCCCTTTGCCACATTCTACGCTGCCACCATTCGCCTCTGATAAGCTCTCACCAGCAGCGAGATACCAAAGTTGAGCACAAAGTACATCGCAAACACCAGGCCGTAGAGCATAAGAACCTGCGACAGGTCGATCGCGTGGGCCATCACGACGTTTGCCGTGTACATGAGCTCGGCCACGTTAATGCCCGAAAGATACGAGCTGTCCTTAATGACGGTCGTGCACTGGCTAAACAGCGCCGGAATGATCGTCTTAAACGTCTGCGGCAGAATGATGTAGCGCATGGTGGCAAAGAAGCCGAAGCCCTGGCTCTGCGCTGCCTCAAACTGGCCACGCGGAATCGAGTTGAGGCCGCCGCGCACAATCTCGGCCATAACAGCGCTGGTAAACAGCGTAAAGGCGATGGTCGAAATCACAATGTCCAAACCCTGCACCGTAAAGTAGATAAACAGGATCCACAGCAGGTTTGGCGTGCAACGGAACAGCTCGATATAGGCGCTCACCAAAATACGGAACGGGCGGGGCGCATAGCTCTTAACGAGCGCCAGCACCGTGCCAAAGATGAGCGAGAAAAAGATCGACAGCGCCGAGATCTCGATCGTCTTAACAAAGCCGCCCCAAATGTAGAGCAGGTTGGTCGCGTTGAAGATTTCCATGCGCTAGGCCTCCTCTACGTTGTCGAGCCCCAGCTCGGCCAGGCTCACGCCGCGCGGACGCTCCTTGGAGCGGCGCTCGAGCCACTGCACCAGCATGGCGAGCGGAAAGCAGATGATGAAGTACATAAGGCAGCAGACGATGTATCCCTGCAGGTAACCGTACAGACTCACAAAGTTGTCGGAACGGTACATAAGGTCGCCGCCGGCCACAAGCGCCAGCACCGACGTGTTCTTGACCAGGTTGAGCGCCTGGTTACACAGCGGCGGCAGAATGATCTTGAATGTCTGGGGCAGTACGATGTACCAGTACGCCTGCGCACGGGTGAAGCCCTGGCTCTGGGCCGCCTCCATCTGACCGCGCGGAACCGCCTCGATACCAGTGCGGATGACCTCCGAAATGTAGGCCGCGTGATACAGGCCCACACCCAAGAAGCCCAGCACGAACGGCGCGATGCGCACCGGCTGGTCGGCACCGGTTATGGCCTGCAAAAACTGCGGACCGGCCATGTACATAAAGAGCACCTGCACGGGCAACGGGGTGTTCTGGTAAAACTCCACGTACACGCGGCTTATGGCGCGCAGCACGCGCGAGCGAGTGGTAGAGAACACGCCCAGCAGCGTGCCCAGTACCAGCGACAGCAGTAGACCGGCAACGACCACTTGCAGCGTCACGCCAAAGCCCTCCCAGAAGGGCCCCATGTTTTGAAATGTCGTCGACCAACGGTCGGCGTCAAATAATCCTTCGAGCATTTGATTCCTTCCTTGGACGATGTGCCTATACAAGACCCCAGGTCTTGACCTCTTGGTCGAGCCAGCCGTCGGCCAGGCGATCGCAAATCACCTGATCGACCACGGCCGAAAGGTCGCAGCCCTTCTTGGTCGCCACGCCGTAGCCCTGCTCGCCAAACTTGACCTCGGGCTGCAGCAGCTCAACGGTCTCGTTCATATAACCGGCCAGCGTGGAGCGGTCCATGGCAAAGACGTCGATATTGCCGGCGTCGAGCGAACTCTTGATGATGGGGTAGCCGCTAAAGGCCCTAAACTCGGGCTTGCAGCTAAAGCCGTTGTCCTTGATCATCTGCTCGATGAGGCCCTGTGTGGTGGCACCCTGGCTCACGCCAATGACCTTGCCATCCAGATCCTCAATCGAGGTAAAGCCCGAACGCTTCTTGACCATGAGTCCCACGTAGTCGGTGCGGTACGGCGTCGAGAAATCCCAGCTCTTCTTGCGCTCGTCGGTGATGGTGTAGGTCGCCGCGACCACATCGAGCTGGCCGTTATCGATCAGCGGGCCGCGCGTCTTGGGCGTTACGTCGGTAAACTCGACAAGCTCCTGGGCGCGGCCATCCTTGTAGCTCACGCCAAAGACGGCAGCGGCGATCTGGTAGCACAAATCGACTTCCATGCCCTCAAAGCGGCCCTTGGCGGTGTCGTAATAGCCGTAGCCGGGAACATCCTTCTTAACGCCGGCATTCAGATGGCCGCGCGACTTAATGGCCGCAAGCTTGGACCCCTTGTCGGAGCCCTCGCCGCTGGTGGAGTTGCCGCAACCGGTAAGCGCGGTGCCCGTCAGCGCAAGCATGCCGGCGCCAGCCAGCTGCAAAAAGTGACGGCGCGACACGGCCGCCCTCGTCATATCCGTCATGTCCATCACCGCGCCTAGTGCAGAATCTTGGACAGGAACTCGCGGCAGCGCGGGTTCTCGGGGTTATCGAAGAAGTGCTCAGGCGTGCCCTCCTCCAGAATGCGGCCGTCCTCCATAAAGATGACGCGGTCGGCCACCTGGCGCGCAAAGCCCATCTCATGCGTCACGCAGATCATGGTGATATCCTCCTGCGCGAGCTCAATCATAACGTCCAGAACCTCCTGGACCATCTCGGGGTCGAGCGCCGAGGTCGGTTCGTCAAACAGGATGATGGGCTGCTTGGTGCACAGGGCACGGGCGATGGCGATGCGCTGCTGCTGACCGCCCGAGAGGTTCTGCGGATACTCGCCGGCCTTATGCGCCATGCCAACGCGCTTGAGCGCGGCGATGGCGACCTCGGTCGCCTCCTCCTTGCTCTTCTTTTGCAGCTTGATGGGCGCGAGCGTCAGGTTGCCGAGCACCGTCATGTTGGGATACAGGTTGAACTGCTGAAACACCATGGAACTATACTTGCGAGCCATCTCCAGGTGATTCTTTTTGGTGAGCGGCGTACCGTCGATGACGACCTCGCCCGACGTGGGCTCCTCAAGATAATCGACACAGCGGATGAGCGTCGACTTACCCGAACCGGAGGGCCCGATCATTACGAGCTTCTCGCCGCGCTTGACGGTGAGGTTGATATCTTTGAGCACATGCAGGTCGCCAAAGTACTTGTTGAGATGCTTGATCTCGATCATGTCTGCCATGAATGTCCCTTCCCTGCGTTTACACGAGTTGAACTATTGTACGGAAAGAACCGCGTTTCCGCAGCCCACACTACATTCCCGTAAAGAACCCGCAACCTTCCACTCACTCATTGGGGACAGACTTAAATGAGTGCCTACTCATTGGGCACTCATTTAAGCCTGTCCCCAATGAGCGCCCGCGGAGGACGCCCTTCCTCCAACCGCCCTTGTTGAGCATAAGTCAGCGAAAACCCGTACACGCGAGCAAGGTGACGTGAAATGAAAGGGCGCAGACCTTATGGTCGCGCCCTTGAAATTGAACGTCAGATTGCCGTGTGTACGGGTTTGCAGCGTCGAGCCGTTACGCGGTTTGGTAAAACCGCGTAACAAATTACGCAAGCTTTGCTCCGACAATCTTTGCCGCTGCCGGCTTGTCGAAGTTGCCGCCGGTGGCCTTGCCGAGTGCACCCATGACCTGGCCCATCTGCTTCTTAGAGGTCGCGCCCAGCTCGGCGATGACCTGCTCGATCAGGGCCTCGAGTTCCTCACCCGAAACCTGCGCGGGCAGCAGGCTCTCCAGAATCTTGACCTGCTCGGTCAGGTTGTCGGTACGCTCCTGGTCGGTACCGGCCTTAATGGACATCTCCAGCGTCTCGCTCGTCTGCTTAATCAGACGCTTGATCATGTTGTTGACGTCTTCCTCGGTCACATCGCGACGCTCGTTGACCTCGATATTCTTCACCTCGGCCTTAACCTGGCGAATGATAGACAGGCGAACCTTGTCTTTGGCCTTCATGGCCGCAATCATTTCCTTCTGCAGCTCTTCGTTGGTCATCTGCATAGCCTCCTCAATAGCGTGGGCGGTACTCACGCGGGCACCGCCCCATGATTACTTAGTCGTCGACGAATCGTCGGTCGAACTCTTGGTGACGCCCTTCAGGCTGACGTTGTACGGCACGTCCTTGGGCATGGGGTTAACGGTGATGTCGGCGTCCTTCTTGTACTGCTCCAGCCACTCGCTGTACGCAGTGCTTGCCGCCTGCGTCTTCACCACGTTGGAGACGTACTTCTTGATGACCTTGGGCACCTGCTTAATGTCATCGACCTGATTATCGATATGGAAGTAGTCGGTGCACTTGATGATGTGATAACCATAGGTCGACTCGACGACGTCGCTCACATCGCCCTTGTTGAGCCCCTCGAGCGCCGCCTGGTAGCTGTCGACGAAGGTAGTGAGCTTGTCCCAGCCAACATCGCCCTTCTTGTCCTTGGAGCCGGTGTCATCGGAGTACTGCTCCACGGCGTCCTCAAAGCTCAGCTCACCGGAGTTGATCTTGTCCAGGCACTCCTGCGCCTTGGCCTTGGCGGCAGCCTTGTCCTCGTCGGAAGCGTCGGAATCAACCTTGATCAGGATGTTCGACGAGCGGCGAGCATCGTTGTAGTTAGACAGGTTCTCGTTGATGTAATCGACGATCTCGCTGTCCTTGGGCTTGCTTGTGGGCGCTACCGCATCCTTGAGTTTCTGCTGCGCCAGGCTCTCCTTGAGCGAATCCTTGTAGGTGTCCTCGGTATAGCCGTAGGTCTTGAGGGTCTTCTTAAAGGCCTTGGCACCGCCCGCGCTCTTGCACGCGTCCTTCCATGCCTTCTCGACCTCCTCGTCCGACACCGTCACGCCGTTCTCCTTCTGTGCCTGTTGAAGCAGAATCTGCTGCGTGTAGGAGTCGATGAGTTGCTTGCGGTACTTCTTGGGCGTGAGGTCGTTGTCAACCAGATACTGCGCCCAGTCCTTGTCCTTGGTGTAGCCGTAAGACGTGCGCATGCTCATGATCTGCTTGGTCACGGTGTCCTCGGTGAGGTTGGTGCCGTTGATAGTAGCAGCAACACCGCCGGTCAGCTTGTAGCCCGAGGTGTCCTCGGCCTGCGACATAAGGCCGGAGCACGCCATCGCCGAGACGGAAAGCAGCATTGCCAGCACGCCGATGACCACCAGGACGATCTTGACGGTCTTAGACACGTACGTCTTGCGCTGCTTCTTGCGAGAGCTGGAGGCAGCGCGAGCCTGCTGCTCGGGCGTCGGCGCGGCCTCGGAGTTCTTTTTCTTATTTGCCATAGTTGGCCTTTCACATAACGAACCGAACAAACGCCATTGTGTCACAACGCAGCCCCCGCGGCACGCTTGGTGCATTGGGGACAGGTTAATCTGCACCATTTTGGTGCAAAGGGGACAGATGCGGCACTTGGCACTTGGGGACTGTCCCTTACTGCCGGCAGAGACGATATGAGCAGGACATAAAAACATTGAGAGCCCCTGCTGCATGAAAGACCG
>UQNU01000006.1 GCA_900542555.1 uncultured Collinsella sp.
GAGGGGCCATGCGGCATAGCGCCGGGACATGGTCCGGAAAAACGTCCGAGGTCCCAACTTTCCCAATGAGAGCCAACCGGAAACCACGTCCCAGAATCAGCCCCCAAAGTGGGACGCACTTTCCCAACGAGCCTCAACCGGAAAATACATCCCGGAATCCAGCTGAATAGTGGGACACACTTTCCCAATCGGGTCCCAAGCGGAAACTGCATCCCATTCCAGACAAGAATTCCGGGACACACTTTCCGCAAACAAAGAAGGCCACATAACGTGGCCTTCAACTTATATATGTTCAGCGGATACCCCTATGACAAGCCGTGTCCCAACAACAAGGCGTCTGTCCGGGCGGAGGCATATAAGGTTCATCGCGAGTTCCGCACGCAAAGGGGGCCACTTAATGTGGCCCCCGTCTTGCGCAGGACTGTCCGAGCAGGGAACCTTACATACCTCCGCCCGGACAGACGTTTCAGTTATGAACTCGCAGCTAGTCGCTACTTGATCTTGGTCGTGCCCGGTGCCAAGTTGGGGTCGGTCTCGTTGGCCTCGGTCTGGAAGTGCTCCGTATAGACGTTCTTGCCGTCGCGGAACATCTCGTAGTATTGCATCTTGGCGTAATCCTCGCGCGCCTTGGTGGCGGCTGCTGCGGCGGCGTCGTCACCGGTGACGTTGGAGGAGAGTGCCCAGCGCAGGCTGGTGTCCTCGTAGCCCACCGAGTTGATGGCGGGCAGCGACTCGCGCAGCGTCATGTGCGCCTTCTGGTAGTCGGTCAGCGGGGCACCGATCAGCTGCATGAGTTGCGTGGACAGGTAGTTGGTGGACAGGTCGTCGACCTCACTCGTCTGGTCGCAGCCGGCAACGTCGTAGTTGGCCCAGATGATGTAGTCAGTCTGCCACAGGCGCTCTTGATGCGTGGCGTCGTCCTCGCCGGTAAACCACTTGTCGTTGAACTTGGACGGGAAGAACGGCTGGTGATCGCCCCAGAACACCACGACCACCTTGCGGTCGAGTTTGCTCAAGGCGTTGAGGAAGTAGCGAAGCGCCTGGTCGGACTGCTCGATGCACGAGACATACTCGTCGACATCGGAGAGCGTGCCGTCCTCGACGGTCTTGGTGTCCAGGTCGGTCGTGTCGATGTTCAGGTGCATCTGCTTGTCGACCGGCAGCAGGCCCGTGTCGTAGCCCGAGTGGTTCTGCATGGTCACGTCGAAGATAAACTGCGGATCGGCGTTCTGGTCGAGCAGCTCAAGAATCTTGTCATAGGTCGCCTGGTCGGTCACCATACCGCGCAGAGTGTCGGCTCCCTGGAAGTCGTTGATGGACAGGAACCGGTCAAAGCCAAAGCCCTTGTACACGTTCTCGCGGTTCCAGTTGGTGGCGTGGTTGGGGTGCATGGCCGTGGTGGAATATCCGAGCGACTTGAACTGCTCTGCCAGGTTCCCGGTCGTTTCCATGTTGTAGATGGTGTAGGGGTACACGCCCGAGCCCAGGTTGGCCATGGAGTTGCCGGTCATAAACTCAAACTCGGTATTGGCGGTACCGCCGCCGTAGGCGCTCACGTAGAGCTTGCCGCGGCTGAGGCAGTTGGACAGGTTCTTAAAGTACTGCGGGCCCTCGTAGCCGGCGCGCATGTTCTGGTAGATCGACAGATCCGAGAAGGTCTCGTTCATGATGGCGATGACCGTGGGCTTCTCGCTGTCGAACTGCTCCTTTGCGGCGGCGCGCTCATCGCTCTTAGCCGCGTCGGATTTGTCATAGGCCTTGGCGTACTTTTTGAGCGTGGCCTTGGCATCGTCGACGGAGTAGTCGGCGGGTTTGGGCGGCTTGATGGACTGCGCTGCGCTAATGAAAGCGGGCAGGTAGCCCTCGCGCCAGTAGCTCTCGAGCGGGCGCCAGGTGTAGACGGTGATGCCGAGGGTGTTGTAGTAGTCGATGAGCGTGACGTGTGCGGTCACACCGCCCAGGCACAGCACGGCGACGAGCAGGTTGGTGAGCAGCATGCGCTTGGCGTTGGCGGCGCCCTTCTGACGGTGCGGTGCCACCAGGCCGGCGTACTCGCACAGCAGCATGGCGATGGCGGTAAAGCCCATGGACAGCACGCAGAACAGCGAGATCGAGAAGGTGTAGCCGGTGCCGGCGACCGCGGCGGCGGTGGAGATGGCCGAAAGGTCGCCCGGCTGGATGGGCATGGATTTAAACGTGATGACGAAGAACTCGGCAATGCCCAGGACAAAGAGGGCAAAGGCCAAGACCGCGGGGGCTGCGCCGTGGCGCTGGAACAGGAAGAACAGGCCGACCATGAGCGTGGTGATGATGGCCCACTCGAGCAGGATGCACAGGGGGTAGACCCAGGTAAAGTCGTGGTTGGACGAGACCTCCATGCCCAGCAGCGCAAAGACGCCGGCGAGCAGCAGGCACAGGACGGCGGCGACGAGCGGTTTACCCACAAAGGCTCCGCGCAGGCGGGCGAGCTTGCCGGTGGGGGCGGGGGCGTCGGGCCCGGCGAACGCAAAGACGCGCGGGGCGATGCGGTCGCGGGCGATGCTGGCCCAAGCGCAGCCGGTGAGGATGGCGTTGGTCAGGATGAGCATCACGAAGGCGAGCGGCTCGTTCTGCGCGACGAGGCCAATAGCGCCCCAGACGGTCAAAAAGAGCTGGAACAGGCCAAAGGCGACGCTCCAGGCGAAGGCGCCCTTGGCAACGGTGCCCGACTGAGCGCGAATGGCCTTGGCCTCGCGCAAGACAAGGTAGACGGTCGCCGCAAGACCGACGAGCGAGATGGCGGCAGCGAACATGCTGAGACTCCTCACAAACTAAAACGTACGAAAGCGGGGGTTTACCCGATTGTTACCAAGATATGCGCTGCAATTGGTGTCTGCGCACAACAACCAGCCATATTAACGCGCACGTGTGACGGTGTGGCGCAATGTAGTGGCGACCTGCGCGATAATGGACGGGAATTACACGGAAACGTAAAGGCTTCTTAAAGAATTGGCGAGGATGAGGCGATGAACGAACGGGCTTGTATGACGAGTGCGGGTGACGTGGACGCTGGCATGGACGCGGGCGGCTATCCGGTCGAGACGACGGGCAATGCGGTGCTGGACACGTTGGAGCACCGTTCCTCCACGCGTGCCTTCGCGCGTGATGACGACGACCGTCCCGTGGCGGTGACCGACGAGCAGCGGGCGGCAATTTTGCATGCGGCGAGTCGCGCGCCGTCGGCGGGCGCCATGATGATGTATTCCATCGTGAGCATTCGCGAGCAGGCTACGCTGGATCGTCTGGCCGACCTGTGCGACCACCAGCCCATGATCGCCAAGGCGCCCTGGGCACTTATATTTGTGGTCGACTATGCCAAGTGGATCGATCTGTTTGAGCACGTGGGCTGCTTTGAGCCCGAGTTTGTCGAGCGCACGGGCAAGGCGCCCCGCCGTGCACCGGGTTTGGGTGACTTTGCCATCGCGGCCCAGGACGCCGTGATCGCTGCGCAAAACGCCGTGGTCGCCGCCGAGGCCCTGGGCCTGGGGAGCTGCTACATCGGTGATATCGTCGAGAATGCCGAGGAAGTGGCCGAGCTGCTCGATCTGCCTCCGTATACCATGCCGTTGTCGATGCTCATCATCGGCACGCCCCGTAAGGAGCGTCCGGCCATTGCGCATCCCGTGGTGAACCTGGTGCATGAGGAGCGCTACTGCCGCGCCGATGCTGCGACCATGGACGCGCAGGTGGCCGAGATGGACGCGATGTTCCGTCCGCATGCCCGCGAGGTAGGCGAGCGCGTGGTGGACATCTACACCCGCAAGCACACGAGCCCCTTTATGGCCGAGATGAGCCGCTCCATGGAGTGGTGGTTCAAAAACTGGCTCGGCAAGTAACGAATGCGGCGATGTGACAAAGGGACAGTCCCTTTGTCACATTCCATATCGCCGAGGTGGCCTAAAGGCCGTATAAATGTTTATTTAGCTGGGAAAACAGTGCCATTCAGACATGGGCCGATTACCTATAATTCCTTCGAACATTAAAGTTGGGAGGAAACCGGCTTATGGAACAAAAGGCCAAGGAGGCAGCCTCGCACGCTGCGATTCCTGTGAGCATCTCGGCGATGCTCGTCACGCTGGGCGTGGTGTACGGCGATATCGGCACCAGCCCCATGTATGTAACCAAGGCGCTCGTTGCCGGCAACGGCGGCATCGGAAGCGTCACGGAGGAGTTCGTGCTCGGCGCGCTCTCCCTTGTCGTGTGGACGGTCACGTTGCTGACCACCATCAAGTATGTGCTCATCTCGCTGCGCGCCGATAACCATGGTGAGGGCGGCATCTTTGCCCTGTACAGCCTGGTCAAGCGCTGCGGCAAGTGGCTTATCATCCCCGCCATGCTGGGAGGCGCCGCGCTGCTCGCCGACGGCATCCTGACGCCGGCCGTTACCGTTACCACGGCCATCGAGGGCCTGCGCACCATTCCGGCGGTCCATGCCGTGCTGGGCGATGACCAGGGCCGCGTCGTCGCCATTACGCTCGCCATCATCATCGTGCTCTTCTTGGTACAGCGCATCGGTACGGCCAAGATCGGTCACGCCTTTGGCCCCATCATGACGCTGTGGTTCCTGTTCCTGGGCGGCACGGGTCTGTTCTTTGTCTTCCAGCACCCCGCCGTGCTGCTGTGCCTCAACCCGGTGCGCGGCATCGCCTTTTTGCTGAGCCCCAACAACCACGCGGGCATCATGATTCTGGGCAGCTGCTTCCTCGCCACCACCGGTGCCGAGGCGCTCTACTCCGACATGGGCCACGTCGGCCGCGGCAACATCTACGCTACCTGGCCGTTCGTTAAGTGCTGCCTGCTGCTTTCCTATATGGGCCAGGGCGCTTGGCTTATGAACAACGCTGCCAACCCCGAGCTCATGGGCATTGCCGACCTCAACCCGTTCTACCAGATGCTCGCCCCGGGCCTGCGCCCGTTTGCCGTCGGCCTTTCCACCGTCGCGGCCATCATTGCCTCGCAGGCGCTCATCACCGGCGCATTCTCGCTGGTGTCCGAGGCCAGCCGTCTGGACCTCATGCCGCACATGCAGGTCTTCTACCCTGCCGAGACCAAGGGCCAGCTCTACATCCCCATGGTCAACAACGTCATGCTTGTCGGCTGCGTCATCGTGGTGCTGCTGTTCCAGAACTCGGCGCATATGGAAGCCGCCTACGGCCTTGCCATTACGCTGACTATGATGTGCACCACGCTGCTGCTCTTCTTCTACCTGCACGAGGAGCGCAAGCTCAAGGTTGCTCCGTGGATCTTCGCGGCCTTCTTCCTTTTGCTCGAAGGCTTCTTCTTCGTGAGCTCACTTACCAAGTTCTTCCACGGCGGCTACTTCACCATCCTCATGGCCGCGCTCATCATGGGCATCATGGTGTGCTGGTACAACGGTACGGCTGTTGAGCAGCGCCAGTTTACGCTGCTGCCGCTGCGCAGCTACCTGCCGCAGCTCAAGCGCCTGCGCGACGACGACCGTTACGAGCGCATGAGCGACAACGTCGTGTACCTGACCAAGGACACCCATACCGACTACATCGACCGCGATATCGTCTATTCGATCTTGGACAAGCATCCCAAGCGCGCCCGCGCCTGGTGGTTTGTGAATGTCGAGACCATGGACGAACCGCACACCTTTGCCTATTCGGTCGAGACGTTCGGCACCGATTACGTGTTCCGCGTGCATCTGTACCTGGGCTACAAGATCAACCAGCGCGTCAATGCCTACCTGCGTCAGGTCGTTCAGGACCTGGCCGCCACCGGCGAGCTGCCGCCGCAGACGCATGACTACTCGGTCTACAAGGATCCGGGTAACATCGGCACGTTCAAGTTCGTCCTGATCCGTAAGCTTCTGGCGCCCGAAAGCGATGTGGAGCCGAGTGAGCGTACGGCCATCACGCTCAAGTACATCATCCGCCGCGCCGCCGGCACGCCTGCACGTTGGTACGGCCTGGAGAACTCCAACGTGAGCTTTGAGTACGTGCCGCTGTTCACCAAGTTCAAGGCCGTGAACAAGATGCAGCGCCTGGCCCCCAACGAGCGGCCGTAGACGTCGGCGGCTACACGGAGTTGGTTTTTGATGGATAAGCATGAGGCCGGGGAGGTAAACATGGATACAAAGGCGCTCGATGGCCGTGAGGCGGTGGTCGAAATGGTGCGTGAGGCGCGCGTCGACGCCGCCGAAGATCGGTTCTTTACGAATCGTGCCAACATGGATATGGCCGATCGCGTAATTTCGATCGTGGCACTGGTATTTGGAGCGGTGTGCGTGTGTGCCCTGCTCGCGCACGTGCTGTTTGTCTAGCGACCGCAGGTTGCAAAGGCTATACACTTGGAACCACCACAAGGGAAACCACCACAAAGGTGCCTGTCCCTTTGTGGTGGTTTTTGTTTTTGAGAGAGGGGCGGGGCGCTGATGGACGTCCGTGCGGACGGTGATATTGCCGAGAACTTTTGGTGGCGGCGCACTACGATGACGCGTCGCGGCCCCCTGTACGATATCTGCGTGTCGGTGGGGCTGCTGGTCGCGGCGACGATTGTGGGCGCGCTGCTCGACCATCCGGGTCTCGCGCCGAGCATCATGATCGTCTATGTGTTCGCCGTTCAGCTGTGCGCATTCTTTACCTGGAGTCGCCTGTATTGCTTGCTGAGCTCGACTGCCGCCGTGGCGCTCTACAACTTCTTGTTTGTCGACCCGCGCTACTCGCTGTCGCTTATCGACCGCGGCTATCCCGGCATGTTCTTCATCATGTTCGTGGTCTCGCTTGTGTCGAGCTCGATTGCGTTGGCCCTGCGCCGCGCCTTGGCACAGGCTGCCGCCAGCGACCGCCGCACGCATATGGTGCTCGAGACCAATCGCATGCTGCAGCGGTGCGCCGACGAGCAGCAGATCGTTCACGCCATGGCCACGCAGCTGGCGCGTCTTTCGGGCTGTCCGGTCGTGTGGTACAGCGCCGACGCCGAGGGCGATGACCTGCTGCCGCGTGCGACATACACGGCCGTGGGCGATGCCGCGCCGGTGCACGAGCTGGCGCCGCAGATGCCACCGCGGCTCTCGGCGTCCGCCTATGTGGGAACGCCGCTCGATGCTACGTTCGGCGGCTCGGCGTTTTATGGCATCTACCTGACGGTTCGCACAGGCGACGGCTTCGCGCGCTCGGGCGACCCCGCCTCGGTGGTGGGCGTGCTGGCTATCGTTGCCGAGCCCGACGTGCTGACGCACGAGGAGCGGACACTTGCCGATGCTATCGTGAGCGAAGGCGAGCTGGCGCTCGATCGCGCCCGCGCCATGGAGGCCCGCGAGGAGGCGGCGGTGCTTGCCAAAAATGAGCAGCTGCGCGCCAACCTGCTGCGCTCCATCTCGCACGACCTGCGCACGCCGCTCACCAGTATTTCGGGTAATGCCGATGTGCTGCTCGACCAGGGCTCGACCGGCACCGCCGTGCTCGACGCCCAAACGCGCCGCGGCCTGCTCTTGTCCATTCGCTCGGATGCGCAATGGCTCAACGCCACCGTCGAGAACCTGCTCGCCATCACCAAGCTCGAGGGCGGCGGTATGCGCCTGCCGACCACGCTCGAGCTCATGGACGATATCGTGGAGGAGGCGCTGCGCCACGTGAACCCTGCCGTGCGCGAGCACGACCTTAAGGTGGTGGCGTGCGATGAGCCGGCGCTCGTCAACGTCGATGCGCGCCTGATGGTGCAGCTGGTGGTCAATCTGGTGAACAACGCCATCACCTATACGCCCGCAGGCTCGCATATCATGATTTCGATTAGCGTCGACGATGGACGCGTGGCGTGCTCGGTGGCCGATGATGGTCCAGGCATCGCACCCGAGGATCGCGAGCGCATCTTCGAGTCGTTCTATACCGCCAACCATGGCCTGGCCGACAGCCACCGTAGTGTGGGCCTGGGGCTTTCGCTCTGCCGCTCCATTGCGCTGGCGCATGGCGGTAGCATAGAGGTTGCCGCGGCGGACCCGCACGGCTCGGTCTTTACGATTGAGCTTCCCGTCGCCGACGTTTCGTTTGATAAGGAGTAGCGCTGTGCCGAACTCTGCCGTAAAACCGCTCATCTTGGTCGTTGAGGACGACCCCGCTGTCCGCAATCTTATTGTTGCCGCGCTCGAGGCGCACGGCTTGCGTCATATGGCCGTGGAGACCGCCCATGCCGCCATCGCTGCCGCCTCATCGCAGGCACCGAGCATTGTGCTGCTCGACCTGGGTCTGCCCGATATGGACGGCGTCAAGGTGGTGGAGTCGGTGCGCGCATGGTCGGGCATGCCGATTATCGTGGTATCGGCGCGTAGCGAGGATGCGGACAAGATTCGCGCACTCGATGCCGGCGCCGACGACTACCTGACCAAGCCGTTTTCGGTCGAGGAGCTGCTCGCGCGCATTCGCACGACGCTCAGGCGCCTTTCGTATGCGCAATCGGGCGGCGTTGCCTCCGAGGGCACGTTCGATGCCGGTGAGCTGCATATCGACTTTGATGCCGGCATTGCCACGATGGATGGCGAGGAGCTGCATCTGACGCCGATTGAGTACAAGCTCTTGTGCCTGCTGGCACATAACGCCGACAAGGTACTAACGCACCAGTTTATCCTGCACGAGATTTGGGGCACGGCAACTAAGAGCGACCTGGCGAGCCTGCGCGTCTTTATGGGCACGCTGCGCAAGAAGATCGAGTCCGACCCCGCGCATCCGCGCTATATCCAGACGCACGTGGGCATCGGTTACCGATTGGTCATCCAGGGATAGGTCGGCATCCGCTATCCCAATATGAGTTGCGGTGAAATACGGTCTATATTTGCCTAATTCCAGGTAAAACAGTCCGTATTCCACCGCAACTTTGTTATTTGCCCTTGGGCTTGCTGGCGTAGAACTTCTTCTTTTTGGACTTGCCGGCAGGGGAGGGTTTGCCGGCAAAGTTTGATTTGCCGTTGCCGGCCTGCGTGGGCGCGGGCGCTGCTGCACGAGGCTTGCGCGCCTCGGGGTTGCGCAGCTCCTCGGTTCGCTCGGCAATCTCCTCGGCGCTAAAGCCGACCTCGGCCATGGCGTCCTCGATGGGCAGTCGGCGCACGATATAGCAGTGGTGCACCTTCTGGTTGCGCGCGAAGTCCTCGGGGATGGTCTGTGCCGTAATGTCCTCCAGCACGACGCCCGCGCGCGCGAGCTTGCGCGTTTCGGGGCGGAAGCCGCGCAGGTTGCAGCTAAAGATGGCATGTCCGCCCTGTGCAAGCAGGCGAGATACGCCGGCCAAAAGCTCAACATGGTCGCGCTGGACATCCCAGGTGCGGCGGCCCATCTTGGACGAGTTCGAGAACGTGGGCGGGTCGACAAAGATCAAGTCCCAGCGGTTGCGCGTCTGGCGCTGGTCGCGAATCCAGGCGAGCACGTCGTCGCGCACAAAATGATGCTGCGGACCAACAAAGCCGTTCTGACGCATATTGCGCTCGGCCCAGTCCAGGTAGGTGTTGGAAAGGTCGACTGTCACGGTTTCCTCGACGCCGCCGTCGGCCGCATAGCAGGTGGCGGTGCCGGTATAGGCGAACAGATTGAGGAAGCGGCGTGCCTGTTTGGCGTGTTCGCGCACCAGGTTGCGGGTGACGCGGTGATCCAGGAAGATGCCCACATCCAGGTAGTCGTCAAAGTTGACGGCAAAGGTGAGCCCGCCTTCTTCGATGAGCGGCAGACGCCGGCGCGCGATGTTGGCGCGCTCGCCCGATCCGCCCTTGCCGGCGCCCTGCTTGCAGTACTGCGAGCCGCCACGCGAACGCATGCGGGCCTTGGCGTGCACATGCTCGGCCGGAACATCAAGGATGCGCGGCGCGATGGCCAAGATGTCGAGCATGCGGGCCTGGGCCAGCGCGGGGTCGATGGTCTTGGGCGCGGCGTATTCGGCGATGACGAGCCAGCGGCCCGGCGTCTGCGGGCAACCCTCGTACAGGTCGATGGCAGCGGAGTAGTCGGGCAGGTCGGCATCGTAGACGCGATAGCAGCTCACGCCCTCGCGCTTGGCCCACTTGCGGCGCAGACGGGCATTCTTGCGCAGGCGGTTGGCGAACTGCTCGGACTCCGGGATGAGCACGGGCAGCGGCTTGCCGTCGCCCAAGTCGAGCGTGGCGGCAGGTTCGGGCATGGAGGAAGCGGCGGCTTCGTCGTTGGCTTCGTTGGCATCCGCAACCTCGGCCTCGGCATCCGCGCTGGTCGCAGCCTCAAACGCTGCAGCGGCGTGGTCGAGTGAGGGCCAAACCTCAAGAGCCGCCTCCTCGTTATTGGGCATGACGGCGATCGAGCGCTCGGGCTCGGCGTGGAGCGCGCGGGCCAGCAAGCCGTCGCGGGTGAGAGCGGCGACCGGCGCCGAAGCGAGCTCGGGGGCGCGGCGCAGCTCGCCGATGAGCGTCATGGCATCGTGCATGAGCGAAAGCGGGGTCTCGGTCGTGTCCGCGACCAGGGCGGCACCGGCGACGGCGCCCGCGTGGTCCAGTACGGTGGCGGACTTGGCGGCGCAGAAATCGACAAAACGCTTGTAGCCGGCGCACTTGACCATGCGCTCGGCGGTCTTGCGGGCGGCGGGGTCGATGTCTACGGCCACAATGCGTGCTTGGCGCTCGCGTGCTGCCGCCTCGCGCTCGCGTGCCTCGGCAAGCAACTGCCCCCACAGAGCGGCGTCGTGCAACTGCCAGCCCTCAAAGCCCCAGTGGTCGCGGGCGGCGCCCGGTGCACGGTCAGTCAGGATATTCACGGCCTCCAGCAGCAGGCCGCCGCCGGCGCACGAGGCGTCGATCAGCGTGGGCAGGGCCTCGTTCTCGTAATCGTCGGCCGTCAGCTCGCGCTCGCACAGTGCGGTCCAGCCGACCTGTGCCAGCACCAGGGCGGCGTAGTCGGGGCGCAACACGTGTGCGCCCTCGCCGGCACGAGTCGCAGCGGGCGGCAGACGCTTGAACAGCGGGTCGCCCGAAAGGTCCAGGCTGATGCTCGCGCGGCGCTGACGCAGCGAAAGCAACAGGTGAACATCGGGGTCGGCGGCATCGACGTCGGCGCGACGGCCCGTGGTCTCGGCCAGACGGTCGCACAGCGCGTCTTTGGCGCGCAGGGCCGAGAAGCGCGTGTTGCGCAGCTGCTCGGTCACGCCGCGGGCGGTGATGGCGATGGTGGCGCCGGGGCGGATGATGGTCTCCCAGGCGATGTCGTAAACGCTATCGTACAGTTCATCGGCATCCTGCGCCTCAAAGCGCCCGAGTACCACGAACACACGGCTCGCCAGGCGCGACCACAGACAGGCGCGGTAGCCTTCTTCGAGCTCGCCCTCAAATGTAGCGCGGCCCTTCAGCCGGCGAACATGCGAAAGCCCGAGGCGTTTAAGCTCATCGGCGAGTGCGGACTCAAAGCCCTCGGGGCAGCTTGCGTAAAATTCCATGGGTGACCTCTCTGGTTGCGTCGCTCCATTATATGATGGATACTTCGTTTACTCTCGCCCCCGAAAGGAACCCATATGATTGATGCGTGCCCCGATTCCGCCGTGCTCTTTTTTGACGTGGACGGCACGCTGACGTCGTTCGATCCCGACAACATGACCGACAAGGACTTTTCGGCGGTTCACCCCTCGCAGGCGGTCGTCGAGGCGTTTCATCGTCTGCGCGATGCGGGACACCATGCATTTATCTGCACGGGTCGTCCCTTGTGGCTGATTGCCGATGGCCTGCGCGCGCTGAACCCGGCGGGTGTCGTTGCCATGGCGGGAGCCACGCTCGAGGTCGAGGGCCGCGTGGTACACGAGGACTGCTTTGACGAGGACGTTGTCGAGGAGCTTGCACGCCGTATGGCCGCGGCAGGGATTGAGGCCTTTTTCGAGACCAACGTGGCTACTTTTGCCCTGGAACCCGCGGGTGTTGAGCAGTCGTCTCTGATCGGCACTTCTGTGGTGCACAGCGCCGAGGAGATGCGCGTCGACGGCAGTCTGCGCGTGGGCAAGGTATGCCTCAATGTGCCCAGTTTGGCTCGCGTAGCCAATGATGACGGCTTTATCGATCGCGAGTTTGAGCTGTGCAACACCGGTGGCCAGAATCGCGAGCTGAGCCCCAAGGGCATTGACAAGGGCGTGGGCGTGGCGCGAGCGCTGGCATATCTGGGCCGCGAGGGAAATGCGCGCACCTTTGGCTTTGGCGATTCGGGCAACGACCTGGGCATGCTCGCCGCCGTCGAGACGGCCGTGGCCATGGGTAACGCCATGCCCGAGGTCAAGGCGGTCGCCGACTACGTGACCGACGATGTCGCACACGACGGTACCGTCACAGCGATGCAGCATTTCGGCCTCATCTAATGAATCTCGCGTTCTGACGTTTGCTCAAACTGCGACTCTTTGCTTTTGCATGCTCAATCGATTTATCAATCCAAACACTGAGGTGTTTATACCGTTCGCCGAGAAGATAAAAAACCGCAGCTCACGCCTTGATAAACGTAGGTAAAGTGTTTAGCAGTTTATCGGCCGTATGCTAACGAAAGGAATCAGGCAGATGGCAATCAAGGTGTTCGCTGACGGTGCAAACCTCGAGGGCATGCTCGACATGTACGAGAACGGCAACGTTCAGGGTTTCACGACCAACCCGTCCCTTATGAAGAAGGGCGGCGTGACAGATTACCGCGCGTTTGCCAAAGAGGTCTTGACCCACATCACCGATGTGTCCGTCTCGTTTGAGGTCTTTGCCGACGACGTCGAGACCATGGAGGTCGAGGCGCGCGAGATTGCTACCTGGGCCGAGAACGTCTACGTCAAGATTCCGTGCGTGACCACCAAGGGCGAGTCCACCGCCGAGCTGGTGCGCAAGCTTTCGGCCGACGGCATCAAGGTCAACGTCACCACCATCTTTACGCCTACGCAGGTCGATGAGATGGTCGAGGCCGTTGACGCCGAGACGCCGTCCATCATCTCGCTCTTTGCCGGCCGCATCGCCGACACCGGCGTCGACCCCATTCCGTTTATGACGGAGTCGGTTAAGAAGGCCGCCGTCAAGCCCAACTGCGAGGTCCTGTGGGCATCCACGCGCGAGCTCATCAACATTTACCAGGCAGAAGCCTGCGGTTGCCAGATCATCACGGTGCCCAACAGCATCCTGGCCAAGCGCAAGAACATTGGTCGCGACCCGTACGAGGTCTCGCTCGATACCGTGCGCGGTTTTGCCAAGGATATCGCCTCGCTCGGTTTCCATATCCTGCCGTAGCGCGAACACCGACTGTACCGTGGGCTGTTCGCCCCGGCCTTTCCTTTCCCTATCGCTCACGCGCTCCGCGAGGGTCGCGCTAGGCAAAGGAAAGGCCGGTGCTGCCGGTACGAGTTTGCCAGCAAGTTGGCGCTCGGTTTCCATATCCTGCCGTAAGCAAGGGTACCCCCGCCTGCGCCGTGCAAAATTGAGAGTATTCAGCAAGGTAAAGGTCTTTATCAGTTGACCGAAGCATGGAACGGCCCCCGTTTTGGCTCTGACGACGCTAAAACGGGGGCTGTTTTTTGCTTTTTCGTCTCTGAGGGGCATCCGGAACGGTGGAATTTGCAGAATACTCGCGATTTTGCACATCGCTACAGGGGGTACCTTTGCTTTGGCGGTTTACTTGCCCTGCACCATGGTGAGCGAGATCTTCTTGCGGTCGCGATCGACCTTTTCGACCCACACCTTGACCGTGTCACCGACGCGCACGACGTCGCTGGGGTGCTTGACAAAGCGGTTGGCCAGCTTAGAGATATGTACGAGGCCGTCCTGGTGCACTCCCACGTCGACGAAGGCGCCAAAGTCGACGACGTTGCGCACCGTGCCCTTGAGCTCCATGCCGGGTTCCAGGTCGTCGATGGAAAGTGCCGAGCGGCTAAAGACCACCTCGGGCGCGTCGTCGCGCGGGTCGCGGCCGGGCTTCTTGAGCTCGTTGACGATGTCGATGAGCGTGAGGGTGCCGCAGTCCAGGTCGCTTGCCAGCGTCGAGATGCTGCCCAGACGGCGCTCGATGTCGGGTACGCCGCCGCGGCTAAGCTCGCTTGCCGCCACGCCTGCGCGCTCAAGGACGGCCGTGGCTACCTCGTAGCTCTCGGGATGGACGCTCGTCGCGTCGAGCGGGTTCTTACCGCCGCTGATGCGCAGGAAGCCCGCGGCGTTGAGATATGCCTTGGGCCCCAGCTTGGGGACCTTCTTAAGCTGGCGGCGATCGGTAAAGGCGCCGTTTTCCTCGCGGTAGGCCACGATGTTCTTGGCCACGCTCGGCGTGATGCCCGATACGTATCCCAGCAGGCTCGCGCTCGCGGTGTTGACGTCGACGCCCACACGGTTGACGACGTCTTCCACCACGTGGCCCAGGGTGCACGAAAGCTCGGCCTGGTCAAGGTCGTGCTGGTACTGACCCACGCCGATGGACTGAGGCGGAATCTTAACGAGCTCTGCCAACGGATCCTGCAGGCGGCGGCCCAGGCTCATGGCGCCACGCACGGTGACGTCCAGATCGGGATACTCCTGGCTGGCGAGCTCGGAGGCGGAGTACACCGATGCGCCGGCCTCGTTGACGATGGTGTATCGCAGCTCAGGCGCCTGCTCGGCGATGAACTCCGAGACGACTTCCTCGGTCTCGCGGCTGGCGGTGCCGTTGCCGATGACGATGGTGTTGACGCTGTCCTTTTTGACGAGGCGGGCGAGCTCGCGCTTGGTGCCGGCGACGTCGTGGCGCGGCTTGGTGGGATAGACCACGCCGTGGTCGAGCAGCTTGCCGGTCTCGTCCATGACGGCGACCTTGCAGCCGGTGCGGTAGCCCGGATCGAGCGCGAGCACGCGGGCGCCGCGCACGGGGCGTGCCGAGAGCAGGCCCTCGAGATTCTTGGCAAAGACATTGATGGCCTCGGTCTGCGCACGGACGGTGAGTTTGGCGCGGGCCTCGCGCTCCAGCGAGGGGGCCATGAGGCGCTTGTAGCCGTCGGCGATGGCGGCGTCAAAGACGGGCGCGAAGACGCCCTGGCGTCGGGGCCAACGGCTGCCGAGGCGTGCCGTGGCGGCGGCGCCGTCGACGTTCACGCGCACGCGGAGCTTGCCCTCGCGCTCACCGCGGTCGATAGCCAGCACGCGGTGGTTGGGTATACGGCGCAGCGGCTCATCATAGCTGTAGTACGGCTCGTAGGGGGTCTTCTCGGTGGGGTCGGTGGCCTCGACGACGATGTCTGCGGTGTTTTGCGTAAAGGCACGCAGGTCGGCGACGTTCTCGGGGTCCTCGGCCGCCGTCTCGGCCACGATGTCCGCCGCGCCGGCGAGCGCCTTCTCGGGCGTGTCGAAGCCGGCTTCCTCGTTGACGTAGGCCGCGGCGGTGTCGAGCGCGCTGCCCTTGGCCGAGGCCTGCATGATGATCATGTTGGCAAGCGGCTCCAGGCCTGCCTCGCGGGCCTTCTGTGCGCGGGTCATGCGCTTTTTGCGGTAGGGCTTGTAGAGGTCCTCGACACGCTGGAGCTGCGTGGCCTCGCGAATTTGCTGTTCGAGCTCGGGCGTAAGTTTGCCCTGGGCGTCGATGAGCAGAATGACGTCCTCTTTGCGCTGTTCAAGATTGCGCAGGTAGGACAGGCGCTCGTCGAGTGCGCGCAGGGCGACGTCGTCCATTCCGCCTGTGGCTTCCTTGCGGTAGCGCGAGATAAAGGGGATGGTGTTGCCCTCGTCGATGAGCTTGACGGCTGCCTCGATGTTGGCGGCCTTAAGGTTGAGCTCGTGGGCGAGCTGGGCGATAAGATCCATGGGACTCCTTGCGTTTAAGGTGCGTTTGCAGCACGGGGCTACCAAGGATACCACCCGTTTCAAAAGACTGTTTTGGGCCCTCGCCACGAAAACGACCTATCTACTACGTTTGAACCGTATGGGTCGACCATCCCCCGGTTTTCAGAAAATACGCAAGCCGTCTACCTGCGCTTTTGATTTTAGGAAATATGGCATGTTTGAGGGTGATTGGCTAAACGTAGTAGATAGGCCCATTTCGTGGCGAACGAATCAGGCTGAGGTGCAAAATGGCCCCCGCCTCAGAAAAATCGCCGGCAAGGTACCAAAAAGCCCCGCGGGCAGGAGGCTGCTCGCGGGGCAAAGAAGAGGGGCTTGTTGGTGGCGGACCGAAGGGTTCGGCATGGGGGTTTCTGCCGCGGTCGCTCTTAAGGCATTACAGCTCGACGAGCTGGCCGGTCTCGGCGGCCTCCTTGATAGCGTTAAGCAGCGTGAGCGTCTTGACGTTATCGGCGGGGGTCACGACGGGCTCGACCTCGCGGCGGACGACCTTCACAAAGTGCTTGAGCTGCATCTTGTGCGGCAGCGCCGGGTCCACGGCCGGGATCTCCATCTGCAGCGGCTTGTGCCAGTTAGAGGCGCCGTCGTAGGAGAACTGGTGCAGGCGGGGCAGCGACAGGGCGCCCTTAGTGCCGCCGATAAAGTAGGCGTCGGCGTCGAAGGGGCGGTACTGCGGATCCTCGCGAGCGGTTGCCTCCCAGTTCCAGGGGCTGGCGGTGGCGTCGGAGATGGTCATGCTTGCGAGCGCGCCATCGGCAAAACGGACGTTGACCACGGCGGAGTCCTCGGTCTCAAAACCGCGGGCGGCGCTGGACTGCATACCCTGGACGGCAACGGGCTCGCCCAGCAGGTAGCGGAGCAGGTCGACGTCGTGCACCAGGTTGACCAGGATCGGGCCGGCACCCTTCTTGCGGCGCCATTCGACATCGAAGTACTCGTCATTCTTATAGATCATGTAGTGGAAGCTCGACACGGTGAGCTTGCCCAGCTCGCCGGACTCGATGATCTCCTTGGCCTTGTTGACGAAGGGGTTGTGGCGACGGTGCTGACCCACGAGCACGGGCACGCCGGCGGTCTCGGCCTCGGCGGCGAAGGCCTGGGCATCCTCGAGATCGTTGGAGATCGGCTTTTCGATCAACGGCACGATATTGCGCTTCACAGCCTCGCGGGCAACGCCCAGGTGCAGGTCGTTGGGGGTGGCGATAATAACGGCCTCGGGCTTGACCTCGTCCATCATCTGAGCGGGATCGGTGTAAAACGGCACGCCGGCGGCCTCGGCCGTGGCGCGGGCGCCCTCAAAGGCGTCGGCGATGGCGACGAGCTCGGCCTCGGGCTCCTCGGTGACAAAGCGGATGTGGTTGCGGCCCATGGCGCCGGCGCCGATAACGGCAATGCGGACGGGGTTGAGCTCAGACATTTCGACTCCTTAATACTGGTGACCGGTGGAATGCGACAAAGGGGCCGTCCCTTTGTCGCATCGGTAAAACTAGGCAGACTTCTTCTTGCTGTCGGAGACCATCATGTAGACGGTGAGCACGACGGCGATGGCGGCGATCACGATGGCGCCGTAGAAGGACTGCTGGTAGGCGGCGCTGCCGGCCTCGGCGTGATACAGCACGGCGGTGATGGGCTGGCTGATCCAGGTGGAAGCGGCATAGCCCAAAAACATGATGCCGTAGTTGACACCGATGTTGCTGGTGCCAAAGGCGCCACCGGTGAGCGGCGGGTAGATGACGAGCAGGGCGCCAAAGCTAAAGCCGAGCAGGGCGAGCGCCACAAAGAACATGGCCTGCGTAAAGCTCATCGACATGATGACGAGTGCGACGATGGTGACAACAAGGCTGATGAGCAGCGACTTATAGGCGCCGAGCTTGTCGATGATCTGGCCAAAGGACAGACGGCCAACCAGGTTGGCGCAGGTGTTGACGGAGACCACCACACCGCCGAGGGCGACGGCCGCGGCGCTCGTGGGGTCGGCGAAGAGCTGGACGGCGGCGATGGAAGCAACCTTGCCGACGAGCAGGGTGCCGGCGGTGGCGGCAAAGGCGAAGGTGATGATGAGGACCCAGAAGCGCGGGGTCTTGACCATCTCGCCCGGGGTGAGGTCGCCGAAGGTACCGGCGTGCGCGCCGCCCTTGGGGGCCTCGAAGCCCTCGGGCAGCCAACCGGCCTCGGGGGCCTTCAAGAACAGGGCGGAGGCGGCAATCGTCACAAAGAAGATGACGCCGAGTGCCTTGAGGGCGCCAAAGATGCCCAGGCTCGGGATGAGCAGCGAGGCGAGTACCGGGGACAGCACTGCGGGGCCGGCGGTCGAAGCGGCCAGGGTGATGCCGGAGGCGAGACCCTTCTTGTCGATGAACCACTTTTGGCCGGTGGTGAGCGCCGGGTTGTAGCCCAGGCCGTTGCCGATGGCGGCGACGAGCGAGAACCACAGGTAGAACTGCCACGGTTCGGTGACGGTGCCGGACATGAACCAGCCCACGCCGTAGCACACGGCGGCGGCGATCACGACGTTGCGCGGACCGATCTTGTCGGAGATACGGCCGGCGAAGATGCCCGTCACGGCCATGATGGTCTGGAAGACGGGGAAGGCCCAGGTAAGGGCGCTGGACCACTCGGGATAGACGGCGAGCAGATTCTTGCTCACGACGGAATACAGCGCGATGGAGCTGATGAAGAACATGGTGACGCACGCGGCGGAAAGCACGACGGCGCGACCCTTGTTGGAGTTGGTGGAAGCCATTGGACTCTTTCTAATCGATACGGGGGAGGAGCGGGCGTGTCCGCGGGGCCTCCCTGTCAGGTTGGTTTACTGGTCAGTCGGCTTTGCGACGCCGGACTCATCGGACCAGAGCTCGACACCCTTGTTCTTGAGGTAGTTGTCGGCAAAGGCTCGGCGGCCGCCGGGCTTGGCGGTGAGGTCGCCCATCATATTGGAGAAACCGCCATCGACCTTGATGGCGTCGCCGGTGGTAAAGTCCGAGCGCTTGGACGCCAGGAACATGACGGCGTTGGCGATATCGCTGACCTCGCCGATGCGACGCGTGGCGATGAGACGGCTGCGGCTCTTCTCGACCTCGGGGTCGGCGTAAAAGCTTGCCGACATGGGGGTCTTGACAAAGCAAGGCTCGACGCAGTTGGAGCGCACGCCGTAGGGGCCCCACTCGGCAGCCAGCATCTTGGACATCATGTTGACGCCGGCCTTGGTGGAGCTGTACACGCCCGAGAACGTCTCGGGGGAGTGGCTGGCGACGGTCGAGATATGCACCAGGCGGCCCTGGCCGGCCTTGATCATCTCGCGACCAAAGCGCTGCGAGGTGATGAAGTAGCCGGTGAGGTTGACGTTGAGCACCTGCTCCCAGTCGCTCAGCGGCAGGTCCTCCATGGCGGCGAAGCGCAGGATGCCGGCGGTGTTGACGAGAACGTCGACGCGACCGAAGTCGGCGATGGTGGCGTCGACGGCGGCCTGAACCTCGGCCTCGTCGGTGGCATTCATCTTGTAACCCTCAGCGTGGATGCCAAACTCGGCGGCGAGGTCGGCGGCTGCAGCCTTGACCTTTTCCTCGTCCAGATCGAGCAGGACGACGTTGGCGCCGTTGCGGGCGAACTCGCGGCAAATCTCGACGCCCATACCGCCGAGTGCGCCGGTCACGGCGCAGACATCGCCCTCGAGCTTAAGCCAGTTGCTCATAGGAACTTCCCTTCTTGTGCCTCCCGGTGGGCCGTTCCCATTCATCGACCCACGTGGTTTTCGCAGGTTATCGTATGCTTTGCATTTGCGCAGGTGAATTGCATATTTGTTAGAATGGCGTTAACCGTAGGTTTATAGCTTGCAAGACGATGCGCCTTTAATTGAGTGCGTGACCTGCCAAAACAACCCCCTTCGGCAGTTCATTGCCATGCGTCTGGAAACAGGAGATTGACGTGTACGATCGACGACTCGAGGCCATATCGGCCGCCGCGGAGCTGGGAAGCTTCTCACGGGCGGCGGCAAAATTGCGCGTGTCGACCCCGGCGCTCGTCAAGCAGGTGTCGGGCTTCGAGGCCGAGTTTGGCATCACGTTGTTCGAGCGCTCGCATTCGGGTGTTAAGGTGACGCCGGCGGGTGCTCTGCTGGTGGACGATGCGCGCTCGATCATGCGGCAGTCCGAGGACGCGCTGCGCCGTGCCCGACGCGCAGCGGGCGATGGCGGGGCCGTGCGCCTGGGCGTGTCGATGATGTGCCCGGGGCGCCAGACGCTGTCGATGTGGTCGGGCATCCATGATCTGGAACCGTCGCTACGATTTGAGATCGTGCCGGTAAGCGACCTCTATGACGAGCGCGAGACCGTCATGCGCAGCCTCGGTCGCGAGGTCGATGTGGTGCAGTCGAGTTTTTCGACCCCGCGCTGGGGTGACGCCTGCCAAAAGCTCCGCATTGTCAACGTGCCGTTTTATATCGACCTGCCGCGCACGAGCCCGCTGGCGCGCAAGACGCGCATCACAGTTGCCGACCTGGAGGGTATGCGTCTGCGCGTGCTCCGCCACGGCAACGACGCTATGGACAGCCTGCGTATCGATCTTTTGGCAGACGGCGGCGTGGACGTGATCGATGTGGATAGCTTTGACTTTGCGCTCTTTAACGAGGCGGAGGAAAAGGGCGACGCGGTGCTCACCTGCGGGGCGTGGTCGGGGGTGCACCCGGCCTTTGTGGGCGTGCCGTTCCTATGCGGTCGCGAGGTGCCAGTCTTTCTGCACTACCCGCTCGAGCCCACCCTCCAAGTCCAAAAATTCGTCAACGCCATGGCAGGGACCTCGGACAAAATCTCGGACCCAATCTGGGTCCAGGAGGGAGTCCGATGTATACGAAAGAGGAGCGCGAGGGGATTCTCTGGGAGTTCCACCGGAGCGGCCTGTCCGCCCCCGCCGCCTGCAGGAGCCTGCCGCTTTTCCCGAACAAGGACAACCTGTATGCTTGGCTCAAGCTGGAGGAGGCAGGCGAGCTGACCGCCCGTGAGATGCCCGACCGGGCGGAGCGCATGCACTGCTCGCACGGCGAGGGCAGCCCCGCATTCGCCGCGAGGCGACCGGGCACCGAGCCCGCCTCCCCGCGGAAGCGTCGAGTCGAAGGGGGCGCGGGCAAGATGGAGAGGACCGGGCGCGGAGGGGCCGGCGGCGAGCCGCCCGAGCAGACCGACTGGCGGGACTGGGGCCTGGAGGGGCTTCCCGACGACCCCGCCGAGCGCGCCCGCGAGGCCGAGGTCAGGCTCGCCGAGGCCCTGGCGGTGTTGGACGTCCTAAAAGCACCAGGCCCTGGCTCTTTGACGAACGAGGAGAAGCACAGGGCGGGAGAGGCGGCGAGGAGGCTCTCGCCGGCGGTGAGGCTCGCGGACGTGACCAGGACCCTGTCGATCCCGAAGAGCACCTATCTTGACCAGGCGTCCAGGATCTCGAGGCCCGACCCCAAGGCCGCGCTCAGGGAGCGCGTGCGCGCGTCGTTCGAGGCGAGCGGCGGCGCCTACGGGCCTGAGTCCGTGACCGCCGACCTCAGGAGGGGACCCGGCGAGCCCGTCTCGTGGCGCGAGCTCGCGCCCGGGGACGCCGAGAGCCCCGTCGTCGCGTCCGAGAAGGTCGTGCGCCGGATCATGCGCGAGGAGGGCCTGGTCGCCCGCAAGGCGGCGCAGATGCGCCGGAGGGCGAGGTACCGCAGCTACCGGGGCGAGCTCGCGGAGCGCTCGGCCAACGTCCCACTGCGCGCGGACGGGACGCACGACTTCCGCGCGCCCGCGCCCGGCCTGCTCGTGGTCACCGACGTCACGGAGTTCAGGCTCGACGGGTACAGGGCGTACCTGTCGCCCGCGATCGACTGCTTCGACGGGTGGCCGATCTGCTGGAGGGTCTCGGTCCACGCCGACTCCGACCTGATGGTCGGCATGCTCAGGGACCTGGTGGGGATAGTCGGGCCGACCGAGGACCGGCCGCTCACGGTGCACACCGACGGCGGCGCCGTCTACATGGGGCGCGAGTGGCGCGAGGCGTGCGGCCCCGGGGTGGTGCGCTCGATGTCGAGGAGGGCCCGGAGCCCCGACAACGCGCGCGCCGAGGGGTTCTTCGGCACGCTCAAGTGCGACTTCTTCGAGGGCAGGGACTGGACCGGCGTGCCGTTCGACGAGTTCTCCCGCCTGCTCGGCGAATATATCGAGTGGTACAGGGACGGCAAGCTCAAGAAGGACCTAGGATGGAAGACCATTAGGGAGTATCGCGAGGAGAGGGGCCATGCGGCATAGCGCCGGGACATGGTCCGGAAAAACGTCCGAGGTCCCCGGCATCCCATTTTGGGCCCGAAAAGTGGGATACGGTTTCCGGCCGGCATGAAAAAGCCTCCGCAGCTCGTGTGGCTGCGGAGGCTTTATTCGTTGCGGCGCATTGTGTTTGGGTCGCTGAGATGAGTCGATTTGCCCCGAAAGAGGAGGGCATTGACCTTAGGGTCATGCCCGACGAATGAGCGGCAAATCGGCCATCTCGGCGAGCCGAACTACTCCAGCTCAAACGCTCCGGTATAGAGCTGGTAGTAATACCCGCGCTTGGCGATCAGTTCGTCGTGGTTGCCGCGCTCGATGATGCGGCCGTGGTCCAGACAGATGATTGCGTCGGAGTTGCGCACAGTGGACAGGCGGTGCGCGATGACAAACGTCGTGCGGCCCTCCATGAGCTTGTCCATGCCCGCCTGCACGATAGCCTCGGTGCGGGTGTCAATGCTCGACGTGGCCTCGTCCAGAATCATTGCCGGCGGATCGGCGACGGCAGCGCGGGCGATCGAGATCAGCTGGCGCTGGCCCTGCGACAGCTGGGCGCCGTTGCCGGTGAGCATGGTGTCATAGCCGTCGGGCAGGCGGGTGATAAAGTCGTCCGCGCCCGCGAGCTTGGCCGCCGCGATGCACTCCTCGTCGGTCGCATCCAGGTTGCCGTAGCGGATGTTATCCATCACGGTGCCGGTGAACAGGTTCACGTCCTGCAGCACGACGCCCAGGCTTCGGCGCAGGTCGGCCTTGCGGATCTTGTTGACGTTGATGCCGTCGTAGCGGATCTTGCCGTCGGCGATGTCGTAGAAGCGGTTGATGAGGTTGGTGATGGTCGTCTTGCCGGCACCGGTGGCGCCGACAAACGCGACCTTCTGGCCCGGCTTGGCAAACACGGACACGCCGTGCAGCACCTCGTGGTCGGGCGTGTAGCCAAAGTCGACGTTGTCCATGACCAGGTCGCCGCGCAGCGGTACGTACTCGATCTCGCCGGTTGCGCGGTGCGGATGTTTCCACGCCCACATGCCGGTGTGGTGGTCCGCCTCCTCGAACTCCCAAGTCTCGGGGTTCACCTGCGCGTTGACGAGTGTCACGTAGCCTTCGTCGGCCTCGGGCTTCTCGTCGATGAGCTCAAAGATGCGGTCGGCGCCGGCGAGGCCCATGACCACGGCGTTGATCTGCTGTGAGATCTGGCCGATCTGTCCGCAGAACTGCTTGGTCATGTTGAGGAACGGCACCACGACGGCGATGGACAGCGCCATGCCCGAGATGCTCAGGTTGGGCACGCCCAGCGCCAGGAAAATGCCGCCCGCCAGTGCGACCAGCACGTAGAGCAGATTGCCCAGGTTCATAAGGATGGGCATGAGGATGTTGGCGTACATGTTGGCCTTCTGGGAGACCTCGAAGAGCTTTTCGTTGCGCTCGTCAAAATCGGCCTCGGCGGCAGACTCGTGGCAGAACGCCTTGACGACCTTCTGACCGTTCATGACTTCCTCGATATGGCCCTCGACCACGCCGAGCTCGGTCTGCTGCGCAATGAAGAAGCGCGCGGAGTTGGAGCCGAGCAGCTTGGTCATAAAGGTCATAAAGGCGACGCCGGCGATGATGACCAGGCACATCCACACGCTGTAGTACAGCATGATAAAGAACACCGTGACGATGATGATGATCGTCATGAGCAGGTTGGGCAGCGACTGGCTGATCATCTGACGCAGCGTGTCGATGTCGTTGGTGTAGTGGCTCATGATATCGCCGCGCTGGTGCGTGTCGAAGTAGCGGATCGGCAGGTCCTGCATGCGGTTGAACATCATCTCGCGCAGCTTCTCGAGCGAGCCCTGCGTGACGATAGCCATGGCGCGGTTCCAGAAGAGCGAGGACAGGACGCCGACGCCGTAGATGCAGGCGAGGGTGGTCACGAGCTGCAGAATCTTGGGCTGCGCGGCTTCCCAATCGCCCGACTGCCACGATTCGCTAATAATTTGCAGGGCGCTCTGCAGGAAGGTCGCGCCGATGGAGTTGATGATGGCGCAGAGCACCACGCCGGCGACGACAAGGGGCAAAAGCACGGGATAGAAGCCAAAGAGCGTCTTGATGAGGCGCGACATGGTGCCGCCCTTACGGCTGAGCGCGCGCTCGGCGGTCGTTGCCTTACTCATGTGCCTCGCCTCCTTCCTGGGTCTGAGCTTGCGTTGCGGTCATGTCGGTGTTGTCTGCCGCCGTGTTCGCGTCGCCAGAGACGTCGTCGGCGTCTTGCGTACCTTCGGCAGACATCTTGTTTTGCGAGGTAAAGGTCTCGCGGTAGATCTCGCTCGTCTTAAGCAGCTCGTCATGGTTGCCGATCTGCGCGATTCGGCCGCCCTCCATGACGATGATGCGGTCTGCGTCCTGTACGGAGCTGATGCGCTGGGCGATGATGAGCTTGGTCGTGTTGGGCAGATAGCTTGCCAGCCCTGCGCGGATCTTGGCGTCGGTCTTGGTGTCGACGGCGCTGGTGGAGTCGTCCAGGATCAAGATCTTGGGGCGACGCAGCAGGGCACGCGCAATGCACAGGCGCTGCTTCTGACCGCCGGAAACATTGGAGCCGCCCTGTTCGATCCAGGTGTCGTAGCCCTTGGGGAAACCGTCGACAAACTCGTCGGCGCAGGCCAGATGCGCCGCCTCGCGGACTTCCTCGTCGGTGGCGTTCGGGTCGCCCCAACGCAGGTTCTCGGCGATGGTGCCGCTAAACAGCACGTTTTTCTGCAGCACCATGGCGACCTGGTGACGCAGCGCGTCCAGGTCGTAGTCGCGCACGTCCACGCCGCCCACGCGCACAGCGCCTTCGGTGGTGTCGTACAGGCGGGCGATGAGGTTAACGAGCGTGGACTTGGCCGAGCCGGTGCCGCCGATGATGCCGATGGTCTCGCCGCTCGTAATGTGCAGGTCGATATCGTCGAGCGCCTGGCGCTTCGCATGCTTGGAATACTTAAAGCTCACGTGGTCAAAGTCGATGGAACCGTCGGCAACCTCGAGCACGGGCTCGGCGGGATCGGCGATCGTGGGCTCGGCGGCCAGCACCTCGGCAATGCGGTGTGCCGATTCGTCGGCCATGGTCACCATGACAAAGATCATCGACAGCTGCATCAGGCTCATGAGAATCTGGAAACCATAGGTAAAGGTCGAGGAGAGCTGGCCCACGTCGAACAGCGTGCCCTGGCTCGTGATGATGAGCTTGGAGCCCAGGTAGATGATGACGACAAACGCGCCGTTGACGCAGATGTTCATCATGGGGTTGTTAAAGGCGAGCAGCTTCTCGGCGCGGGTGAAGTCCATCTGGACATCGCGCGCGGCGGCCGCGAACTTCTCCTTCTCAAAGTCTTCGCGTACGTAGCTCTTAACCACGCGCATGCCGGTGACGTTTTCCTCGACGGACTCGTTAAGGGCATCGTACTTGTGGAACACGCGCGAGAAGATGGGGCGCACCTTAAAGATGATAAAGAACAGTCCAAAGCCCAGCAGCGGAATGATGACCAGGTAGACCATGGCGACGCTGCCGCCCATGATAAACGCCATGGTAAAGGCGAAGACCAATACCAGCGGCGCGCGCACGGCGATACGGATGATCATCATAAAGGCCTGCTGAACGTTGTTGATGTCGGTGGTCAGGCGCGTGACGAGCGATGAGCTCGAGAACTCATCGATGTTGGCAAAGCTGAACGTCTGGATCTTGTAGAACAGGTCGTGACGCAGGTTCTTGGCGAAGCCGCAGCTCGCATGGCTGCAGGTGACGCCTGCCGCGGCGCCAAAAGCAAGCGATGTCAGCGCGATGAGCACCAAAAGGCCCGCGGTGGGAAGCATCTCGGCTACGGTGGCGCCGTCTTTGATGGCGTCGATCAGGTTGGCGGTGATAAATGGAATCAGCATCTCGCAGAGCACCTCGCCAAGCACGAGCAGCGGCGTGGCAACGGTGACTTTCATATAGTCGCGGATGCTTCCCATGAGGGTTTTAATCATCCAGTTCCTCCCAGGTTACACGGATTTTCTCGAGCATTTCGGCGAGCTGCTCGCGCTCGTCGTGGGTGAGGGCACTAAAGGCTTGCTCTCTAAAGCGAATGCGGGCCGCCTGGTCGATGCGGGCGTTTTCCCGGCCGGTTTCGGTCAGGCGAATGGTGAGCTGCCGTCGATCCTTGGGGTTACGGCTGCGCTCGATGAGGCCGTTGAGCTCGAGCTTGGACAGGATCTCGGAAAGCGACCCCGGCTTGAGGTCAAAGTGCATGCCGAGTTCCTGCTGCGACATCTCGCCGCCGGGTTGCTTGGCCAGCAGGCAGATGATGGGCGCCTTGCCGGACACGCCTCCGCCATGAAAATGCATGTAATGGCCGCAAAAGCCCAGGCCATTGAGGATGCGCTTGGCAAGCTTGTCTTCTGAGCTAACCGCTTCGGGTGCATCCGCCGGCTGTGACGGGTCGCCGCCGGGCTCGTGCGAACAAAGGTTAAGAGGTTCATCGCACATGAATTAGTGTTGCTCCTTTCTTTAGTTAGGTAGTGGAATTGTTTTGTGCCTAACCAATCTAGGAGCATGAGAAATGAATGTCAAGGTACCAAACTTATTAAGTTACGGCGTTTTGCCAAACGCCGTAACCGCTCGACGCTGCAAGCGTTCCTAAGCGGCAATCTGACGTTCAATCGTCGGGCATGGCCACAAGGCCTATGCCCTCCTCTTTCACGTCACCTTGCTCGCTTAGGAACGCTTTCGCTGTCCGTCCTCAACCTGTGATTCCGCCACGGTCCGCTTCGGTGCATGTGATCCCTTGGGGACGGAGGAAAAGGGATCATTTTCCGAAACCTTTTCGCAACAATGCGCTCTTCGCGACCGTAGCGCCCGCTCACAACGTCCCCTGCGCTACACTTAGTCGCACTGTGGTGCTGCTGCGCCGTGCCCGAACCAAGGGAGACCCTCATGAAGAATACTCAGCTGCTGCTGATCAACGATATGTGCGGCTACGGCAAGGTCGCGCTTTCCGCCATGCTGCCGGTGCTGTCGCACATGGGCTACCGTATCCATAACCTGCCGACGGCGCTCGTTTCCGACACGCTTAACTACCCCAAGTTCTACATCCACGACACCACCGAGTACGTGCGCCAAAGCCTCGCTATCTGGGAGGAGCTCGGCTTTGAGTTCGACGCCATCTCGACCGGCTTTATCGTGACCGAGGAAGAGACACGCATCATCTCGGACTTTTGCCACCGCCGTGCGCAAAAAGGCACCAAGGTATTCGTCGACCCCATCATGGGCGATAACGGCAAGCTCTATGCCGGCGTGCCCGAGTCGACCATCGGACTCATGCGCAGCCTGGTCGAGTGCGCCGACTACGCGGTGCCCAACTATACCGAGGCGTGCCTGCTCACCGATACGCCTATCGCCGAAGAGATTACGGCCGATGAGGCCCGCGCGCTCGTGGACGCTATGCTCGCGTTGGGCACCAAGTCGGTTGTCATTACGAGTGCAAAGGTCGATGGGGCGAGTGCCGTCGTCGGTTACGATCATGTGGCGGGGGAGTACTTTGAGATTCCGTTTGAGCTGATCCCGGTGTACTTCCCGGGCACGGGCGATACGTTCTCGGCCGTGTTGATGGGTCGCGTGATGAGCGGTTGGAGTCTGCAGCGCGCGACGGCCGATGCCATGCGTGTGGTGGCTGAGCTTATCGAGCGCAATGCCGACCAAGAGGACAAGTCGGCCGGCCTTCCCATCGAGGCCTGCCTGGATGTGATCGACCATGAGTAACGCTGGCGAGAACGGCGCCAGGCCTGCGGGCGGGGGCAAGCCGCTCGGCGCGCCGCGTGGAAAGCGTCCACGTATCCGCGTGAGTTGCGTGGACCAGTTGGGCACATGCCGCTGCCATCACGGGCACAAGCCGGGCGACGTTTTTGACTTCGACCGAGATCGCGGCAAGATGTGCGCCATGGCCTGCCATGTGGGCTTTCCCTATATCGATATCTTGCGCTATGGCGGAACCGTGCCCGGCAACGAGCCTGGTACGGCAAAGTTCTGCTGCCCCGAGGTCGATACGCTGAACGTCTGGCTTGCCGAGATCGTCGACGAATAGTCGAGCGCAATGTGACAAAGGGACAGTCCCTTTGTCACATCCGCCGGGGCTGCCCCTTCTTTTTGCTTATAATCCTAAATCTCTGCATTTCATCCGATTTTAGGTTCTAAAAATTCTGCGTTTCATCGATAATCAAGCGTATAAAACTTTGCATTTCATTTGATGACACTGAGGGGAGAGCCTATGCTGCGTAGGAAAATAGCGGCAGAGCTGGAGCGTTGGCTGAAGTCTGCCGAGCAAAAGGCCTTATTCATCACGGGTTCTCGCCAGATCGGCAAAAGTTATTCGATTCGCGCATTTGGCAAAGCCAGCCATGCAACCTACATCGAGCTCAATCTCATGGAAAATCGTCAGGCAAAAGACGCTCTTCTCGAGGCGCGGGATGCCGATGATTTCATCAGCAGGGTGACGCTTCTTTCGGGAAAGTCGATTGCACCAGGCAAAACGCTCGTGTTTATCGATGAGGTCCAAGAGGCCCCCGACATCATGACGATGGCAAAGTTCCTTGTTGAGGACGGGAGGTGCCGCTGGGCGTTTTCGGGGTCAATGCTCGGGACCCAGTTCAAGGGCGTCAGGTCCTATCCCGTGGGGTATGTCCACGAGCTTAGGATGTTCCCGCTCGATTTTGAGGAGTTTTGCTGGGCAATCGGGGTGAGCGAAGGGGCTCGCCAAACGATACGCGATGCGTGCATCAACGAGAAGCCCATTCCTGGTTACATTCATGACGCGATGATGGCAAACTTCAGGACCTATACCGTTGTCGGCGGAATGCCAGAGGTCGTGCAGCGTTTCCTTGACACGCGGGGCGACCTTGCCTCTGTT
The DNA here is from genome assembly GCA_900542555.1 of uncultured Collinsella sp. Taxonomy (GTDB): domain Bacteria; phylum Actinomycetota; class Coriobacteriia; order Coriobacteriales; family Coriobacteriaceae; genus Collinsella. The sequence goes on from UQNU01000006.1 coordinate 28,995, forward strand.
CGTCAGCTGCAGTCAGAGCTCAACGAACAGTACCGACGGGATATCTCCAAGTATGCAAGCGGGCGAGCCCTTCAGGTGCAGAGCATCTACGATCAGCTCCCCATTATGCTTGAGGGCGAACACAAGCGTTTCGTGCTCAATTCCATTGACCCCAAGGCGCATTATGAGAAGTACCAGCGAGATTTTGTTTGGCTTGTCGATGCCGGCGTTGCTCTCAAAGCCGATATCGTAACCGAGCCAAAGTTGCCCCTGCTCAAGACGGCACGGCCATCGCAGTTCAAGCTATACCAATCGGATACGGGCATGTTGATGGCGCGCTACCCCGTTGGAGTCGCCCAAGCGGCGTATCTTGATAGCAAGGAGCCCAATCTGGGCGGCATTTACGAAAACGTGGTGGCCCAGCAGCTGGCTGCCCAAAATCGCCAGCTTTACTACTATCAGACAAAAAAGCGCGGTGAAGTGGACTTTGTGGTCGATGGACCGGATGGGACGGCTGTTCCGATCGAGGTTAAATCGGGCTCCTATTACCACGCGCACGCTGCGCTCGGTCATGTGCTTGATACGGCCGAATATGGCGTAAGGCTCGGGATTGTTTTCTCGAGAGGCAACGTTGAGCGCAACGGAGCGGTTCTCTATTTGCCGCTATATGCGACCTGGGCCCTTACGGATGTTTTGGGCGACTCCTGTGTCGAGGGGATAAAGCTGGAGGTCAAGCCGGTCTAGGGCCAGTCCCGGATGTGACAAAGGGACAGTCCCTTTGTCACATTCATGAGTGTGGATTTTCTCCCGTTTAGAGCGCACTCGAACGCTCAAAGCGGGAGAAAATCCACGCTCGTTTCGCGCCGGAGACGTGGCTCGCGACCTCGCTTGTCTACAGTTGCTCGAGCATAGCGGTGCAACCGTCGAGCACGTCGCGGTAGGTGGCATCGAAGTTGCCGGTGTACCAGGGATCGGCCACGTCACCGGGGCGCTCGGTCCAATCGAGCAAGCGTGTAACCTTGCCGTCGGGGTCGTCGCCAAAGATGCGCCGCAGGCCGCGGGCGTTCTCGTCGTCCATATAGGCAATGTGGTCCCAGTCGCCATACTCCGCGCGACGCACCTGGCGGGCACGGTGCGCAACGACGGGAATCCCGACTTCACGCAGCTTGGCGACCGTGCCATGATGCGGCGGGTTGCCGATCTCCTCAGTTGAGGTCGCAGCGGAGTCAATGACAAACTCGCCCGCGCGCCCGGCGCGCCGCACCAGCTCGGTAAACACGGACTCAGCCATCGTCGAGCGACAGATGTTCCCATGGCAGATAAACAGTACACGTTGCATATGCGGTTTCCTTTCGATCGCCATCATCGAGCTCGAGTATCGCATCTACGCCTGCGCCATCGTCCTCTTGCGTTCCCAGCGAGCCAACTTAATCGTCACCAGCGTGAGCGCCCAGGCCACAAGCGAGAACACGGCACCGACCGCGCCTACATATGCAATGCCAACGCTGCTTACCACGGCGCCGGCCACTGCGGTGCCAAACGAGATGCCGACGTTAAACGCCATGGGCTCAACCGAACTTGCGAGTACCATCGACTTGGGATGGCGGCTGCGTGCCACGTCCATAAAGTGCGTGATGCACGACACCGAGAACAGGTACATGAGCAGCGCCAGGCTAAAGACAAAGACCAGCGCGAGCGGCATGGTGCCGCCCACAGCAAACAGTCCGAGTAACGCTGCAGCCTGCAGCACAAACGTCACGAGTAGCGCCTTCATGCCAAAGCGCGCATCGATCCATCCGCCCAGGATGTTCGAGATCAGGCAGAACACGCCGTAGGCCATGAGCGTGGTACTGGCTTCGACCGTGCCCATGCCCAGCACCTGCTCAAGATAAGGCGTCACGTAGCCGTAAAAAACGTAGACCGACCCCACGCCAAACAAAAAGATGAGCACGCCGGTGATGATGCTCGGCTCGCGTAGCAGACCCGCCTGTTCGCGAAAAGTGGCGGGCTCGTCGGTTTGCCCAGCGCGCGGCATAAACGCCACGAGCGCTCCGCAGATCAGAACGGCAAAGGTCAGCGTGCCGTACATGGCCACGTGCCAGTCGAGCGTGTCGGCCACAAACTTGCCGATCGAAGTGACAAAGACCATTGCCACGGAAAACGCGCCGTACACTACCGAGATGGCGAGTGAGGTCTGCTGCGGGGACAGCAGCTCAGGGATGTACGTCATGCCCACGGCGAGCAGCGCACCCGAGACGGAGCCCAGGACAATACGCGAGATAAACAGCACTTGAAAGTTGGGCGCCAGCGCCATAACCAAATTGCCGAGCACAAAGACGATGCTGTAGCACACGAGCAGCTGGTAGCGGCGAAAACGCCCCGTGCTGAGCGCAAGCACTGGCGTCGCGATGGCGTAGACAAGCGCAAACACGCTAATAAGTTGGCCTGCGGTGGCAAGCGATACGCCGAGTTCCGTTGCCAAGTCGCTTTCGATGCCGATGACCACGAACTCGGAGCAGCCGAGCGAGAATCCCAACAGCACGAGCAGCGCCAGGCAGAGCTTGGTGCGCGCAGGGGAGAGCGCGGCGGCGGTTGACTTACTTTTAGGCGTGGTTGCGGCGGTCAAGGCTGTCACTCCAATGTCGCATGAATAAGCGAGATTCAATCCCTGCAACTCTAGCAGAATGTGACAAAGGGACAGTCTCTTTGTCACATTGCGCTGCCGGCCGGTCGCCCAAACCGTCACAACATTCGGCGAAAATCTCGAAATCGAGGAAAAGCGTCGAATGTTGTGACGGTTTTCGTGTCCGGCGCGGGTGAGCTTCGGTGCCGTCTGGGGGTATAAGACTAGCGAGTGTTTATTTGCGAGGCCTAAGGGGCGCCCCGTATGGATATCGATAACTTTGAATGGTGGTATAGCGAGGGCGAGGCTCCGGACGAGGAGTGGGACGAGCCCGCGTCGCGTGACGTGTCGAGCGACGAGGACGAGACCGGCAACGATGCCGCTGTCGAGCCTGATGCCGCCTCCGATGCCGCCGAGCCCCTGACCTTTGAGCAGGCTTGGGCCCAAGCCGAGGCCGATGAGGCTAAGGCCGATGCCACGGCCACACTCGGTGAGCCGGCGGACATGTCCATCTCGCCGGCAAAGATCCCGCAGCCGCGTCACACCATCGACCCCGACAGCACGGCATCCTTCAGCATTCTCGACGTGCCCGCGCAAGGCGCCCAGGCGCCTGCGCCCACACATCGCCCCGACCTGGCTCGTGAGGAAGACGCGGGCCGCCGTTCTCCGCTCGGCCCCATCCTCATCGCCTTCATGGCCGGCGTTATCGCCTGCTCGGCAATCGGTAGCGTTTGGAGCCATGTCGAGCAGCAGCGTCAAGACGCCGCCAAGGTCGAGATGTCTGTCGAGCAATCGCTCAGCCGCACGCGCTCGGTACATGTGTCGGTCGAGGTCAAGGACGGCGCGATGTGGGACACCGCGCGTGGCGACAGCCAAATGCTCATCCACATCGTGGGGCGTACGCTCAAAGGGCAGACGATTGACGAGTATCAATACGTCAATTCCGCTGGTGACGGCATCGAGCTCAAGCCCGGCGACTACGAGCTCACCGTCGACGAACCGCCCGTCGCCACCGACGGCACGCGCTTCCGCGCCTCAAAGCGCATGGTTCCCGTGAGCTTTAACTCGCAGGCGCCCGATACGGTCGATAGCACTCCGCAGGGCGGGTTTGACCTTTACGCTATTGCTCAATAACTGCGCCTGTCGCTCAACCCCGCCGCCAAGAGTGGGACAATAGCCCTCGACACTATTGTTTACTTTTGGAGGAAGTAGCATGTCTACCGTCACTACCATCAAGCGCGGCAGCCTCACCGCGGCCATCGATTCCATGGGCGCCCAGCTCACGAGCCTTGCCCTCAACGGCAACGAGTATCTGTGGCAGGGCGACCCCGCCTTTTGGGGCAAGCATGCGCCCATCCTGTTCCCCATTGTGGGCTCGCTGCGCAACAACACGGCGACGTCTGCGGCTGGCACCTGCGAGATGCCGCGCCACGGCCTCGCGCGCATCGTCGAGCACAAGCTGGTCGAGGTTTCGGAGGACGGCTCCTCGGTAACGTACGAGATCACCGACACGCCCGAGTCGCTCAAGGCCTTTCCGTTCCACTTTAAGCTCAACATGACCTATGCCCTGACTGGTGACGCCACACTTACCCAGACCTTTGCCGTCACCAATACCGGCGACGTGGACCTGCCGTTCTCGGTGGGCGGCCACCCCGCATTTAACGTACCTGCTCCCGGTGCCGAGGACGAGGCGTTCGAGGATTACGAGCTGGCATTTACCGAGGCTTGGACCAACGAGGCCCCCATCATCACGCCCGACGGTCTTATGACGTTTGAGGGCAGCTACAAGGCGCCCGATAACTCTGACGTGCTGCCCATCACGCACCGCAGCTTCGATAACGATGCCATCATGTTCACCGATATTCCGGGCTCCACGCTCACGCTGCGCGGCCGCAAGTCGGGCCACGGCGTCAAGATCGACTTTGAGGGCTTTAAGTACATTGGCGTGTGGTCTGCCGCCAACGACGCTCCGTTTGTGGCACTCGAGCCTTGGACCGGTCACACCACCATGGACACCGAGGACGACGTTTTTGAGCACAAGGCCAACACCATTACGCTGGCGCCGGGCGAGACGGACGTCCGCAGCTTTAGCGTCACTTTGCTCTAGAGGTTCCGCCGTTCTGACGAACGGCGGGCCGGTCGACGCTGCGCGCCACCCAGAGCGACAATTTGTCATTCAAAAGGCAAGGTATGACCAGAAGGTCTATGCCTTGCCTTTTTCATGCCTAGTCGTTGGGGACGTTCTTGTTTGACTAGTCGTTTAAGAGCGTCCCCAACGACTACGAATCGTTTTCAGTTCGTAAACTTGCATATATGCATTTATATATGCATTTGCTGGAGGTAGCGCTGAGCGGTATCCTGTTAAGTCGTCAGCATACGATTCAACAGGGAAGGCAGATTATGCATTCTCCCCATCAACGCGACGCGCATCCACAGCCGGTATGCAGCCGTCGCATCTTTTTGGGTAGCGCTCTCGCTGCGAGCGCTTCCGTCGTCGCCGGCGCGCTCGCCGGCTGTCAGCGTCCGTCCACGCTCAAAGTGGTTCAGCCCACGACGGGCGGCGGTCGCGACGACCTGTCCGATTCCGTGATCGGCAAGGATAAGATCCGCATTGGCATGGAGGCGGCCTACGCCCCGTACAACTGGCAGGTCTCCGAAGCCAGCGAGTACACCATCCCCATCGACAACGTGCAGGGCGCCTATGCCGATGGTTACGACGTGCAGATCGCCAAGATCGTCTGCAAGGCCCTCGGTGGCGAGCCCGTTGCCGTCAAGCAGAGCTTCTCGGGTCTTATCGATTCGCTCAACAACGGCCAGATCGACCTCATCATCGCCGGCATGAGCGCCACGCCCGAGCGTGAGGAGTCTGTCGGCTTTTCCGATCCGTACTTCATTGGATACTTTGGCCTGTTCGTAAAAGAGGGCTCGCCCTACCAGAATGCGACCAAGCTCAGCGACTTTAGCGGCGCTACGGTGCTCGGCCAAAAGGACACCATGCTCGATACCGTCATCGACGAGATCCCGGGCGTTGTCCACAAGAACCCGGTCGACTCGGTCCCCACGGTGTTTTCGAATCTGCTGCAGGGCACCTGCGACGCCGTGACCTACAACACCGAGAACGAGAAGGGCTATATGGCCCAAAACCCGGGTATCGTGCCGATTCAATTTGCCGAGGGCGAGGGCTTTAAACAGGAGGTCGCGGCAAACGTCGGCTGCCGCAAGGGCTCGGACAAGCTGCTTAAGCTCATCGACAAGACACTCAAGGGCATTAGCCAAGAGGAGCGCGACCAAATGTGGGACGCGTGCCTCGACCGTCAGCCGGCATAGGGAGGCAGCATGAAAACCATTAATCGCCTGGCCTCCTTTATCAAGGCCGACCACCGTTATGTATACCTGGGCACGAGTGTTATCGCGGCGCTCGGCCTGGCGTTTAGCCAACGCAACCCCACGCCGCTGAGCTTCTTGGCCCCCACCGGTATCTTCCAAGATTGTCTTTGGGCGATCCTGTGGGCGTGGCTCGTCGTGTCGGCGGCGGCGCTGGTCACCAAGCTTATGCACTGGAGCGACTATCGCGAGGCGTCGCCGTTCGCATCTGAGCGTTTCCGTCGTGGAGCACGTTTAGGCAGCTACGTCGTGGTCGCCATCGCGGCAGTTTTCTTTATCGACCGCTGCGTCATGTCATTTATCGATCTGGTGCAGGTGAGCATTGTCTCGGACTCCAACCCCAGCGACTTTTTGTCGAGCCTGGTCTACATGACCTACAAGAGCGGGGACTTCTTTATCCGCGGCATCGAGATCACCATCGCGCTTGCCACCTTCGGCACCGTCATCGCATTCTTCCTGGCGCTGCTCTTTGTGTTCCTGCGTATTCAGACCTTCGACCGCGTGGACAACGACCTGGTGCGCTTCTTTAAGAGTATCGGCCGCGGCTTTGCGACCATCTATTCCACCATCGTGCGCGGTACGCCCATGATGGTCCAGGGCCTACTCATCTATTACGCGGGCTTCACCGTTTTGCGCGGCATGGGCTTCGAGACCGCCCAGGCCAACCAGATCTGGAGTACCTTCACCGCCGGCCTCGTCACCATCTCGCTCAACTCCACCGCCTACATGATGGAGGTCCTGCGCGGCGGCATCGAGTCCATCGATCCCGGCCAAGCCGAGGCGGCGCGATCGCTGGGCCTGTCGCAGTGGCAGGCCATGCGCAAAGTCGTGTTCCCCCAGGGCATTAAAAATGCGATTCCGGCGCTCACCAACGAGCTCATCATCAACATCAAGGATTCGTCGGTGCTCTCGGTCATCGGCGTGTTCGACCTTATGTACGCTACTACCACGGTCGCCGGCGTGTACTACCGCCAGATGGAGGTCTACTGCGTGGCGCTCGTGGTCTACCTGATCCTGACGCTCGTGGCGAGCCGCCTGCTCGAAGCCTTTGGCAAAAAGCTCGGTGCCGAGGCTCCGGCCACGCTGCGCAGCTCTAACTAGGCTTAAGACGAGGAGAATCATCATGGCAGATACCGCCACTACCGGCGTTGCGGCCGCCGCACAGACCAATGAGCCGCTCATCCGCGTCGAGGGCCTGCGCAAGAGCTTCGGCTCGCTCGAGGTACTCAAGGGCATCGACCTGTCCGTTAACCCCGGCGAGGTCGTCACCATTATCGGCGCCTCGGGCTCGGGCAAGTCGACCTTCCTGCGCTGCCTCAATCTGCTCGAGACCCCGGACGCGGGCCACATCTGGTTCCACGGCCAGGACCTTACGGCCGAGCGCTGCAATATCAATAAACTCCGCGAGGACATCGGCATGGTGTTCCAGGGCTTTAACTTGTTCAACAACATGGATGTGCTCGACAACTGCACGCTCGCGCCCGTCACGCTCAAAAAGATGAGCAAGGCCGAGGCCGAGAAGGTCGCGATGGAGCACCTGACCAGCGTGGGACTCGAGAAGTTCGCGCATGCCGCCGTGGGCCGCCTGTCCGGTGGTCAAAAACAGCGCGTGGCCATCGCTCGTGCCCTGTGCATGAATCCGCAGATCATGCTGTTCGACGAGCCGACCTCCGCGCTCGACCCCGAGATCGTGGGAGAAGTGCTCGAGGTCATGCGCAAGCTCGCTGCCGCAGGCATGACCATGGTCGTCGTCACGCACGAGATGGCTTTTGCCCGCACGGTGTCCGACCGCGTGGTCTTTATGGACAAGGGCGTGGTGCTCGAGGACGCCGCGCCGGCCGAGCTCTTCGGCAACCCCAAGCACCAGCGCACTCGCGAGTTCCTCTCGCGTTATCTCGAGGACAAATAACCGACCGCAAACGCTTATGTGGCAGGGCCGCTCCGGTGGGGCGGCCCTCGTCATCACAATCGAAAGGATGTCATGGCCGAGGTTTGGCGCTTCTTTGCGCATGAGGACGATTTTGCCGATATAGACGAGGCTGGCGCGTGCGAGCGCTTGGGTCGCGTGCTGTCGTTTCCGACCATCTCGAGTATGGATGCCGAGGCGGTGGACTGGCAGCCGTTCGACGACCTGCGCGCGTATATGCAGCAGGCTTGGCCGCACGTATTTACGGCGGGTAAGGTCGAGCTCATCGATCATTCGTTGCTGGTGACGCTTTCCGGCTCCGACCCCGCACTCAAGCCCGTTGTGCTCATGGGTCACATGGACGTGGTCCCCGTGGTGCCGGGTACCGAGGACGACTGGACGTACGCCCCCTTTAGCGGGCATGTAGACGACACCTACATTTGGGGTCGCGGCGCCATCGATATGAAAGACCAGGTCGCAGGCATTCTCGAGGCGGTTGAGTATGCGCTGGCGCACGGTTGGCAGCACGAGCGCACGCTGCTCCTGGCCTTTGGCCAGGATGAGGAGACTACGCAGTATGGCGCAGGCGCCATTGGCCGCGCGCTCGAGGAGCGCGGCATTGAGCTTGAGTACCTGATCGACGAGGGTGACTACCGCATCGTTCCAGCTGCCGAGTACGGCGCGGGCGAGGGCTGGCTTATGCATGCCGACCTCGCGGAGAAGGGCTACGCCGATATTGTGCTCAAGACGAAGAGTGGGGGCGGGCATTCGTCCAACCCCTACGGCGGCACATCGCTCGAGGTGCTGAGCCGTGCCATCACCGCAATCTGCGATATCGAATGGCCGACGCGCGTCACGGACCTGCTTGCCGCACAGCTCGTCGAGCTGGGGCTTTACACGGCCGACGAGATTGCCTCCAACAAGGACACCATCGTGCGCGAGTGCCCCGCCAGCAAGAAGCTCTATCCGCTGGTGACGACCACCTGCGCGCCCACGCAGATCGAGGGTGGCAGCACCGGCGCCAACGTAATGCCGCAGGATATGTGGGCCAATATCAATTTCCGCATTCTCGAGGGCACGAGCGTGGCCGACGTTGTGGCGCGCTGCCGCGAGGTCGTTGCCGCGGCGGGCCTCGCCGGGCGCGTGGAGGTCGAACTCGGCCCCGGCAGCTCCGAGCCTTCGCCGTCTCCGCGTGTCGGTGGACCGGGGCTCGAGACCGTTCGCGCCATTGCCGCCCGCTACTTCCGCGACCCAAAGGGGGCGGAGGAAAACGGATCATTCGAGCCAGTGGCAATTGTGCCCTCGACCGTGATCGGTGCGACCGACGCTGCCAACTACCAGCACATTTGCCCTGAGTGCATTCGCTTCTCGGCCTTTGTGGTAGACGATGACGAGTGCGAGCGCGGTGTCCACGGCACCAACGAGCGCATCACCCGCCGCGCCTACCTCCAGGGCATCCGCTTCCTCATCGCCCTGCTCCACACGCTCTAGCCAAAAAGCAAGCCCTTGGTGCAATGGGGTCAGGTTTGTTTGCACCAATCAATCCGTGCGGGTTATATGCAGGTTTGCCTGCGCACGCTATCATGTATGGGTTAGACCGCAACTATGTACCCCATACGCGAAGGGATGCGCATGTATCTGAAGATCGACATGTTCTAGCTGGGCTTACCCCCGCAGTGGCGCCGCGCGCCCCATCAACTCTGCCGATTTTCGCCTTCACGCTCATAAAGGAGTCCCGCCATGCGCGACAAGCTCGAAAAGATTATCAAGGCCTACGAGGAGCTCGAGAAGAAGCTTTCCGACCCGGCCGTCGCCTCCGACATCAAGGAGTTCACGCGTCTCAACAAGGAGTACGCACACCAGTCCGACCTCATTGCTGCCTCGCGCGAGTACATCGGCGCGCTCGATGACATCGAGGCCGCCAAGGAGATGCTCCGCGACACCAGCGATGCGGACGAGAAGGAGATGCTCCAGATGGACATCTCCGAGAACGAGGAAAAGCTTCCGCAGCTCGAGGAAGACATCAAGTACATGCTCATCCCGAGCGACCCCAACGACGACAAGAACACCATCGTCGAGATTCGCTCCGCCGCCGGTGGCGACGAGGCGGCCATCTTTGCCGGCGACCTCTACAAGATGTATCAGCGCTTCTGCGAGTCGCGCGGCTGGAAGACCACCGTGCTCGACTCCAGCCCTAGCGAGGCAGGCGGCTTTAAGTCCATCGAGTTCAAGGTCGAGGGCGACCGCGTCTACTCCGTCATGAAGTTTGAGTCCGGCGTGCACCGCGTCCAGCGCGTCCCCAAGACCGAGTCCCAGGGCCGCATTCAGACTTCAACGGCTACCGTCGCCGTGCTTCCCGAGGCCGAGGAGATTGACGTCCAGATCAACCAGTCCGACCTGCGCATCGACACTTACTGCGCTTCGGGCCCTGGCGGTCAGTGCGTTAACACCACCTACTCCGCCGTGCGCATCACCCACCTGCCCACCAACACCGTGGTGCAGTCGCAGGAGCAGCGCTCCCAGATCCAGAACCGCGAGGTATGCATGCAGATGCTGCGCGCCCGTCTGTACGAGATGGAGCTCGAGAAGCAGCAGGCAGAGCTTGGTGCCGAGCGCCAGAGCCAGATCGGCCACGGCAACCGTTCCGAGAAAATCCGTACCTACAACCAGCCCCAGGACCGCGTGACCGATCACCGCATCGGTTTCAACTCCACCTACAACGGCGTCCTTCTGGGCGATCAGCTCGGCACCGTCATCGAGGCGCTCGCCGCCGCCGAGCGAGCCGAGAAGCTGGCACAGGCTGTGTAGTGGGTTACGCGGTTTTGCCAAACCGCGTAACGGCTTGACGCTGCGCGCCGCCCAGAGCGACAATTTGTCATTCAAAAGGCAAGGCATGACCAGAAGGTCTATGCCTTGCCTTTTTCATGCCAACTTGTTCGCTCTGGACGTCGCTCGCTGTCCGTCCTCTGCCTGCGGCGTTGCCTTGCTCCGGATGCGGTATGCTCAACCTGTGGCGCCTTAGATGTAGTCATTGGGGACGTTCTTAAATGACTGGGTTGAGTAAAATACTTTTCGAGTTTATTTAATCTGCTTTGTTAGAAATTAAGCTGTCTACCTGCTCAAAGTAATTAACAGTCTTCATCTGATATTGAAAATATTGCTCGAAAAATCGTTCAAGAAGTCGCGGGGCGATTTTTGATGGGTCGTGCGTCAAGCGATGTGGCAAGTTCTTGGTTAGATATTGGTCAGTTTTGGGGCAACCTTGCCAAAAGCTTGACGGATGCAGATTTAGACGTCGACGAATGAACACTTCGATTGCGATTCAAGCAAAATTCTGGGCTGATTCTCGATAATCGCCTTCAATCGCCCCTTGCCAAGCGCTAGCCTCGCTTACAATCTGCTCCGACATTCGCGCGCCGTCCGGCGCTTAAGAGGGGAGGGCCCCATGGCAAACGAGATTTGGACCATCAAGCGTTGTCTCGAGTGGACCAAGGAGTACCTGGCCGAGCGCGGCGAGGAGCACCCCCGTCTTTCTGCCGAGTGGCTGCTGTGCGCCGCCACGGGCCTGGCGCGCATTGACCTATATATGCGTATGGACGAGACGCTTAACGCGGCCCAGCTCGAGACCATGCATGCGGCCGTTGTCCGCCGCGCTAAGGGCGAGCCGCTGCAATACATCACGGGCAGCACGCAGTTTCGCATGATCGACGTCGCGTGCGCCCCCGGTGTGCTCATTCCTCGCCCCGAGACCGAGATGCTCGTCGAGGAAGTCCTCAATTATCTGGATGCCGAGGTGCTGAGCCCCGAGGCTGCTGCCCGTCAGCGTGTTGAGCTGCCTTGGAACGATGAGGTCGAGGAGGCACGCAAGGCTGAGGCCGCGCTGGCAGACGAACGCGCGACCGCCGAGCGCCGTGCCGCCAACCTGACGGCCGCCGATGAGGCTGCGCTGGGTAGCGACGTGCTCGGCAGCCGTGCCTATGCCGAGGAGCTGGCCGACCGCGAGGCCGAGGAAGCCGCCGCGCAGGCAGCAGAAGCCGAAGTCGCGGAAGCCGCCGAGTCCGAGCTCGACGAATACGGCATCGCCATCGAGGGTGCCGACCAGGAGACGGCTTCAGCTCAGGATGCCGCTTCGCCTGCCCCAGCCGAGCCCCGCATCGCCCGCGTTCTCGAGGTCGGCTGCGGCACGGGCTGCATTTCGCTCTCCCTTGCCTGGGAGCGCCGCGGTCACGTTACCTGCACCGCCACCGATATCGAGCCGCGCGCCATCGATCTGGCCACCAAAAACCGCGACGCCCTCGGCCTCACGGCAGATGAGGTTACCTTTAGCCTCACCAACCTGGTGAGTTCCATTCCCCGCGAAGAGTGGGGCACCTTTGACGTGCTCGTCTCCAACCCACCTTACATCCCGACCGGCGTCATGCGCTCGCTGCCGCACGAGGTCAAGGACTTTGAGCCCGATCTGGCGCTCGAGGGCGGTGCCGACGGCCTCGATATCTTCCGCCGCCTGCTCAACGCGGCGCCCTACATGTTGCGCGCCGGCGGCCTGTTTGCCTGCGAGCTCTACGAGGGCGCCCTCGATGCCGCGGCCGAGCTCTGTCGTCAAGCGGGTCTGTCGGACGTGCGCATCGTCCGCGACCTCACCGATCGCCCCCGCATCGTCCGAGCCATCGTCACTCAGCCCAAACAGCGCCAGTAATATTTATTAACTGGTTAGCAAAAATTATAAACTAGTTTATAATTAGGACGGCTGAAAGAGGTCGGCCCATGCAACCTCCTACCTTTCGGGAAATCATTGCCCTACTCAAGCACGATGGATTCGTGAAGGTCGCGCAAGTCGGTAGTCATGCTAAGTATGTTTCTGGCGACCGTGTTGTCACCGTGAACGGCTCTGGTGGTGATCGACCAAAGAAGGGCACGTGGGCAAGTATTCGTCGCCAAGCTGGATGGTAGTTGGAGGCAAAATGAGGCAGCGATTTACCTATGACTGCGTTCTCATAAAAGAAGACGACGGGTACTGCGCCAGCTTCCCGCAGATTCCCGGCGCTTTTGCCGATGGCGATACGCGCGAAGAAGCGATTGCCCATGCCACCGAGGCGCTGATGGCGTTTTTGGCCGACGACCTCAACAACGGTTTGACTCCGGCAGGGTACGAACGTTCGGCCGAGGTCGTGGCCCTTTCAGTCGAAATCGACTACGAGGACGCTCGGGAAGCGGCGTGCCGAACATTTAAAGACGCGGCGCTGGACCTCAAAGTCTCCGCTCCGCGGATTACCGCTCTGGTCAAAGCCGGAAAGCTCGATGTTGAACTTGTCGACGGCCGTCGGATGATAACGATAGACAGCATCGAGCGCTACGCCGCCCAAAAACGCCACGCCGGCAGGCCAAAGAAGTTCGTCGCAGTCCAATAACCCCCTCACTTTCACCGACTACTAGAGCCGCTCACCAAACCAACATGCGCTCTGGGCAAATAGGTTGAATGTTTCGTGCGAGAATGCCCCACAGTAAACAAACTTGCACCGGAGCGTAAGGGGCTGGCATACACATGCAGACGGTCTATCGGGTATACGAGGGAACGCGCGAGCCGCATCGGCTTGCCGTCGAGCGCACGGCCGAGGTGCTCGGCCGCGGCGGCCTGGCCTTGATTCCGACCGAGACCGTCTACGGTGTTGCCGTGGCAGTCAACGCCTTCTCGGACGCCGTGCCCCAAGATACAAGCGAATTCCCATCGTGGCCGCGCGATCCGCAGGCTGCCGTCAATGGCGCCGCAGTTCCTGCGCTCGGCACCGGCTATCGCCGTATCTTCACTCTCAAGCAACGTGAGCTCACGCAAACCGTCGCTTGGCTGGTCGATGGCGTCGAAGCACTCGACCGCTATGGCGTGGATATCCCGGAAGATGCCCGCGTACTCGCGCGACGATGCTGGCCGGGAGCCCTGACTATCGTGGTCAAGGCAGCCCCCTGCGTGCCGACCTTTATGCGCGCTGCCGACGACACCGTGGCCCTGCGCGCTTCGGCCTCTCCCGTGGTCCAAACGCTCATCCGCGCCTGCGGCAGTCCCCTTGCCTGCACGAGCGCCAACACGCACGGCGCGCCTTCGCCGGCAAGCTTTGCCGCCGTCGAGGGTCGCATCCTGGAGGGGGTCGATGTTGCCGTCGACGCCGGTGAGACCCCGTGTCGCGACGCCTCGACCATCGTGTCGTTCCAGCACGGCGGGCTCCAGATCCTGCGCCAAGGCGCACTTCCCGCATCAGAGATCGAACGGGTCCTGTCCGACCCGATGCAATAGAAAGGTGTAAGCGATGTCGTTGAATCTGGGCAGCCTGGGCATGGAAGATGCCTCGTTTAACTTTGGCGGTTCCTACATCATGGCGCTCGACTGCGGCACCACTTCGGTACTTGCGACCATCGTCGACGAGTACGGATGCATCGTCGCGCAGGCACGTCGCAGCGTCAAAACGAGTTTTCCGCGTCCCGGTTGGGTAGAGCAAGACCCCATGACGGTCCTTGCCAGCCAGATTGCCGTCATGATGGAGGTTCAGTTTAAGAGCGGCATCCATTCTGACCGCATCGCCGCCATCGGCATCTCCAACCAGCGCGAGACCACGGTGGTCTGGGACCGCGTGAGCGGCCAGCCCATCTATAACGCCATCGTATGGCAGTGCCGCCGTACCGCGCCGGCGATCGACGCGTTGGTTGAACAGGGTTGCGAGGAGCTGGTGCGCTCCCGCACGGGACTCACGCTTGACCCGTATTTCTCGGCCTCCAAGGTGCAGTGGATTCTCGACAACGTCGACGGCGCACGCGAGAGCGCGGCGGCGGGCGACCTCATGTTTGGCACCATCGACACCTGGCTCATCTACAACCTCACCGGCGGCCAGGTCTTTGCCACCGACTACACCAATGCCAGCCGCACGGCACTCTTTAATATCCATACGCTCGATTGGGACGACGACCTGCTGGCGCTCTTTGACGTTCCACGTTCCATGATGCCCGAGGTTCGTTGGAGCTCGGGCGACTACGGCCGCGTCGCGAGCGACATCATGACCAACATGCCGCCCATCATGGGCGTGGCGGGCGATCAGCAGGCGTCGCTGTTCGGCCACTGCTGCTTCCATCCCGGCCAGACCAAAAACACCTATGGCACGGGTTGCTTTATGCTCATGAACACCGGCGACGAGGTCGTCGAATCCAAGAACGGTCTGGTCTCCACGATCGGTATCGCCGCGGACGGCAAGATCAGCTATGCGCTCGAGGGTTCTATCTTTGCCGCCGGCTCAACCATGAACTGGCTGCGCAACAACATGGGCATCATCTCGAGTGTGAGCGAGTCCGCGCAACTCGCCGCTTCGATCAACGACAACGAGGGCTGCTACTTCGTCCCCGCCTTCGCTGGCCTGGGCGCTCCCTGGTGGGACCCGCGTGCCCGCGGTATCGTGTGCGGCCTGACCGGTGCCTCGAGTCGCGCGACCATTGTGCGTGCGGCCTGCGAGTCCATGGCCTACCAGAGTTATGACGTGCTGCGCGCCATGGAGCAGGACGTGGGACTTTCGATTGAGCGCCTGTCCGTCGATGGCGGCGCCTCACGCAACGAGTTCATCATGCAATTCCAGGCCGACCTGCTGGATATCCCCGTGCTGCAATGCGAGACGGTGGAGACCACGGCAATCGGTGCCGCGTACTTGGCGGGGCTTGCCGTCGGCTATTGGGAAGACCTGGAAGAGCTGGAGCAAAATGCCCAGATCGTTAGGACCTTCCTTCCCCATATGTCCGCCGAGCGTCGCGAGCAAAACCTTGCGGGCTGGCGTGATGCAGTCAAGCGCTCGCTCAGTACCGCACAGTAGGGCTGCGATGGGCTGCTCGATACAACAAACCGCTAAACTTATGCATGGCGTGCGGCGGCAACATTGCTGCGCGCCTTGTCAGCAAGGCCGTTTTGCGGCCGCAACGAAAGGGGCAATCAACCCATGACCGTCACCTACGATGTGTCCCGTGTGACGCTTGTCGATCACCCGCTCGTCCAGCACAAGCTGTCGATCCTGCGCGACAAAAACACCGGCACCAACCAGTTCCGCCAGCTCGTGCGCGAGCTCGCACTTTTTGACGGCTACGAGGCCATGCGCGACCTGCCCATGGAAGACGTCGAAGTCGAGACCCCCATCACCACCGCAACGTTTAAGCAGCTTGCCGGCAAAAAGCTCGCCATCGTTCCCATCCTGCGTGCAGGCCTTGGCATGGTCGATGGCATCCACGACTTGGTACCCTCCGCTCGCGTGGGCCACATCGGTATGGAGCGCGACGAGGTCACCCACGAGCCGCATGAGTATTACTGCAAGATGCCCAAGGATATCGACCAGCGCATCTGCCTGGTTGTCGACCCCATGCTCGCCACGGGCGGTTCGGCCGAGATGGCCATCAGCTACCTGCGCGAGCGCGGTGTCAAGGATATCCGCATGCTGTGCATCGTCGCCGCGCCCGAGGGCCTCAAGTCACTGACCGAAAAGGATCCTGATGTGCATATCTATACCTGCGCCATCGACGACCATCTCAACGAGGCTGCCTACATCGTTCCCGGCCTGGGCGACGCCGGCGACCGCATCTACGGCACGCTGTAATCTCTGGGCCATACCGGCTAACGTCGAAAATACGAAGAAATGGTGCGCGCGGGCGAGCAAAAGACGACCGCGCGCACTCCTGTTAACGGACGTTTTGCCCTGCAGGGTTCGAGAAAAACGTATTACCGTACCTGCGGCATAAAGAAGGTCTTAAGAAAACGAACAGGTGCGTATTAACCGATGCTTTTTCGGTTGTACTTTAGCGATTGGCTCGTACAATAGTCACCAATGTTTGGCGGGAACTGTCCTGTGAGGCGATAAAAAAGGAAAGTGAGGACGCCAGTGTTTCAGATAGCCGATCTGCTCGCTATCGTTGCAGGTGCCATCGCGGGCGCGATTGCCTTCCTTCCCTTTGTCTTTACGCTCAAGCCGGTTCTTGACGATAAACAGAATGCGGACATGCTCAAGGGTATGGTGAGTCTGGCGGTCTCGGCAATCGCCTTGCTCGTCTTTACCTTGGTTGTGTTTGTGTTGTTCGGAGAGGCATTTCGCATGTTCCTCCTGGGCGAGGCGATCGGCTTCGTGGCCTTTATGGCCGCCTGCGCGGTTCGCGTCGCCAAGGCGCTGCGAGATCCTCATGAGGTCGAAAGGTAAGTCGTGGAAATTTTTGAAAAGCTGCCTGATGAGATTAATCATCTGGTCAGCGAGTTCAGCTCCACCCCTGTCGTGGGCGATCTGAGCTGCGGCATCACGCAGTACTCGTTTTGGCTGATCGTCTCCACGATCGTGCTCCTGATCGTCCTGGCCGTGTTCAAGAAGAAGCAGACCCTGGTTCCCAAGGGCTTCTTCGTCAACGGTTTCGAGTACATCATCGAGTACGTCGAGAACGATATCGGCAAGGGTGTCGTGGGTGAGAACTGGAAGAAGCACTTCCCGTTCCTGTGCTCGCTTTTCCTGTTCATCCTGATCAATAACATGATCGGCCTGATCCCGGGAATGAAGCCCGGCACCGGCGCAATCGGCTCCACCGCCGCACTCGCCATTTTCGCCTTCGTGTACTTCATCTACTACGGATGCAAGGCTCACGGCGTGATCGGCTACATCAAGAGCCTCGCCCCGCAGGGCGTGAGCTTCCCGATGAACGTGCTCGTGTGGGTCGTCGAGCTTTTCTCGACCTTCCTGCGCCTCATCACGCTTGCCGTCCGTCTGTTCTGCAACATGTTCGCAGGACACGTGGTCATGGGCTCGTTCGCCATCATGGCGAGCATGTTCATGCAGCCGCTGCTTCAGCAGGTTTCCGCGGCCCACGCCGTCGGCGCCCTGCCTTCGCTGGCCTGGCTTGCCATCCTCATCCTGATCTATGCGATCGAGCTTGTGGTCGGCGCCATCCAGGCTTACGTCTTCACGGTCCTTACCGCCGTGTATGTCTCCGAGGCAGAGGAGGTCGCGGAGGAGGAGTAGTCTTCCGTTCGTGCCTTAAAGGTAAGGCAATTCGTTAAACCGCCGGTGCCCGTACCCATGGAGCCCGGCAGTTATAAAAAGGTTATCCTGCGTGAAATAAGACACGCACGACAAAGGAGGAATCGTGGGAGTTATCGGTTACGGTCTCGGTGTTATCGGCGCTGGTCTTGCTATCGGCCTGTCTGCTCTGGGTGCTACGGGTGCTATGGCCCGTCAGCCTGAGGTCCAGGGCCGCGTGTTCACCGTCTTCATCATGGGCTCCGCTTTCGGCGAGGCTCTGGCTCTGATCGGCTTCGTTGTCGCGCTGATCGTTAAATAGCACGGAGCGTCAAGTATGAATCTTTCATCCCAGAAGAGCGCGATCGCACTCTCCGCGTCCGCGGCCGCGCTGCTCATGCCGGTTTCCGCGTTCGCCGAGGACGGCGCCGCCGGTGCGGACATCCTCATCCCTAAGATGGCGGAGTTCATCCCGGCGCTTATCGCCTTCCTGATTATCTGGATCGTGCTGGCCAAGGTCGCCCTGCCGGGCATCATGAAAACCATGGAGGAGCGCGGCAAGAAGATCGAGGAGAGCCTCGACGAGGCCGAGAAGACCAAGCAGGAGGCTATCGCCAAGCGCGCTGAGTCCGACTCGATCGTCACCGACGCCCGTCGTCAGGCTGCCGACATCGTTCTCGAGGCCCGTAAGGACGCCGAGTCCGAGCGTGCCCGTATCATCGAGGCTGCTCACAAGGAGGCCGAGGAGATCATCGCCAAGGCCCATACGACCGTCGAGGACGAGCGCAAGTCCATCTACGCCGGTGCCGCGAGCTCCATCGCCGACCTGTCCGTTGCCGTCGCCACCAAGATCGTGGGCGAGGCACTCGAGGACGATGCCGAGCAGAAGAAGCTCATCGAGCGCTACATCCAGGAAGCAGGTAGCCTGAATGCCGACTAGCCGCTATCAGGACAAGGTGCTCGAGACCTACGCGCGCTCCCTTCTGGAAGCCGCTAAGGCCGAGGACCATGTGTTTGAGGACCTCGAGATGATCGAGCGCTTGGCTTCTGCCAGCCCCGAGATTATCGCCGTGCTCGACACCATGTCCAAGCGCGACCAGCTCGACCTTCTTCCCAAGGTGGCAGCTGCCTTTAAGTATGTTGCCGAGGAAGACGAGGATGTAGTGGGCGTGACCGTCACCACGGCGATCCCGCTCGACGACGAGCTGCGTCAAACCATCACTAAGAAATGCGAGCAGGACTTCGGCCGCAAGGTATTCCTTATCGAGCAGGTCGACCCGTCTATCGTGGGCGGCCTGGTGCTCGAGGCCCGCGGCGAGCGTCGTGACATTTCCGTCAAGACGCAGCTGCGCATCGCGCAGGAGACCCTCGCAAACTCTGCTAATTCGTACGGAGGTGAAGCCTAATGTCCGAAACCCTCAATGCCCAGGATATCGCCAAGAAACTGCAGGAGCAGCTC
This sequence comes from uncultured Collinsella sp., assembly GCA_900542555.1. Taxonomy (GTDB): domain Bacteria; phylum Actinomycetota; class Coriobacteriia; order Coriobacteriales; family Coriobacteriaceae; genus Collinsella. Next base: position 48,356 of record UQNU01000006.1, read on the forward strand.
ACGAGCCTCTCCGCGACGGTCGATACGCATGAGGTTTCAACGGTCGATGAGGTAGGCGACGGCATCGCGCGCGTCTCCGGCCTCAAGAGCGCCATGGCAGGCGAGCTTCTGGAGTTCAAGAGCTCCGATACCGGTGAGACCGTCTTCGGCCTTGCCCAGAACCTTGACCGTGACGAGGTCGGCGCCGTTCTGTTCGGTGCCGTCGACTCCATCAAGGAAGGCGACGAGTGCCGCACCACTGGCCGCGTTATGGATATCCCCGTGAGCCGTGCCATGCTCGGCCGCGTCGTCAATCCGCTCGGCCAGCCCATCGACGGCCTGGGCGACATCGTCGCTACGCACCGTCGCCCCATCGAGTTCAAGGCTCCCGGCGTCATCGATCGTACCCCGGTGTGCGAGCCGGTTCAGACCGGTCTGCTCGCTATCGACTCCATGGTGCCTATTGGCCGCGGTCAGCGTGAGCTCATCATCGGTGACCGTAAGACCGGTAAGACCGCCATCGCCATCGACGCTATCCTCAACCAGCGCGGCAAGGGCATGGTCTGCATCTATGTCGCCATCGGCCAGAAGGCCTCCACGGTCGCCAACATCCGCGAGACCCTCGCTCAGCACGGTGCGCTCGACTACACCATCATCGTTTCGGCCACTGCTGCCGATTCAGCCCCTATGCAGTACATCGCGCCTATGGCCGGTGCCGCTATTGGCGAGTTCTTTATGTACAACGGCGAGGACGGCAAGCCCGCCAGCGAGACCAACCCTGGCGGCCACGTGCTCGTCATCTACGACGACCTGTCCAAGCAGGCTGTGGCCTACCGTCAGATGTCGCTGACGCTGCATCGTCCGCCCGGACGCGAGGCCTATCCTGGCGACATCTTCTACCTGCACTCTCGTCTGCTCGAGCGTGCCGTCAAGATGTCCAAGAAGAACGGTTACGGCTCCATGACGGCACTGCCGATCATCGAGACCCAGGACGGCGACGTCTCGGCCTACATTCCGACCAACGTCATTTCCATTACCGATGGTCAGATCTACCTGCAGTCCGAGCTCTTCTTCCAGGGTCAGCGCCCGGCAGTCGACGTGGGTATCTCCGTGTCCCGCGTCGGTGGCGATGCGCAGACCAAGGCCATGAAGCAGGTCGCCGGCAACCTCCGTCTGGACCTCGCTTCCTATCAGGAGCTCGCTGGCTTTACGCAGTTCGGCTCCGACCTCGACGAGGCTACTCAGAAGCAGCTGACCCACGGTGCTCGCATGACCGAGCTCCTGAAGCAGCCGCGTTACAAGCCGTTTGAGGTTGGCGAGCAGATCGTTACGCTGTTCGCTGGCAACGAGGGCTTCCTGGATGACCTGGAGATCGCCGACGTGCTGCCTTTCCGTGCCGAGCTCATCGAGTACATGGACAATGGCTTTGGCTCGCTGCTCGACAAGGTTCGCGCCAAGAAGATCGATGATGACACCAAGGCTGAGCTCTTGCGCGTCATCGGCGACTTCAAGCAGCAGTTCATGGCCAAGCACCATTCGGATGTTTCTGGATCAGAGGAGAACTAAGCCCCATGGCCAACCTTCGCGACATTAAGAAGCGAATCTCCTCGGTTACCACGACCAAGCAGATCACGCGCACGATGGAGATGGTCTCTACGGCCAAGATTCGTCGTGCCCTCGATCGCTCCAAGCAGGCCGAGCCCTATAAGGAGGCGCTGACCGACGTCATGTTGACGGTCGCCGGCGACGCCTCCTGTTCGGGCACCGATCCCATGCTGCAGAAGCATGAGAGCATCAAGCATGGCCTGATTGTCGTTATTGCCTCGGACCGCGGCCTTGCCGGCGGTTTCAATACGACGGTGGAGCGCACGGCCGAAAAGCTCGCCGCTTCTTGGGCGAACGACGGCATCGAATGCGAGATCATCGCGTGCGGGCGTAAGCCGGCCACGTATTTCCGTGACCGCGCAAACGTTGTCATGCACTTTGAGGGCAACTCCTCTGAGCCCGATTTCAATCAGGCCCGCATGATCTCCTCTCATATCTGCGATGCGTATCGTGCCGGTGAGCTTGACCGTGTCGAGCTTGTCTACCACCACGCCAAGAACCGCGTGGATCAGGAGCTTCGCGTCGAGCATCTGTTGCCGCTCGACCCCGAGATGATCGCTATGGCCCACGGTCCGCGTAAGAACGAGACCGACGCCCCTAAGCGCATCTCGTCCACGTTCGAGTTCGTGCCCTCTCCCGAGCATGTTCTCGGCAAGCTTGTGCCGTCTTATATCCTGACGGTCATCTACCAGGCCCTGATCGATTCGGCGGCTGCCGAGCAGGGTGCACGCCGCAAGGCCATGCACTCCGCGACGGAAAACGCCACCGCGATCATCTCGACCCTTACCCGCACGTATAGTCGCGTGCGCCAGGCTTCGATCACGACCGAGATTAACGAGATCGTCGGCGGAGCCTCAGCATTGGAGGAACAGTAATGGCTAATAACACCGTAAAGCTTGCGGTCGAGGAAGCCACCAAGAAGACGACTGCCGGTGATGGTCGCATCGTGCGAATCATCGGCCCTGTCGTCGACGTCAAGTTTGACGGCGCGGTGCCCCCGATCTACAACGCGCTCACGGTCGAGGCCGAGACCCCGATCGGTCATCTGAGCACGATCCTCGAGGTCGAGAGCCAGCTTCCGGGCGGCGTCGTCCGCACGGTCGCCATGTCCTCGACCGACGGCCTGCAGCGCGGCCTCATCGCCACCGATACCGGTGAGCCCATGAAGATGCCCGTTGGTCCCAAGACGCTCGGCCGCATTTGGAACGTCATGGGCAAGCCCGTCGACGGCAAGCCCATGCCCGAGGTGGAGGAGTTCTACCCCATCCACCATGCAGCGCCCCGTTTCGACGAGCTCACCACCAAGACCGAGATCTTCGAGACCGGCATCAAGGCCGTCGACCTGCTCGAGCCCTACATCCGCGGCGGCAAGACAGGTCTGTTCGGCGGCGCCGGCGTCGGCAAGACCGTTCTGATCCAGGAGCTCATCAACAACCTCGCCCAGGAGCACGGCGGCACCTCGGTGTTCACCGGCGTCGGCGAGCGTACCCGCGAGGGCACCGACCTGTTCCTCGAGATGAGCGAGTCTGGCGTTATCGACAAGACCTGCTTGGTCTATGGTCAGATGAACGAGCCGCCCGGAGCGCGTCTGCGCATCGGTCTGGCCGGCCTTACCACCGCTGAGTATTTCCGTGATCGTGGCCAGGACGTTCTGCTGTTCATCGACAACATCTTCCGCTTCTCCCAGGCAGGTTCCGAGGTTTCCGCACTGCTGGGCCGTATGCCGTCCGCCGTTGGTTACCAGCCCACGCTGGCAACCGAGATGGGCGACCTCCAGGAGCGCATTACCTCGACCAAGACGGGCTCCATTACCTCCGTCCAGGCTGTCTACGTCCCCGCAGACGACCTGACCGACCCGGCGCCTGCCACGACGTTTACGCACCTCGACGCCACCACGGTTCTTTCGCGTAGTATTTCGTCGCTCGGCCTGTTCCCGGCTATCGACCCGCTTGCGTCTTCCTCCGACGCTCTCGATCCCTCGATCGTCGGCGAGGAGCACTACCGTGTCGCCGTCAAGGTCCAGGAGCTCCTGCAGGAGTACTCCGACCTTCAGGACATCATCGCCATTCTGGGTATGGACGAGCTGTCCGAGGAGCAGCGCCTTACGGTCAACCGTGCCCGTAAGATTCAGCAGTTCCTCTCGCAGTCCTTCCACGTCGCCGAGAAGTTCACCGGCAACCCCGGTGTCTACGTCCGCGTCGAGGATACCGTCCGCTCTTTCGCCGAGATTGTCGACGGCAAGGCCGATGATCTGCCCGAGCAGGCTTTCCGCTATGCTTCCACGATTGAGGACGTGCGCGAGCGCGCCCGCAAGATGGGGGAGAAGTAGGTTATGCGTATCCGCATCGTGTGCCCCGTGAGCTGCGCCTATGAGGGCGACGCTGCGTTTGTGTCGATTCCGTCCACGGATGGCGAGTTTGGCGTTCTGCCTGCTCACTCCAGCGAGATCTGCACGATCGACCGCGGTTACGTTCGCGTTTCCGATAAGGCCATGGGCACTGTCGACCACACGTTTGCCGTGGCCGGCGGCTATGCCCAGCTTGCGGACGATGTCGTGACCGTTCTCGCCGAGCGCGCTTGCGATTTGGCGACCGTCGATGCCGACAAGCTTAAAGCTGATATTCAAGGTTTTGAAGAGAAGCTGGGTAATTTGTCGGAGGATGATGCACGCCGCGCCTACCTCTATAATGAAATCGCATGGTGTAAGCTCTGTCTCTTATACACATCTCCGAGCCCACGAGACTCGACGTCATCT
>UQNU01000007.1 GCA_900542555.1 uncultured Collinsella sp.
CAGCGTCAGATGTGTATAAGAGACAGCCCCCGCACCGGCTCCTGCCGCTGCCCCCGCGGCCGGCGCATGGACCTGCAGCTGCGGCGCCACCAACACTGGCAAGTTCTGCTCGGAATGCGGCAGCCCCGCACCCGCCCCGGCACCGGCCAAGTGGTTCTGCCCCAACTGCGGTAGCGAAAACGGCGGCAAGTTCTGCAGCAACTGCGGAACGCCCAGGCCCTAACCCCTCTATCTGGTAATTGGCGGGGGTCCGCCACCCCCGCATTTGCTTCTATGGGTTTCGTTCGATAAAGGAGGACACCATGAAGACAACGTTCAAAAGGTCCGTACTCGCATTTCTGACATGCGTCCTGGCGCTCGCCTTTGCCCTGACGGGCTGCAGCGGCGGCGGCAAAGACCCCAAGGCCAACTTCGTCGGCAGCTGGGAACTCTCGGGTGGAACCCTGGAGGGCGAAGAGCTGACCGATGAGTACATGAAGATGCTCGAGGATTGGGGTGTCCACTGCGTCCTGATTCTCGATGAGGACGGCACAGGCGCCCTCGACCTGTTCCTTGAAGTCATGGACCTTAAATGGGAGGCAAAGGACGCCACCACTGTAACCATCACCGCCGAAGACGAGTCGCATGACATGAAGCTCAAGGACGGCAAACTCATCCTCGAAGAAGATGACGGCAATCTTGTCTTTACCAAGTCCGACAAGGACCTGTCCGGTACGGTGAAGAAGGATCGCGAGGCGGCCGAGAAGGAAGAGGAGATCGATGAGGCCGTCGAAGACGACGATGTCCAGAGTGCCGAAATCTCCCCCGCCGTCACCGTCGCCGATGACGATCTGTGCACCATCACCATCACCGAGAAGTTCAAGGACGACTGGGGCGACATCGGCTTTGTCGTCAACATCACCAACAAGAGCGACAAGGACCTGACCTTCTACGCTCCTTCCGGCAAGACCAACGTCAACGGCACCATGAAGGAACCCTGGTTCTCGGCTCACCTGATGCCCGGCACCAACGCCACCGAGGAATTCACCTTCTCGAAGGGCACGCTCGATAGCCTTGACGACCTCGTCAACACGACCATCGGCATCGACGCCTACCTGACCGATTCCTACGAGGACGTCGCCTCCTACAGCGCAACCATCGCGTAGCGGCACGTAACATCAGCCGCGGATTGGCGGACACATCCGCGCACATGTCAGGCGGGGCCGCAGGAGATACTCCTGCGGCCCCGCCGCTTTATGCCGATACGCAACGAGCGTTAGCGCTCCATGTTGGGAACGATACTGCCTTCGGTCACCGCATGCACGGCAAGACGCATGATGTTATCGTAGCCGGTCTTGCTCAGGATCTCCGAAATGCGGCGCTTGATGGTGCCCTCACTCATAAACAGCTCGGCCGCAATCTCGCGACGGCTCTTGCCCTCGCAGGCGAGGCGCAAAATCGACAGCTCGACATCGTCGAGTGCCGCCGTGCCCGAAAAAATGCTCTCGGGCGGCTTGGGAAACGTGCAATAGCCCGCCAGCGTGGAGCGCATCACGGCGAACAGCTCGTCGATACCGACGTTCTTGTACACAAAGCTATCGACGCCCGCCTCGCGGGCCTGATCGACAAAGGTGATCTCGGGCATGCCGGTCATGATAATGATGCGACACTCGGGCAGCCGCTCCTTGATGCGCGCCGCCGCCACGATGCCGTTTGAATCGTGTTCGGTGCACACATCCATCAGTATCATGTCCGGGCGCTCCTTGAGCGCGGCACCCAAGGCCTCGGAGGCATCGGCGATGGCGGAAACAACGGTCATATCGGGCTGGTCGCCAACGGAGCGCGCCAGGCTCTCGCGCAGGATGGCCTGGTCTTCGACTATAAGGACGCGGATCATGAGTTTCTCCTTTGGGACGTGTCGCTGGCGTTAAGCGGAATGGATACCGCAAGCGTAAAGGGCGGGGCGGCGTGGACCTCTAGGCTGCCACCCAGATCTTGCGCGGCATGCCTCATACCTGGGATACCCGTTCCCTCGCGATACGATACGGGGGCCGGAGACCCGTCGTTAGAAATCGTCATGCGTGCGACGACGTCAGCATCCGTCCCCTCCTGCCACAGGCGCACATGGACCCGATGCGCCTGCGCATGCTTGGTGGCATTGGTCGAGGCCTCGCGAATAATCTGCAAAAATGCGGCGGCGACACGCGCGTCCTCAGGCAGCGCACCCTCAACATCGATCTGCACACTCACCAGGCCAAAAGCATGGACGATATCACCCAGCTGCTCTGCAGGCTCGCTGGCACCGCCACTGCGCAGGTCGACGGCGATTGAGCGCAGCAACGGGTCAATCTGCTCGAGCGACTCATCGTCCAGACGTCCCTCCTCCAAATAGCGATGGAGGATGGACAGGCGCTGCCCGATCACGTCGTGCACGCGGGCACGCATGCGCAGGTAGGCCGCATTGTCGGCAACTTTTTTGACTTCTTCGATCTGGGTCTGGAGTTCTTTGCCCGCAAGCTCAAGCAGGTGATTGGCTTGCGCCAGGCGGTCGTGGGCATGCGCATACTCCGTCACATCCAGTCCAATAATGCGCTCAAAGAGGCGGCCCGAAACCATAACCTCGTCGTGCACAAATAGGCGAATCTCGGCGGGAGAAATCTCGACCACCGCGCGAGCCTCACCAAAACGGTCCAAGTTAATCCGCACACGATTCCTACTGCTTTCGGGCATTTGCATGCTGAGTTTGCGAAGGTCGTTCCACGTACTGCTCATATCGCCCAGGTCGGTGGGCATATGGAGCTCTACGAGGTTTTTGCGCATGCAGCGGTTCATGAGCAGCGGACGGCCCCTCGGGTCCAGATACAGGATGCCCACGGGGATCACGTTGATGGTTTCAATCGTCGAGAACGCGGTGATATCCTCCTGGCGGTTACGGACGTCCATCAAGAGCGCCGCGATGGAACGGAACAGGAAGAACGCTCCCTCTGCGATAAGGACAACGGTCCACGCCGAGCCCATGGCAAAAACCACCGGCGGTGTAACGGCGACAACAAGCAGCAGCTCGACCAGCATGACGAGGCGACGATAGTGCACCATAAGTACCACGCCGTAGGCAAAGATCGCGGCATTGAGCCACAACGCTCCGCCCATTGCCCTGGCGCAAACGTCAAGCGGTGCCACCAAATACGAGCCAGACGACGCGAATAAGATGAGCGCCGAAATCATCAGGTGAAGCACAAGGCTCGCCTCGTAGACGCAAATCACATTACGGTTATAGGACGAGCGGCGCGATGCGATGAGCGGGACGTGGATCGTCTGCAGGCACGCAGCCAGGGCAAAGACAACATCGAGCGCAACGATTTGGGGAAGGATGAGCGAAATCTGCATCGTCACTCACCCGCCCTCGGCATCAAGACGATCATGCGCAGCTGACCGGGCTCGCCCTCAAGGCGGTATGCCACGTTTCGCCCTTGCAGAGCGCCTTCGAGCTCTTGCGCAGCGGGCGTCTGCGAAAGATCTTCATCATCGTTGGAAAAAAGCGTGGCGCGCAGCTCGACACTGCATCGGTCATGGTCGCCCAAGTGATACATAAGCGCCGGATGGTCGGTGGCGTAGGCAAAAAACGCAAAGTCATACACGCAGTCGTACAGGGCGCTTACCGTACTGGCGTGCAACGGGCGCCGTATGGCGATAATCGAGGCGCAATCGATATCGATGGTGCGCAGGTCGCTTGCGAGCTCGTTGGCGATGAGCTGAATGCGATCGCGATCAAAACCGCTCTCCCCGTGCTGTGCCAACGTGAGCGACCCCTTGCGCTTGCAATAGGCGACGAGCATCTTGGCGCGCTGCAGCATGCGGTAACGCTCGTGCGAAGACGCTTCGTCGGTCAACGACGGCAGCGAGCTCAGCAGGTCGTACATCCCTTCGAGCGCGCGGGCAAGTGCTTGGTCCACGTCTTGGGCAAGCAAGGTCTCTGCCTCTTGATCTGCCAAATGCGTCTTAAGGTCGTAGTCGGCGGCGAGCAGCTCGTTTTGACGCTGCAGCTCCATGCGACGATGTGCCAGCTCACGATTAAGCTCGTTGAGCTCCGACACGTCTTGGGCAAGCAGGGCCGATCCGCCCAGCAGCGGAAAGGCACGGTACATCACATTGGGATCGGACGCCACGGCAAAGGCATGGGCGCGGCCGTGCTCCTGGACCCGCAACTCCTCGCGCACGCCTACCGGCATTGGCTTTGACACCGGCGTGGCATAGACTTCCTGCAGGTCGCGCGTTAGAACTTTGAGGTCGAGCGGCAAGGTGTCGAAGATGCCGGCGATGTCGTGATACGACGGAATGACACCGCAATCGAGACAGATTTCCATCGCCACCACGCACAGGACGCAATAGACGAGCGAAAAGTTGAGCCTCCATGCCCAGGGCACGCGCAACGCATATGAGATGGCAAAGAATGCGCCACCCAGCAACACGAGCGCCGCCGTGCCCGAAAAACGCTGGATGCAAAAGGACGAGGACCGGCCCACCAGGATAAAAAAGGCCACGAAGTCAAAGGCCGTCCACGCGAGGACGGCGAAATAACCCCAGCCGTACGTGTAATCGTTGCTCCAGGTGTCGCTTGTACGGTCAAAGCGGAAGACCTGCTGGTGAAAATCGTTGGTGAGCACAAATCCGATAAGCAGGATGGCCACAATCCACAGCGCAGCGCAGTAGCGGCGACCCAGGCGGTGTTGCTCCAGGCCCGCAAGGCGCAGACCACACAACTGGTAGAGCAGCGGAATGAGCGTCATGGGCACGTAGTACAGGTACCACAGCACGGTGGCATAGAACGTCGTGAACGACTTGTACTTGAGAATGACTTCGATCATCCACAGGGCGCAGATGGTGGCGACGGCAACAAGGCGGCGGCGCAACACATAGTCCAAACAGCGCAGATAGACCGATACGCCCCAGATCGAAAATACAATTGCGGCGTCAAGCAGCGGGAGAGAGCTCGAATGGACGAGCGCATCCACGACCTCTTCGGACACCTCGCTATAGGCGGGCACGGCGTTAGAAAGTTTGGGGTCGAAGGCGAACAACGCCGGCAAGACTACCAAAAGCATGAGGAACAGCGCGGTGATGGCGCCGGCGATAGCAAAGACGCGGTGACGGTACACCTGATGTGTTATACCAACAAGGCATCGCGGCATGGCGAAGAGCCTGCCGCCCCTGGGATCCGCCACGGGTGCGGATCGGGCGGCCGCGTGGCCGATATGTCGCTCGCGGGTACCCATAGTGCTTTTAGTGTACCGACAGACGGATCGAAAAAGCGGGCCGCATGTCCCAAAATCCGCAGACGGCAAGGCGCCCGGCGAACATTAACTGCTCGCCGGGCGCCTTGGTTAGGAGGCTATGAAGTTGAGTGTCTCAGCTTCCCTAGGACAGGTCCTCACCATTCGTTTCAATGACATGCTTGTACCAGTCGAAGCTCTTCTTCTTGGAGCGCTTGAGGGTGCCGTTGCCGGCATCGTCGCGGTCGACGTAGATAAAGCCGTAGCGCTTGGACATCTCGCCCGTGCCGGCAGACACCAGGTCGATCGGGCCCCAGGTGGTGTAGCCCAGCAGGTCAACGCCGTCCTCGGTCACCGCGTCGCGCATCGCAGCGATATGCTGGCGCAGGTAGTCGATACGGTAGTCGTCGTTGATGGAGCCATCCTCCTCGACAACATCCTTGGCGCCTAGGCCGTTCTCGACCACAAACAGCGGCTTCTGATAACGGTCGTACAGGTCGTTGAGCGTAATACGGAAGCCCAGCGGATCGATGGCCCAGCCCCACTGGCTCTCCTGCAGGTAGGGATTCTTGGCGCCGGCGAAGGCATTGCCCTGGGTGCGCTCGACATCGGGGTTATCGGCACCAGCGGAGCAACGGGTGCTGTAATAGCTAAAGCTGATGAAGTCGACGGTGTTGGCGGCCAGGATCTCGCGGTCCTCGTCCGTCATGCCCACATCGATGCCCAGGCGCTCGAGCTTCTTGACGGCATAGGCCGGGTAGTAGCCGCGGCTCTGGACGTCGACGAAGAAGTAGTTGTCCTGGTTGTCGAGCTGCGCCTGGCGCACATCGCCCGGACGGCAGCTGTAGGGATAGTAGCTACCTGCGGCAAGCATGCAGCCGATCTTGATCTCGGGGTCGATCTCGTGGGCAATCTTGGTTGCCCAAGCGCTGGCGACGAGCTCGTTGTGGGCGGCCAGGTACTCGACGGCCTCCCTGTTCTCGCCCCCCTCAAAGACCAGACCGGCACCCATAAACGGCAGGTGCAGAATCATATTGATCTCGTTGAAGGTGAGCCAGTACTTCACCAGACCCTTGTAGCGGGTGAAGATCGTGGTCGCGAGATTCTTGTAGAAGTCGATGAGCTTGCGGTTGCGCCAGCCGCCGTACTCCTTGATGAGGTGAATCGGGCAGTCAAAGTGCGTGATGGTCACGAGCGGCTCGATACCGTGCGCCTGACACTCGCGGAATACGTCCTCGTAGAAGGCCAGGCCGGCCTCGTTGGGCTCGGTCTCGTCACCGTTGGGGAAGATGCGGGTCCAAGCCAGGCTCATACGGAAGGTCTTAAAGCCCATCTCGGCAAAGAGAGCAATATCCTCCTTGTAGTGGTGATAGAAATCGATGCCGGTCTGCGCGGGATAGTAATAGCCGTCCTCGAAGTCGAGCATCTTGCGCTGGCCGGAGACCACCGCATAGCGCTCGGGGCCGTGCGGAGCCACGTCCACGTTGGCAAGGCCGCGGCCGTCCACGTTGTAGGCGCCCTCGCACTGGTTGGCAGCCGTCGCGCCGCCCCACAGGAAGTCATTACGGAAAGCCATACATCAATCCTTTCGCACGCTGTTGTCATAGGCTCAGTATCCCTGCAAACAACGCGTCGCTCAACGGCAATGGAGCAGGCAGATACTTCTTTTCGCGCACAGGTGCCCGGCAGCTGCCCCGTCTGACACTTTTTGATACCCGCCTGTCCAAGCCGCCACAAAGGAGACAGGCACCTTTGTGGCGGCTTGGACCCGGTTTGTCTCGATCTGTAACAGTTAGGCCGCCAAAACCGGGCCCGGTGTTACAGATTGAGATTGTTCGGCCTGTCCCCTGCAGTTTATCTCGATCCGTAACAGGTAGAGACGATTTAGCCCGCTAGATGTTACAGATTGAGACGGAAGATTCTAGTCGCAGGCGATGTCGAGGTTTTTGCCGATAAGACCTACGTAGCCGCCCTCGGCAGCTTTGGGACTGTCGGCGTGACATAGGACCCACTTGTCGGCCTTCCAGTAGCAGTAGCTGTCACCGGCGGCAGGCATGTCGGATGCAGCCTCGGGGCGCGGGCCGTTGGTGCCCGCCGGCAGCGCCACCATCACCTGGAAGCCGCCGTCGTCGACCATGCAGGGCGTGTAGTGGAGCGTGGTGTTGAAGACTTCGACGACCGTACCCGCCGGCACGCGGAACGCCTTGACGCACGCGGTGTCGAGCTTGCCGCCCTCGATCTCCCAACGATGCGCCACGAGCAGGATAAAGTCGCGTGCACCCAGGTTGAACTCGCTCGCGCGGTGATACTCCAGGCAGTTGAGTCGTGTATTGTGCCCGTTGCACCAGCCCAGCTGGAAGGGACGACCGCCAAACATGAGAAAGCCCAGTTTATCGACATCCTTGACGCCCTCGAGCTCCGGCGCGCTTGCTACGTACTTGCTGCCCTCGGGAATGGGCGTGGCTGAGAGCGCCTCGAGCACGGGCGACGTGAGCACGGACGGAACGTCATCCCAAACGTTGCCATAGGATTTGAACTCGGGATCGTTGACAGAGTAGATATGCATGTTCACTCCTGTTCGCGAATGTGACTATACGAACATTCTAGAACAAACATGAGCGATTTTGAACGCTCATCCCGACCACTCAACAAAAAGGCGCCCCCGCATAAGCGAAGGCGCCCAAAGCGCGCGTTTTGGACGATAAAGCCCTTACGCCTGCTGATAGTGCAGGTGCTTCTCGTCGATATCGGCCAGGTCGCGGTCGAGATAACGGCGCGCGAGCCAGTTTGCCATGGGGAGGTTCTGGTCCAGGTAGTTACCGCACTCCTCGGGAGCGGCTCCGGGGACATCGCCCTCAAAGCCGGCGATAAACTCAAACAGCTCACGCACGAGCGGCAGAATCTCCTCGCTCGTCACCTCGCCAAATACGACGAGGTAAAAGCCCGTGCGGCAGCCCATGGGGCCAAAGTAGACAATGCGGCTCGACCACTCGGCATGATTGCGAAGGAACGTCGCGCCCAGGTGCTCGATGGTGTGGCACTCGGCCGTGTTCATGACCGGCTCCTTGTTGGGCGTGGTCAGGCGCAGGTCAAAGGTGGTGACGGCGGCGCCGGTCGCCGGATCGCGGTCGATGCGGCTCACATACACGCCGGGCTCGAGCAGCAGATGGTCAACGGAAAAGCTCGCGATGCACTCCATAGCAGATCCTCTCGGTAGTCAATTTTGAACGGGGCTCTTTTAGCTGGTTCGAATGGTCGCACCAATCATACCAGTCAAAAAAGCCCCGTCCCAAATAAGCTACCTGGGACGAGGACCAATGATTTTTTAATCCCCGTCCCAGAAAAATCATGCTAGGCAGTGTATGCAATTGTTGATTTGACGGCGTGACGCCAGCCGGCAATCTTTTTGGCGCGCTCGTCGGCGGGCATCACGGGCTCCACGATGCCGCGGGCCCCGTAGACGTCGACGACATCACGCGCGTACATGCCCAGCGCAATGCCGCAGGCCCAAGCCGCACCCAGGCCGCTCATCTCGTCGTTGCTCGCGATGCGGATGGGCGAGCCAACCAAGTCGCTCTCAAACTGCATCAGATACGCGTCGCGCGTGGGACCGCCGTCAACGCGAAGCTCGGCCAGCGCCGTACCCGAATCCTCGATCATCGCATCAATCACGTCAAAGATTTGATAGGCGATCGACTCGTCCGCAGCCTTCACAAACTCCGCGCGACCCGTGGTGCGCGTCATGCCAAAGACGCAGCCCTCGGCATCACTCGCCCAATGCGGCGCGCCCAAGCCGGTAAACGCCGGCACAAAGTAGACGTGGCTCGCCGGATTGGCGGCGTAGCACAGGTCGGTAACCTCCTCGGGGTTATTGATGAACTCAAGATCATCGCGCAGCCACGTCTTGACGGCGCCGGCGTAGCTCACGTTGCCCTCGAGCACGTACTCAGTCACGCCGTCCATACGCCATGCGAGCGAACTCGAAAGCCCGTGCGAGCTGGCAACGAACTCGTCGCCGACGTTCATCATGACCGAGCTACCGGTACCATAGGTCGCCTTGGCCATGCCGCGACTGTGGCAGCCCTGCGCGAACAAGGCCGCGTGGCTGTCGCCGAGCACGCCGTGAATGGGCACGGATGCCGGCAAAAAGCCGCCCAGGTCCGTCATGCCGAACAGACCATCGGAATCGGTCACCCGTGGCAGGCAGGCCACGTCGACGCCAAAGGCCTCGCACACCGGCTCGCTCCAGCAGCCACGGCGCAGGTCGAATAGCTGCGTGCGGCTGGCATTGGACCAGTCGCAGCGAAACTCCGCGCCGCCTGTGAGCGTCCAGACCACCCAGGCATCGATGGTGCCCAGACACAGCTCGCCCGCTGCGGCAGCCTCGGCGGCGGCCGGAACGTTCGCGAGGATCCAGGCCATCTTGCCCGCAGGGTAGTAGGGCGATAGCACCAGGCCCGTCGTGTCACGCACCAGCTCGGCCACGCCCTCACGCGCGGCCAGCTCGTCGCATAGCTCGCGGGCGCGGGCGCACTGCCACACCACGGCGTCGCACAGCGGCTCGCCCGTCGCGCGGTTCCAGGCAACGGTGGTCTCGCGCTGGTTGGAGATGCCGATGCCGGCGACGTCGGCCGGATCGACCCCGGTCTCCTCCACCACGGCACGCGCCACGGCCAGCACATTGGTGGCAATCTCGGCCGGATCATGGCTCACCCAGCCGGCTTCGTTGACAATCTGGCGATGCGAGCGGTCGGCACGATGAATCAGATGGCCGCCCTCGTCCACCAGCAGCGCCTTGGTGCCCTGCGTGGATTGATCGATTCCGATGATGTATTTGCTCATGTACTCTCCCATTCCTTCCGCCAAATCAAAGACAGCCTGGCGGACAAGGAGCGAGCGGCCGTCAAGTGCCGCAGATTGCCGTGAAAGAGGAGCGCCGCGTACTTTGTGTACGCAAGCGACGGTTTGAACGACAAGGTGCGGTGCTTGGCGGCCGCGCAGCGTCTGTGTCTACTAGTTGCCGAGGAACTCGGCGACGGTCTTGGCGATTCCGGCACCCGTCAGGCCGTAGTGTGCGAAGACCTCGGGGCTCGTGCCGGTGATGACCGGCGCGTCGGGCAGGGAGAGGCACTTGACCGGACGCGGGCAATGCTCGCCCACCACCTGCGCAACCATAGAGCCCAGGCCGCCGAAGGGGCTGTGCTCCTCGACGGTCACGACGGCGCTCGTGGCACCGGCGGCCTCAATCACAGCCTCGGCGTCAAGCGGCTTGACGCAATACATGTCGAGCACCGTTGCCGAGATGCCCTGCTCGGCCAGCAGGTCGGCGGCGTCCACGGCATGGCGGACCATCTCGCCGGTGGCGACGAGCGTCACATCGGTGCCGCGACGCACCCAGGTGGCACGGTCCATCTGGAACGGGCACTCGTCCTCGGTGTACACGTCCTCGACCGGATTGCGGCCCACGCGGATGTAGGCCGGCTTGTTGTCGGCGACCAGGGCCCGCACGAGTTCGGCGGTCTGGAAGCGATCGCTCGGCAGATACACGCGCATGTTGGGAATCGCGCTCATGGCGGCGATATCCTGCGCGGAGTGATGGCTCATGCCCAAGGCGCCGTAGGACACGCCGCCCGAGATGCCGATGAGCTTGACGTTGGTATTGGAGTACGAGACGTCGACCTTGCACTGCTCATACGAGCGCGTGGTCACAAAGGACGCCGGCGAGGCGGCCCAGGCCTTCTTGCCGCACGAAGCCATGCCGGCGGCGATGCTCACCAGGTCCTGCTCGGCAATGCCGACCTCGACGGACTGCTGGGGATACTGATCAAAGAACGGCGTGAGCGATGCGGAGCCGCGGGAATCGGAGCACAGGACGACGAGGTCTTTATCGGTCTTCGCGGCCTCGAGCAGCGTGTCGCAGATAACCTTGCGATTGGCGATCTTGTTAGCCATTGATGGCCTCCTTATGGGCAGCGAAATCGGCGATGATCTGGGCATATTCCTCATCGTTGGGCAGGTGATGGTGCCAGCTGGCCTTGTCCTCCATGACGGACGAGCCGTAGCCCTTCACCGTGTTGAGGATGATGACCGTGGGCTTACCCTTGGTCTCGGCAGCAAGCGTCAGCGCAGCGTCGATGGCCTGGACGTCGTTGCCCGGAATGGAAAGCACGTTCCAGCCGAAGGCGGCCCAGCGCTCCTCCTGCGAGTCCTGCTTCATGACGTCCTCGGTGCTGCCACTGATCTGCAAGCGGTTGCGGTCCACGAGCGCGCACAGGTTATCGAGTTGGTAGTTGCCGCCGCTCATGGCGCCCTCCCAGACCGAGCCCTCGGCAAGCTCGCCATCGCCCATGATGGTGTAGACACGGTAGTCGCGGCCGTCCATCTTGCCGGCGAGCGCCATGCCCACGGCCACGGGCAGGCCGTGCCCCAGCGAGCCCGAGTTCATCTCAATGCCCTTGAGCTTGTTGTTGGGGTGGCCGATGTAGGGGCTGCCGAACTTGGAGAAGCGGGCCTTGACGTCGTCGAGGTCAAGATAGCCCTCGTGGCAGAGCACCGCGTAGTAGGCTTCCATGGCGTGACCCTTGGAAAGTACGAAACGGTCGCGGTTGGGATCGTCGACGGTCTCGGGCGAAATGTTGAGGTGGGTGGCATAGAGGGTCATGAGGGCGTCAATCACCGACATGTCGCCGCCGATGTGGCCGCCGGCGCCAGCCATGATGATGTCGACGCAATCGCGGCGGAGATCCCAGCGCAGGGACTCAAGCTCTTCGATAGTTGCCATTTCTACTCTCCTCGCAGGTAGGCTTTAACGTCTTCTTCAATGGGGTCGTATAAATCAGGGGCAATGCCGAGGTACTTGCACGCCTCGTAGAGCACCGGCACCACGTTGGCGTGGATAGCGACGCAGTGGTGGATGTAGGGGCCCTCGACGATCTTGGCCTCGAGGCGCTTGAGGTTGTCGACCTCGACCCACAGATAGGTGCCCATGCCGGCCGGGCCGTCGATGCCGTGGGCGTTGCCCAGCAGCAGCGAGTACTCGCCGTTGTCGCCGTCAAAGCGGGCAAGGGTGAGGTCGCCGTGCTTGGCCTCGGCCGTCAGCGCACCGGGGTGGTCGAAAGCCAGCGGATAGGTGAGTTTGGGCTTGACGGCCGCGCAGCTGCAGGGCCAGGGGCCGCAGTGCTGCAGCAACTCACCGTTCTCATTGTCGGGATGGCGCACGGTCCAGTCGGCGAACATGCCGCGGTGACGGCCCAGGTCGGCGGCCTCGACCATCAGCGCGGTAATGGCGCCGTGGATATCGGTCTCGCATACGATAGGGATGCCCATCTCGTTGAGGACGGCGTTGGCGGCGCAGGGCATAATGCCCAGCTCGTCCTGCAGAGCGTTCCAGCACTGAATGGCACCAGCATTGCAGCCATACTTCTCGACCAGGCGCTTCATGGCGATGGCAAGACCGGCGACCGCGGGGACCTTGTCCTCAGGGATGCGGATCTCAAAGCTGTCGTTGATGTGGGCCAGCATGGCGGCCATGGCCTGCTCGTCGGTCTGGGCGTCGCGCACGGCCTGGACAAGCTCGGTCATGGGGATAGGCGAAAGCTGGATGTTGAACTTCTCGAGCAGCTCGCCCTCGTTGCACATGGTCGACCAGAAGTCGAACGGACGGGTGGCCATCTGCAGGATGCGGGTGTGCTTGAAGGTCTTGACCACGTTGCAAACGGCCAAAAAGTCCCAAACGCCGCGCTCGAACTCGGGGTCGGTCAGGCGGCAGTTGGTCATGTAGGTGAAGGGAACCTGGAAGCGGCGCAGGACCTTGCCGGTGGCGAACAGGCCGCACTGGCTATCGCGCAGGCGTGTGCCGTCGGGCTCGGGGCGCTCGTCGCGCGGACCCCACAGCAGTACGGGTAGACCGAGCTCGCGGGCAAGGCGAGCGCAAACGTACTCGGTGCCAAAGTTGGCGTGGCACAGCATAATGCCATCGACGCCCTCGGCGCGGAATTTCTTGACGATGGGCTCGATATGGCTGTCGTCGAACAGCAGGCCCTCTTCATTGATGTCGTCGATATCCACGATGTCGACGCCAATCTCGCGCAGGCGATCAGCCGTCAGGCCGCGATACTTGATTGCGTCCGGCGCGCTAAAGATACTGCGGCGCGTGGGCACAAAGCCGAGCTTGATCTTGTCCATGTACGTCCTCCCCTAATCACATGTTCAGTAAACAGACGCATGTTTCGTTTTGTTCTGTTTACTAAATGTTTTACTCTACTGTTTAGAAGTTTAACGCGAAATACCCGTAGACGGTAGAGAAATCAGCCTAAACGGTATGTAAACAAACTGAACATACAAGGGCATCAAAAAGAGGGCCCAAAGGACCCTCTCTTAGTAGCGTTATGTATGGCTGCCTTAGCGAGCTTTGCCTCCCTACGGCCCAGTGTTGCCTTTGCCTAGATCTCACGCACGCTTTGGCGCTCGACAAAATAGGTCGACACGGCCGTCTTGCAGGTATAGCTCTTGGGATTGCGGATGTTGCCCACCAGGCGGCGCACCGCGATCTCGCCCACCTCGTGCTTGGGAACGTGCACCGTGGTGAGCGGCGGATTGGAGAAGGCGCCCAAAGACAGATCGTCAAAGCCGATGATTGAGACATCCTCGGGGACACGTATGCCGTGCTCGTTCAGCGCGCGCATGGCGCCTACGGCGAGCACGTCGTTTTCGGCAAAGAAAGCCGTCGGCAGGTCGTCGCGCGAGACGCTGTCGAGCCATGCGCCCATGTCGCGATAAGCACCTTCGAGCGTGGTGCCCAGTGTGACGCGCCATGTCGGGTTGGCCTCAAGGTCCGCATCCTCAAGCGCTTGGCGATAGCCGCGCTCGCGATCCTTAAAGTTGCGGATGCGAAGGTCGCCTGCCAGATAGCCGATTTGCTTGTGACCCTTCTCGATAAGGTAGTCCACGGCGCGCAGCACCGAGTCGGTGTTGGCAATGACTACGGCATCGAAGTACTGACGATCGCTCCAGCCATCGAGCACGATCAAGTGGGCGGCAGCGTTGGCGAACAAGGCATAGTCTTCCTCACCCAGTTCGGTACCCATCAGCACGATAGCGGCGGATGGATCGGCGATCAGGCCCTCGACCTGCGGACGCACGGCGTCCAAGTCGCTAAAGTCGAGCGAGACAAAGCTCGTGCTCATACCGTGACGGCGCGCCTGGCGCTCCACGCCCTCAATGACCGCAGGATGGAAGGTGCTCTCGTCCAGAATGGCGCCCGTCTTGCGCGCAAGCACGAACTGAATGCTCTCGAGCTGCGTCGACTGCTGATAGCCCAGCGACTGTGCGCACTCCAGGATGACCTTGGCGGTCTCCTCACTCACGCTGCGCTTGCGGTTGAGCGCGTTGGACACGGTCGCAGGCGAAAAACCGGTGATGCGGCTGATCTCGCGAACACTTGCTTTGGCCATTGTTCCCCCTAGCAACGGCCGTGGCGGAGCATCGCAACTCGATAGCTCGGCAAATAAACGACCGCAAATTCAATCTAAACAGAGTAGTAAATGTTTATTAGCTAGTTTAGCCTGTTGTCAAGCGAAGTGGCACGACTATTCCCCCAACGGGCGCATTTGTCCATCTTAACGTTATTACGCAAGGTCTTCGCCATTGCTTGCTATTACGCGTCGGTACCATTCGAAGCTTTTCTTTTTACGTCTCTCAAACGAGCCCGCACCGCTATCGTCTCGATCGACATAGATAAACCCGTAGCGCTTACGCATCTGTCCTGTGGCGACCGAAACCAAATCGATCGGGCCCCAACAGGTATATCCCATGAGTTCCACCCCGTCGAGCTCGACGGTCTCCCTCATCGCCTCGATGTGGGCCCGCAGGTATTCAACTCGATAGTCGTCTTCTATTTCACCCGAATCTTCCGGCACATCAGGAGCACCCAAACCGTTTTCGACGATGAACAGCGGCTTTTGATAGCGATCCCAGATTTCATTCATGGTGACGCGCAGCCCTTTGGGGTCGATAAACCTCCCCCAAGGCTCCTGTTTTAGATACGGATTAGGCGCCGAGCGAAGAAGGTTCGAATCGAACTGACCTTCCGCATGCGCTTTTGCGACGCGCGTCGAGTAATACGAAAACGAGACGAAATCGACCAGGTTTGCAGCCAGTACTTCGCGGTCATCATCCCGATAGGGCACCTCAAAACCATGGCGGGCGTATTCCTTGAGAACATAGCTCGGGTACGCACCGCGCACCTGGACGTCGGTAAACATGTAATGGCTGCGATTCTCAGCCTGCGCAGCCAGCACATCGTCCGGATCACATGTAGCCGGATAGAAGACACCTGCGTTGAGCATGCAACCGATCTTCGCCCCAGGGCACAGTTCATGACACGCCCCGACCGCACGGGCGCTCGCAACCAATACATGGTGCACGGCCGTGTGAACCGTTGCATAGCGATTCTCCCCTTGCTCGAAGATGATCCCCGCCGCCATAAAGCACGCCTGCGTCATGATGTTGATCTCGTTAAAGGTCAGCCAATAATTGACCAATCCCCGATAGCGCTCGAACACGGTACGCGAATATCGCTCGAACAGGTCGACCAACCTGCGATCGCGCCATCCGCCATACGCATCGACGAGATGCATGGGGACATCATAGTGGTTGAGCGTCACCAAAGGCTCAATGTCATGCGCGCGACACGTCCTAAAAACATCCTCGTAAAAGGCAAGGCCTTCTTCATTGGGCTCGGCTTCGTCTCCTTTGGGAAAAATGCGGCTCCAGGCGATTGATAAGCGCAGGCATTTAAAACCCATCTGGGCAAACAGTTCAATATCCTGCTTGTACCTATGGTAAAAATCAATGCCCTTGCGAGCGGGATAGAAGCTGTCGGGTGCCAACGCACGCGGATCAAGGTCTCCCCGCATGACGTCCATGCGTTGATCGCCAAACGGCAGCATGTCGGAATTGGCTAAACCGCGACCGCCTTCGTTCCATCCTCCCTCGCACTGGTTTGCAGCCAGAGCCCCGCCCCATAAAAAATCTTCTCTAAACATTATGGTGTCGTCCTTTCTATCAAATTCCCGGCCCACACTGTCGAACGCAACGGACTCGGCAAGTGCCGCGCAACAGCACAGTACCGTTGCGCGGCCAAGGGGTCGGACCGCGCAACGGCTGGGGAGCATATTTGTGTAGTAGCCTCTTATGCCTCGACGGATTCAACGGCCTCAGAATCGCCGCTCTTGGACTTCAACGGCATCTTCTCCTGTCCTTCAAATCCAAAAATCATCGCCAACGCAAACGTCACGGCACCGCCAGCAAGACACCCGATGGTGCCAGGGATGATATCCTGAGCAAACATGAGCACGTTCATCCATGGGAAACCAACGCCAGTGAAGATATAGACGTTGGCATGAAGAAGGCTTACCAGCAGACCACCGACAGCACCACCAATCATGTTCCAGGCAAGAGCCTTCTTGTCGCGAAACAGGATGCCGTAGATGATGGGCTCACTCACGCGACCGAAGGCATAGGTGATGAACAAGTTCCAGCCCGTGGCTCGACTCTCCTTGCCCTTAGCGCGCAGGCCATAGGCGAGCGCGATGGCAAGCGTGGTGTAGGCTACAACCGCGGTGCCGGGGTATAAGATGGCGTCGTAACCGTTCTGGAGCGCGGCGGGCAATATGGCGGTATAGATCGGCACGTGCATGCCGGTGGCGATGATCAGATTCCAGAATGCGCCGATAACCGCGGTCGCAGCGGGACCGGCAACAGAGGCGAGCCAAATGATGAAATCGGCCACAAGGCCCATGACAAATTGGACGGCAGGGCCGCAGAGGCACAGCGCGACCGGCAACATCACGAGCACCGTACCCACGGGTACGATCAGAATGCGCAACATATCAGGCGAGATCTTCTTAAAGAAGCGCTCAACATAGGACTGGGCCCAGGTGATCAAGATGACCGGAAGAACAGCCTGGGTGTAGTTGACGAGCTGCATGGGGATGCCGAAGACGCTGAAAGGCTTTCCGTCCTCAACAATAGCGAGCATGTCGGGATAAATCATCACAACAGCGATGAGCAGTGCCAGCACAGGACTCGTTTTGAACTTCTTAGCCGAGCTATAGGCGGCAAACACCGGGAAGTAGTAATACGCCGCATCGCCCACCAGGGAAAGGATCCGATACAGGTCGCTCGTTTCGGACATAAAACCGGCGCCTTCGGGCCCAAACAGAATAACGAGCATCTTGAAGATACCGGCGACACAAAAGATCGGAAGGATCGGGGTGATAGCGCCGCTCACGGCATCGAGCAGCTGATTGAAGAGGTGCTTGGGCGCCAAGCGCTCCTTCCAGCTAAGCTGAGGGCCATCGAGTTCCTCGTCAATCGATACCGTGACCTCGAATCCGCCCTGCTTACAAACCTCGTCGTAGACCTTGTCGACCGTGGGCCCGACCACCAGCTGCACCTGCCCTCCGGCGTGCACGACGCTGATGATAGACGAGATGTCCTCAAGCTTCTCATCATTCGAGAGGCTTTCATCCTTGAGGTTGAAGCGCAGGCGCGTCATGCAATGCGTAACCGAAGCCACGTTTTCCGCCCCGCCCACAGTGGAGAGAATCTGCTCTGCCACCTTTTTGTAATTTGCCATCATTGGCTCCTTTGCACAATCTTGGCTTACTGTTCGAATCGGCAAAGGTCATGCCCCGAATGGCTACGGGTTACAATCCTTTTTTGGAGATGATCCGGTTGAGATGGATCATCAGATAGAGTTCCTCCTCCTCGAAGAGCGTGGCGTCCCACGTTTCACGACAATAGGAACCGATATGCTTCACGCACTCTGCCAACTGCGGAAACTCCTCACGAAAGTTCTTGTACATCTGCATGTTGGCGCTGTTCAGCGACTCGCCGGCTTGAATGCGCTTGAACAGGTACCGCAGATGCGTGGCATAGCGAGTGAAATCGTAGGAATCGCGGTCAACGATGATGCGAAAATCACTCTCGACGATCTCAGTGACATCTTCTAGCATATCGTCAAACTGCTTGGTGGGTTTGCTCGCGGTCTCGATGGCCTGAACAACCCGCGCATTGACGAGATTCATCGCAATACTGGCAATCTCATCCTTGGGAAGCCGCTCTCCGAGCTCCTTCTCGAGTCGCATGACGATAAACTGGGCAGCCTTGTATTCCTTCGGATACGTCTCCCGCACTTCATAGGCAAGAGGCATCGCGATGCGGACCCCCTTTTGGGCTCGCGCAACGGCAAACGACAGGTGATCAGCCATGAACAGCGTCGCATTGGTCGAGAGGTCGTAGGGCAGTTCGTTGGCAACGATGTCCATAACTTTCGCCGCAAACATCACGATATCCGAGGGAAGATCCCTCATGACATCTTGTCCTTTAGGATCAATGTCGTAAAACGTATGCTCGATTTTAGAAAGAGGGAGCTCTCGAGGAAAATCTCCGCCGAAACCGACGCCCCTGCCCATGGCGATGACATCTCGCCCCTGTCCGTCACGGCAAAGAACCGCGTTGTTGTTAAGCTTTTTAATTGCAAGCATGGTGAACCTCCTTTCAAGAACACTCACAGAAAAAGGCATGATAGCCAATAGCAGTGCTATTGCGGTCATGCCTTACGTAACAATCCGTGTTGTATTGCTCTTGGGCATGCCTCCACACAGGAGTAACAATCCAAGATGCAGAATGCATTATAGCGCTCTCCCCGCCCCGGGGACCATCGGGCTGGCGAACGGTAGATGTCGGCCCGCCAGCGGCCACATCGAGCAGATGGGCGTGCTTCGATCCCGAGCCTAGCCTAGGATGCGGGCCATGCGCGCCTTGAACTCGGACAGGAAGCGCGGGACATCCACGGTCAGCGCCACAAGCGCACTCTTGTCCGGATCGGACAGGCGGTGCTCATCGCAAATGGTGCGACCGCGATACTCGCCCAGCAGATCAACACGCAGATTGCAGCCGAGTGCACCTACGAGCGTGGGGTCGATCGCCACGGCAACGGCCAACGGATCGTGCAGCGCACAACCACCCAGGTAGGGTGCGTTCATCTCGTACGAGCCAATGTAGTGCTCGACCATGCTAGCAAATGCGCAGCCCGCCATGGTGCCCGAGCCCGTCCAACCGGCAATGTCGCGGCGCGTGAGCACCACGCGATGCGTCACGTCCAGGCCCACCATGGTGAGCTTGCGGCCCGAGCGCAGCACGGCATCGGCCGCCTCGGGATCGCTTGCCATGTTGGCCTCGGCACCCGCACTCACGTTACCGGGCACGGTCAGGGCACCGCCCATTACCACCACGCGGCCGATAGACATCACCGCCGCCGCATCGCGCTCCAGGGCAAGCGCCAGGTTGGAGAGCGGGCCGGTCGCTACGTAGACCAGATCGGGACCATAGGTGCGCGCGGCATCGATCAGATAATCGACCGCAGCGTTGCCATCAGCCGATGTCGCCCCCACCGGCTCGTAGGGCGACGCGGGCACGCTCGCGCCGCCGATGCCGTTCTTACCGTGAATGAGCGCGGTGGACGCCGGCGGCGTATAAGGCTCAGTCGCCTGCAGAGGACGGTCGGCACCCAGGTACACCGGCACCTCGGGACGGCCCAACAGGTCGAGCACCGCCAGGCAGTTATGCGCCGACTGGTCGACGCGCACGTTGCCAAAGCACGTGGTGATGCCGACGAGCTCCACCTCGGGGCTCGCGATGGCATAGGCAAGCGCCATCGCATCATCCACACCCATATCCAGATCAAGGATCAGCTTCTTGATTGCCATTGTTCTACTCCGCTTCTCCGTCTTGTACCAAATCGTCTAAATCAAACACGCGATCAACTTCGGCGCGCGTGGGAATCGACTGCTGTGCGCCCAGGCGCGACACCGTCACCGCCGAGGCGCGTGCACCCGCCGTCATGCACTCAAAGAGCGGCAGGCCCTCCAGACGAGCCGCGGCAAGCGCACCGATAAATGTATCGCCCGCGGCCGTCGTATCGACCAACGTGCTCGAGAGCGCCGGCATGCGCAGCGGCTCGCCGTCATCGCCGAGCGTAACCGACCCGGCGCCGCCCAACGTGATGACCGCAGCTCCGGCACCCTTGGCGAGCAGGGCATTGAGCGCCGCGACGCAGCTCGCATCATCCGCGGGCAAGATGCCCGTCAGCACCTGGCACTCAGTCTCGTTGGGACAGACCAGGTCGACCGCAGGCCAGGCCTCCGCAGGCAACTCGCAGGCAGGAGCTGGATTAAAGACCGTATAGAACCCCAGCTCGTGAGCGCAAACGAGCGCCTCGGCCGTCGCTGCAAGGTCACATTCGCCCTGGGCGATAAAGACGCTTCCGACAGCCGGGGCAATATCGCTGGCGTCTCCGTCGAGCTTATCGGCTACCAGACGCCTCAGCGCGCGGGCA
Organism: uncultured Collinsella sp.; assembly: GCA_900542555.1. Lineage (GTDB taxonomy): Bacteria > Actinomycetota > Coriobacteriia > Coriobacteriales > Coriobacteriaceae > Collinsella. The sequence continues at coordinate 20,653 of UQNU01000007.1, forward strand.
ACATCCTCGCCCGCGAGCGCATGGTTGGCGCCCGGCGACAGCACGATGCGGTTGTCGCCCTCGCAGCGAATGATGGTCGCCGTTCCCGTCTCCACGTCATCGCGACGCGCTACAAAGACACAGTCCACGCCGGCGTCTTGGAGCCCCGCCACGAGCGACGTGCCAAATGCGTCGCAGCCGACCGCGCCGATCATATGCGTGTGCGCGCCCATGCGCGCAGCAGCTACGGCCTGGTTGGCGCCTTTGCCGCCGGCGTTGGTGATAAACCCGCTGCCGCCAACGGTCTCGCCCGCACGCGGCATGCGCTCGCACGCCACCGAAAGGTCCATGTTCATGCTGCCGAACACCGCAACGATGCCGCTATCTGCCATGGAAACCTCCTCGTCCGCGGGCTCTGCACCCGCCTTTGGCCGTCAATCGTGCGCTCTCGCGCCTCTATAACTTTAGTTCACTTTGATGTGGACGCGCGCTTGAGCTTGCGCCGGCAGCAAGCATTCACAGGAGCAGGCGGTTACAATGAAGACGTGCTGATTATTCTCGTCATTGGATGATGTTTTATGGAACAATTCCCGCGATCGAGTTCGCGCAGCTCACGCCACGCGAGCGATCAACAAGCGCCGCACGAACGTTCGCGCGCTAACCGACAAACCACCGAGCCGAGCCGCGCCGCAGGCTCTCATCGCGCGCCCGCCAACAAGGGTGCCCACACCAACAGCGCCGCAAATGAACAGGCGCCCACGCGCCCCAAATCTCGCTATATCCCCGCCCTCGACGGCCTGCGCACGCTCGCCGTCGTCGCGGTGGTGCTCTATCACCTCAACCTCACGTGGGCTCAGGGCGGCCTGCTCGGCGTCACGATCTTCTTTGTGCTTTCGGGCTATCTGATCACGCGCTTGCTTCTCAACGAAGTCGCTAAGACCGGCCGCATCAACCTCAAGAGCTTCTGGATCCGCCGTATCCGCCGCCTGTTCCCCACCGTGGTGACCGTCGTAGTGGTGACCTGCGCGCTGTGCACCAGCTTTAACCATGTGATGCTCACCAAGATGCGCCCCGACATCCTGCCGTCGCTGCTGTCCTTTAATAACTGGTGGCAGATTGCCCAAAACGTCTCGTACTTCAATGCTCTGGGCGACCCCTCGCCGCTCACGCACTTTTGGTCGCTTGCCATCGAGGAACAGTTCTACCTGATTTGGCCGCCACTGCTGTTTGCCATGGTATCCATGCATGTGAGCAAGCCCAACACGCGCCGCGTGGTTCTGGGCCTTGCCGCGGTATCTGCCCTCGCCATGATGGTGCTTTACAACCCCGCCGCCGACCCCAGCCGCGTGTACTACGGCACCGACACCCGCGTGTTCTCGCTGCTGCTGGGTGCCTGGATGGCCTTTATCCCCGATCGCGACCTGGCGCCGGTGCGTCTCGCTCATCGTTTGGGGCTCGATCGCCTGGCAGGCGCCGCCAAGCACGGCAAGAACGCCGAGGACAAGCCTAGCAAGAAGGTCGACGAATCAGCCGATACCGCCCCGGCACAGCCGAGCGCCCTCGTGCGCTTTTGGTCCTCGCCTGCATCCATCGATGTGTTGGGTGTCGTGGGGCTGGCTGGCCTTGCCGCCATGGTCGCGCTCACCAACGGCTACACCGCGTTCCAGTATCGCGGCGGCACGCTGTTATGCTCCATCCTCACGCTCATGGTCATCGCGGCCTGCGTGCAGCCCCAGGGAATGGTTGCCCGTGCGCTGTCCGCCGAGCCGCTCGTGTGGGTTGGCAAGCGCTCGTACAGCATCTACCTGTGGCACTATCCGCTGCTGTTGCTCATGAACCCGGTCGCCAACATCAACGATACGCCCTGGTGGCAGTACATTTTGCAGGTACTTGTGGTAGTCGCCGTAGCCGAGTGCTCTTATCGCTTTATCGAAACGCCGTTTAGGAAGGGCGCCTTCGGCCGCACCGTCACCGAATTCCGCAATGAAACCACCACACCCGCCAACTGGGCACGCGCGCACGTCCCTGTCTGCGCAGCCTGCGCTATCGTGTTGGTCGTCGCACTGGGCGGTCTGATCTTTGTGCCCGAGACGTCTGCGCTGAGCGGCGAGGGCGCCGAAGTTCTGAACAAGGAAGCCAAAAACACCGCGCCCACCGACCAGCAAGCGGCCGACGACACCGACAAGGACAACGACGGCTTCCCCGATGGCTCCTACGACCTGTTGATGATCGGCGACTCCGTGTCGCTGCGCGCCGTTGATTCCTTTGACGGCGTGTTCCCGCACAGCCATATCGATGCCGAAAAGGGCCGCCAGTTTGATGCGGGCCGCGCGACATTTGAGGGCTATATCCAGCAGAACCTTGCCGGCAAGATCGTGGTCTTTGCCCTGGGCACCAACGGTTTGGTAACGGACGCCCAGGTCGATGCGATCATGGCCGACGCCGGCGAGCAGCGTATTGTCGTGTTTGTAAACACGCGTAGCCCGCAGCCGTGGGTCGGGTCCACGAACCAGGCCATCGCCAACGCCGCCACGCGCTACAAGAATGTACGCGTTATCGACTGGTACGGGCACAGCGCCAACCGCAACGACCTGTTCGACGGCGACGGCACGCACCTGTCGACTACCGGCGTGACCGAGTACCTCAACCTGATCCACGATGCGGTCAAGAAAGACCTGCCCGTGCACCCCGAGGACCACGTCAACGATCCGCAGCCGGCAGCCGTCAAGTCCGCCGCCGACGCACTCGTCAATGCCCTCGCCTACAAGCCGCACAAGCTGGGCACCGACAAGTAACGCGCAGCAAAATCTGTTTACACCCGCAGGGGGCGTCGGCCGTGGCCGACGCCCCCTGCGGCAGTTAGGGGCGCTCCTTAACTACCGGCACCTGGAGGCACTCCTGGCGCGGCCAATGAAGACCTCTGCGGATGAATTCCAAGCCGCTCCGCCGCTCCAGACATCGTTTCCGCGCCTCGCGCCTGCCCCAAACAATCAAAACAAGCCCTTTTCGCCGCAACCTCAAAGGTCTGTGGGCAAAAAAGGCCAAATATGAGTACTGTTACCATTTTAGTAGCAGGCAAAACCACCCAAAATGACGTCCGAGCGACCCCTACAACCCCCTAAAGCAGCCAACCTGACTGGTTTAAGGCGTATTGAAGCCAATTTTAATGAACATACTATAGGCTATGTTCATTATCTATTTGGATGTAAATGCTATTCACTTAGCAACAGTACTCATATTTGGCATTTTTTGCCCACCGCCATATAATTAACACCCTATAGCAGACGAAAAACAGGCCGCAGCCCATCGCTGCGGCCTGTTCGGAAGCAAAAGTGGGCGCTACGCGCTGTAGCCCATCGCTTGCAGCACAAACATGACGACCGTCAGCACCGTAATCACACCGATAGTCGCCCAAGTGAGCACGTTCCATACGCGGCCGTTGCGGTTGGCGCCCATAATGTGGCGATCCGCCGCGATAACCACCTGGAATACCAAGACTACGGGCAGCAGTACGCCGTTGATGACCTGCGAGGTCATCATAATCTGGAACAAATCGACGCCAGGCATGAGCACCAACACGGCAGAGATGCCAATGATAGCCGTAATGATGCCGCGGTAAACCGGGGCCTCGTCCCAGCTGCGATCGGCGCCGCGCTCCCAGCCAAATGCCTCGCAGATGGCACTCGACGTAACGCCCGGCAGCACGCAGGCAGCCAAAAAGCTCGCTGCGACCAGGCCCGAGGCAAACAGCACCGTGGACCACTGGCCCGCGATGGGCTCCAGCGCGCGGGCGGCATCGGCGGCATCGCTAATCTGAATACCCGCCGGGAACAGCACCGTACCGGTCGTGATGATAATGAAGCCCGCAATGATATCAGCAGCGATCGAACCGCTCACGGTGTCAATACGCTGCAGCACGATGTCGTCTTCGCCCGCATTCTTATCGACCACGTTGTTCTGAGCCAAGAAGATCATCCACGGTGCGATGGTGGTACCGATCGTTGCGACCACGAGCGACACGTAGCTGGGATCGTTCTGAATATTGGGGACGACCAAGTCGACCGCGACCTCGCCCCAGTTGGGGCCGGCCATAAACGCGGCGACGATGTAGGTCACGAACACGCAGCTTACCAGCAGCAAAATCTTCTCGATGCGCTGGAAACTGCCCGACATGGTAAGCATCCACACCAGCAGCGCCACGAGCGGCACCGAGATGCTCGCCGGAACGCCAAACAGAGCAAGGCCACTCGCGATACCCGCGAACTCCGAGATGGTCACCGCCGTGTTGGCGATCAACAGCGCCGCCATGGCCAGCACGCTCTTGCGCACGCCAAAGCGCTCGCGGATGAGCGAGGCCAGGCCCTTACCCGTGACGCATCCGCAGCGCGCCGCGGTCTCCTGCGTCACGATAAGCAGCACGGTCATGACGGGAAGCATCCAGAGCATCTTATAGCCATAGCTGGCGCCCGCGCTGGAATACGTGGCGATGCCGCCGGCGTCATTGCCCGAAAGCGCCGCCAGAAGACCGGGGCCCATGGCGCCAAAGATGGCCGCGATGGTCAGCTTTTGCTTGGTGCTCGGCTTTTGCTTCGTATTTTGCACGCGACCACCTACCCCATGACCGACATGGTGAGCAGCACCGCGGCGATGCAGTACGCCACACACGAGATCATGACGGCGATGACGTTCATGGCGGTGCCCGACGTGTTAAGGTCGTGCTCGTCGCGCCAGAACAGCACCATCAGATAAATCACAGCGCTCATGTTGCCAACCAGGCAAATGACGGCAGCGATATTAAAGCAACCGGTAAAGAGCTTCTCCTCAAACATAGTGGCATCGGGGAACGCGGCGGTGCGCACCAGCTGCGCGCACAGGTAGGTCACGAGCGAAAGGATCAGGCCCATACCCGTGCTCTGGAAGAAGAATCCCAGGTACGGCTTGGGCTCGTCGTCGTGACCGTCGTACTCGAGGAAGTAGTTCTTGACGAACGACACCATGCGCGAGGCAGCCAGCAGCACGAGCGGCATGGCGCACATGGGGAACACCACCAGATGCGCGGAGCCCAGCGCCGTCCCCAGCACCGTCGCCATAATGCACGAGGCGATGCCCCACACGACGACCCAGTATTGACGATGCACGAACCAGCTGAGCACGTTCGTCGAGTCGTCCGACGCGCTATCGCCCGAGCCGACACCGGCGATCTGCAGGTCCTCCTGATGCTCCTCGGCGATAACGTCCATGGCGTCGTCGAAGGTCACGATACCCAGGATATGACGGTTCTCGTCGCAGACAGGGATGGCAACCAGGTCGTACTTGGTCATCTCGTCCGTCACGTCTTCCTGGTCCTCGTCGGGCGACACGTAGACCAGATCGCGATAGGCGAGCTGGCCCAGCGTGGCGTCGCGGTCGGCCACGATCAGCGTGCGCAGCGAAAGCACGCCCGTCAGCATGCCACTCGGATCCTCGGTATAGACGTAATAGACGCTCTCAAAGTCCTCGTCGAGTTTGCGAATCGCCTCGATGGCATCGCCGACCGTCGCCGTGGCGGGCAGGGAGACAAACTCCGAGGTCATGATGCGGCCGGCGGTGTTGTCCTCATAGCCCAACAGATTGCGAATCGCCTTCTCCTCCTTGACGCCCATCAGGCGCAGGAGCTTCTCGGCCTTCTCATAATCGAGCTCGTCGATCAGGTCGGCAGCGTCGTCCGGGTCCATCATGGCCAGCATCGACGATGCGTCGGTATCGGACAGGCCTTCGAGCATCTCGGTCATGAGCTCGTCGTCATCGAACTCCGAGATGGCCTCGGCGGCCTGGGCGGTGTCGAGCTGCGCGAACACCTGCGCACGCAGGCGCGGGTCGAGCTGCTCGATAATGTCGGCAATGTCGGCAGGGTGCAGCTCGCCGAGCGTCTTGTGCGACACCGACAGCTGGATGTTTTTAGTCGAACGGTCGAGCAGGTCCATGTAGGACCAGGCGATGATATCCTCGCCGAGCGGTTTGCCCAGGTGCTTCATAAAGCCCTCGACGACATGCTCGAGTGCGGGGCTGATCGCGCGCAGCAGACCGCGGGCGCCAACTTCGGCGCCCAGCAGACGCAGCTGATTTTCGCCCGACATGGAAAACTTGATGTCGTTTACGCGCACGACCTTCATGCCCTGCGTGTCGACAATCTGCTTGTTGAGCACGTCACGGGCGAGCAAGAGTTCGGTCGGCTGCAGGTACGAAAAACGGATTTCGGTGGCCGGCGACTTAAGGTGCACACCCGTCTCGTCGATACGGTCGACCCATTTGCGCCAGCTGATCATAAACGGCGTCTTGCCGGGTCCGCGGAACGCGAGCGACGTCACGTGCGGAAAAACTTCGCCGGTAGCAATGCCAAAATCGTTCACAACGCCGAGCTTTTCGCCATCGACGTCCAAGACCGGCAGTTTGAGCATCTCACTCAGATAATTCACTGGTGCTCCCCATCATTATCCCTTCGGACTGCGGCCATGCCGGCACGCCATCCGTGGACTTTTAAATATGTATACGCATGCGCGGGCGGCACGCCGCTCGGCGCTCACACCCCGTGCATGCGCAAGAAGCACCTGCAAGGGGTCATCGACTGTATGGTCGAGGTTTGGATTTCACCTGCAACCTTTCTCTTGACCCTTGTTATCCGCAGTAACTATAGCATCAGCATCGCGCCGTGGCGCCAAATTTATGCGTCGCACATCGCAGGCATACCAAACGCTGACGCATCCGTAACATAGTCATTGGGGACGTTCTTAAATGACTAGTCTGTGGTGTCATCATCTTCGGCGAGCTGGGGGAACACGGCGTTTTTGGGCATGGTGACCTTCGTCAGCGAGGTGAGCTTTTTGCTCAGCGATGCGTCCGTCTTGACCAGATCGCTCAACGTCACGATTTTGTAGCCGTCGGCGATAAGCCCGTCGATAATCTGCGGCAGCGCCTCAAGCGTCTGCTCGGCGCACTTATCGTTATCGGTCAGCAGCACAATGTTGCCTGGCGTCACCGAATCGAGCACCGTCGAGACCTGCTCGTCGGCACCGTTGAGCAGCCAGTCGCCCGAATCGATATTCCACGAGACCACGGCAGACACCAGGTCCATCGCATCAATCCAGTTTTGCTCGTCAAAGGCTGCGTAGGGAGCACGCAAAAGCATCGTCTTCACGCCGGTCGCGGACTTGATCGCCTCGGTGCCCTTCGAAACCTGCTCGCGCACCGCATCGCGTTCCTGGCCCTTGAGCGACTCGTCGCGGTAGCTGTTGGAGCCGACCTCGCAGCCGGCATCGACAATCGCCTTGGCCGTGGCGGGCGAAGCCTCTGCCGCATCGCCCGACAGGAAGAACGTCGCCGTGACGCCCTTTTCCTTGAGCACTTGCAAGATTTGCTTGGTCGCTCCGCTCGGGCCCTCATCAAACGTCAGCGCCACGTACTTTTCGTTGCCCTTGGGCGCCACGCTCGCGCACTCGACCACGCAATCGGTGGCGGGCACGACCTCGCCGCGGTCCTGCGTCTTGCCCGATTGCTCGCCGACCCACACCTCGGAGCGACCCTGGATACCCCACGTCTTGACGTACTCGATGGCACCCGTGCCCTCGACCTTGAGCTTGGGCTCGATAACCGTCGCCTGGACCTCGTGCTTCTCGTACGTGTCGCGGCCGTCCTTGACCGTCACCTTCTCGCCGCCCGTAAGCTCGCGGCTTTTCCACTTGCCCTGTTTTATGCGCTTGCCGTCCACCTTTACCGACAGCTTTTCGCCGCCATGGCGGGTCAGCACGCTGTCGTCAACGGCCAGCAGGTCCCCGGCGTCGTAGGTATCGGTCAGCTCCTGATCGTCGATGAGATTTTGCAGCGTAGAGCCGACGCGCACCGCAGCCTCCTGGCCGTTGAGGACGACATCCACGCTGCGGTTGACGTAGCCCACGACGGCAGCGATAAACAGTACGAGCGCGCAACCCACGGCGATGAGCGCATAGGGCAGGCGAGACGAGCGACGCGGCGTGCGGCTGTTGCCGATGCGAGCGCTGCGGTCGCTAAACCCACGGCTATGGTTGAGGTACATCGCGCCGGGCTTACGGCGACGCTTGCGCTGGCCGCTGGGCAGCTGCCCCAGGTCGCGGCGCGCCGTCGGACGCGCACCCGAGCGCCCGTTTAAGTTAGATCCGTTTTGGCGCATGTGCCCTCCCCCATAAACACAGCGAGCCGGAGCAACAGGTCTCCGGCTCGCCTCCCATCATTTGGTACGTCGCTATTTGCCAGCTTTTGACGAGCCCCCGCTCGCCTTTTGATATTCGTCCTTAAAGGCCTTGAACATACCGCGCGTCTTGCCGAGCTGCTTGCCCAGTGCGCGGCTGCCCTTGTCCACGGCGACCGAACCCTTGTCATCGAGCACCTTGGCGCCCTTCTTGACCTTATCGCCCACCACGACGCTTGCCTCGGCAGCCTTTGCAGCGACGCCGCCCGAATACCCGATCGACTTGACCTCGTCCGAAACGATCATCGCGCCGTCTGCATAACCGCGCAGCATCGTCGGCGGCATCTGCGTGTCGCCCACCAGCACACTCGAGGCGGTGCCGGCGGTCACATAGAACGACTGCACAATACCCGAACGCGGCTTGAACTCCACATCCGAGCAATAGCCCACGACATCGCCCGACTCCGTGCGCACGTTCATGCCAACCCAGATAATGCAATCGTCCAGGTTGATGTCGAGGCGCTTGGCCGCAGCGGCATCGTAGGTGCCCTTGACGTCATCAACCGCGATGGCGCCCTCGTAGACGCCAATGGCATCGAGCGCCACAAATCGATCAGGGCGCTCGATCATACCCGCGATATCGGACTGGCGAACCATAAAGCCCACCACGCGCGTACCGCCCGGGGTAAAGACCGGAAAGTGAATCTTGCCAAGCTTTTTAGGGCTGCGCGGCGTGCCGTCTTTTTTGGTGCGCTTATCCTCGGTAGGCTTGCGATAGATCTTGGCGCCGACAAAATCCCCAGCGCGCATTATGCCTCGGTCGAAGGCTCCGCGGCCTCGGTGTCGGCCTCGACGGCGTTCTCGACCACGACATCGGCGGCGGGTGTCACGTTACCACCCGAGATGGCGTCGTTGAGCTGCTCGCGCAGCTGGTCCATGCGCTCGCGGGCAAGGTCAACCTTGGCACGCAGGTCATCGGTCTTGGCGTCGACCATCGGGCCAAAATCGTTGACCGCGGCGCGGGCCTCCTCGGCACCGTGCTCGTAGGTGTCGCGCATGTTATCCCAGGCGTCGTTGGCGATATCGGCAGCCATGGCGCGGGTCTCGGCGCCCGAGCGCGGAGCCAGGGCGACGCCGATGATGGCGCCGGCAGCAGCACCGAAGAGCGCGCCCGAGATAAAGTTGAAAGTCTTACCCATGTTCATTCCTCTCCTGCGGGCACCTCGGCGCCCACCGTTTGAATGCTGTCCATTATACCCGCAGCACAGCACTTGCCGTCTTGCTCATCTGTGTACGGCAAAGGCGCAGGTACATGATGGTGATAAGCGAGTGAGCCTACTCCTGCGGCACGGCCGGCATGGCAACCGTGGCGGCCGGGTCCTCGCCGGCGCCGTCAACGAGCGGCAGCGTTCCCTCGTGCGCGGGGGCAACCGGAGCCGTCGCAGCGCCACCGTAGACGGCAGCGGAGGCCTCGTGGCTTTCGGCGGTCGCGCCCTCGGTATCGATTGCCTCCTGCGGCTCGTCGTCAAAGCTCGGGACGCCCTGGGACTCCGCGGACTCGAGCTCAACGGTCTCCTCGGCAGGGGCATCGTCGGCAGGCTCAACGGCAGCCTCGGCAGGCGCCTCGTCCTCGGTCGCGTCCCCGGCCTCGCCCTCGGCGTTTGCGGCGGCGACGGCCTCGTGCGGGTCCTTGCCCTCGGCCTCGGCACGCATGCCCAGTACCAGGTTGCGCAAACCCGCGACCGTACCGTCCACATCGGGAGCGGGCTGATCGGCATGCAGATAGGCCCAATCCATCATAAAAGTCGCCGAAGACAGCGCGCCGATGGCCAGCGCGTCGTCGGGACACGAAAGCTCGACCTCAAAGACACGCTCATCGTGCTCACTCACGCGAGTGCGGCCGCACGAAATACTGCCAGCAAGCCCGGTCTCGTTCATGAGCTCGACCGTCACGTGCTCCAGCAGGTGGCAAAGCTCGGTCTGGCCCATGCAGTCCTGGAATTCGCGACCCGAATCGCCCAGGCACAGATGCTTGGCAATCGCGGGCACCAGGTAGTACACGCGCGCCGTGGCCTCGATATCCTCCGAGGTCATGAGCGGCATGCCGGGGTTCACCAGCACGTGCGCGCAAATCTTGTCCTCGCTGACGGTGACCTTAAGGATGTTGAACAGGCCTGCCATAACTCTCCCCTACTCTTCCTTGCCCTACTCGTCGCCGTCGTGCGGGTCCGCAGAGCCCGTACCCGGCGCCGTCGGCTTATCTGCCGAGGGCTCGGAATCCTTCTTATCGGTTTCGGCCGGAGCGATCACGCGAATGAGCGAGATGCGCTGGCCGCGCATCGACTGCACTTTAAACTTGTACCCCGCAACCTCAAACACCTCTCCGATGTCGGGCACCGAGTCGCAAAGCTCCAAAATCCAGCCGGCGATGGTCTCATAATCATCGCTTTCCTCGAGCGGCCAACCAAGCTCAATCGCGTCATCGCACGAAAAACGCCCATCGACGAGCCACTCGCGACGCGAAAGGCGCGTGAGGTACTTGTTGTCGGGGTCGAACTCGTCCTCGATCTCGCCGACGATCTCCTCGACGATGTCCTCGATGGTGATGATGCCGGCCGTGCCGCCGTACTCGTCCACGACGACCACGATCTGGTCGTGCGAGGTCTGCATCTCGGACAGCAGCGGCAGGATGTCCTTGGTATCGGGCACAAAGGTGGCGTCGCGCAGGTAATCGGCGATGGGCTGGTCGCCCTTGCCGTCGAGCGCGGGCTGGATCAGGTCCTTGATGTGCGCGATGCCCGCGACGTTGTCGGGGTCCTCGTGATAGACGGGGATGCGGCTGAAGCCGGTCTGGCGCATGGTGGACAGCACGTCGGCGACCGTCTCGTCGTCCTCGCACATGGTAGTGTCCACGCGCGGCACCATGACCTCGCGGGCAACGGTATCGCCCAGGTCGAAGATCTCGTGGATCATGCGCTTTTCCTCGTCGAGCAAGTCGTCCTGCTCCGAGACCATGTACTTGATTTCTTCCTCCGAGACGTTCTGGCGGTCGTCGGCGCTCTTGATGCGCAGGATGCGGGCCAGACCATCGGAGCAAGCGCCGGTCAGCCACACGAGCGGACGGGCGATCTTTTGGAACACGGAGAGCGGTCCCACGACCTGCTTGGATACGCCCTCGGCGTTAGCGAGGCCGATGCGCTTGGGCACGAGCTCGCCGATCACGATGGACACAAAGGCGACGGCGACGGTGATGATGACCGGCGCCAGACCGCGCGCGATGGCAGAGAGCGGCGCGATGCCAAAGCTCATGAGCCACGTGGCAAGTGGGTCGGACAGGCTCGTCGATGCGACGGCGGACGAGGCGAAGCCCACGAGTGTGATGGCGACCTGGATGGTGGCCAACAGCTGATCGGAGTCGGCGGCCAGCTTAATGGCGCGCTCGGCGCGCTTGTCGCCTTCCTCGGCCTCGTGCTCCAGCACGGCGCGCTTAGCCGTGGTGAGAGCCATCTCGGACATAGAGAAGTAGCCGTTGATGAGGGTCAAAACGAGGGTGGTGATAAGGGAGATGGTTATGTCCATCGGGAGTTTCTCGAACCTCCAAGATTCGGGACGTTAGGGTAAAACGTTGATGGCGGATACGGCAATTGCGCCGGTCGCCCGTGCGGGCGGGGCCGTGGGCGCGGTCGCTAGATTACGAAGAGGATCACCGCCATGAACTGGAAGATACTGCCGGCGAGCACCCACAAGTGGAAAACACTGTGCAGGTAGCGCACGTTTTTGGCGATGTAGAACGGCACGCCCACGGTATAGCACACGCCGCCGACGGCGAGCAGGGCAAGCGCGACGGGGTTCAGCAGCGCCACAAGTTCGGGCAGCTTAAAGACAACGAGCCAGCCCATCAGCAGGTAGACCAGGCCGCTTACCCAGTGCGGTTGACGCTCGCGCATAAAGCACTCGAGGGCGATGCCGATAATGGCGATGGCCCACACGGCAAAGAACAGCATAGGGCCGCCGTCGTTTGCGAGCGTGATGAGGCAAAACGGCGTATAGCTGCCGGCTATGAGCAGGTAGATGCAGCTGTGGTCGATGATGCGAAACACGCGCTTGGCGCGCGCGGGCTGAATCGCGTGGTAGAGCGTGGAGGCTAGGTATTCGAGGATAATGCTGACGCCGTAGACGATCGCCGCGGCCATATGTGCCGGACCGCCGCCGCGCAGGGCAGCAAATACGATCAGGAGCACCAGGCCCGCGATACCCAGCAGGCAGCCGACACCATGGGTGACGGAGTTCATAATCTCCTCGCCCACCGTGTAGCGTGGAACGGCCGCGGTCTTGGGTCGCGGCTTAGAACTGTCGCTCGAATCGGACATGCCGGTTACATCCTCCAACGTAAAGAGTTCTCAACACTATATCAAAGCGTCTGGGTGCGTGCGAAATTTGCACCATACGTGACCCTTTGTTTACCCATTCTTTGCTTGTTGACGCATCAACGGCGAACGTCCATAATGCGCTTGTTTTATATGTTGACATATCAACATCTTTAAGGAGAACCGCGAATGTCCCAAAGCGCACACCCCCATCGAAAGCTCAAGATAGCCGGCATTGTTACGTTGGTAGTCGTTGTCGCGCTGCTGGGGTTTGCCGGCAACTTCTTGTTTGACTTTGCCCTGAACCCCCAAGCGCCGTACACCATGAAAATGATGCAGAATAGCAAGAACGGCAAAGAAGGTGAGCAGCCGGATGCCGAGGAAACCGAGGCACGAGCGTGGTTTAAAGCGAATCGCGAGAGCAGCAGCCTCACCGCAGATGACGGAACCGAGCTTGCCGCTTGGTATTTTGCCGCGTCGGAGAGCACGCACGACTACGCCGTCTGCCTGCATGGATATACCAACGAGCCCATCGGTATGGCCCGATACGCCAAACGATTCCATGACCGCGGCATGAACGTACTCGCACCCGCCGCCCGCGCCCACGAGCGCTCCGGCGGCGACTATATCGGCATGGGCTGGCCCGAGCGCCTCGACATCGTCGCATGGATCGAGCAAATCGTTCAGGCTGACCCCGAGGCGCGCATCCTGGTCTTTGGCGAGTCGATGGGCGCGGCAACCGCCATGAACGTCGCGGGGGAATCTCTGCCCGCAAACGTGAAATGCATTATCGAGGACTGCGGGTATACGAGTGTTTGGGACGAGTTTTCTCTGCAGCTCAAGGACGTATTCGGCCTGCCCAGCTTTCCCTTGCTCGATGTAGCAAACTTGGTGTGCAACGTGCGCGCGGGCTACGACTTTCATAAGGCGAGCAGCGTGGAGCAACTCAAACACGCGACGGTTCCCATGCTGTTTATCCACGGTGACCAGGACACCTTTGTGCCGTACAGTATGCTCGACCAAAACTACGACGCGTGCGCCAGCAAGGTCAAGCAAAAGCTCACTATCCATGGCGCCACCCACGCCAAGAGTGCGCAAGTTGACCCCGAGCTCTACTGGAACACGGTCGATAACTTCCTCGACGAGTATTTTTAGGCAAAAAGCAACGTCTGGGGCTTTATCTGACCCCCTATTTTCGGAAGTGCGGGGAAAATCTCGGGAAGCCCGACCAGACCACAGTTTTACCAACAATTTATCAGGGGTTTTGTTGCCAAAAAACGGTTTGTGGCCGGAGGTATTCGATTTTTCACCGCACTTCCGAAAAGCCGCCCGTGGGCGCTGTGCTCACGGGCGGCTTTTGCTTATGTTACGCAACAAAATCGCGTGCTTTATCCAATAGGACGACGCTATTTGACCTCAATGAGCTCGTACTCGCTCGTGCCCAGGCCGATCTTCTCGGCATGCGCGATGCACGCGCGCCAGTCGGTGTCGGGATGCGTGATGCAGAAGGGATCCTTGGCCTGCTCGCCCTCCAGATGCTCGTGGTTATGCTCCATCTTGGCCGCGCTATCGGTGAGCTCGGTGTTGGGCAGCGGCTCGGATGCCATGACAGCATCGGCGCAGGCCTGATCGATAGCGACCGGGTCGAAGCTCGCAAACATGCCGATGTCGTTGACGATAGGCGTATCGTTTTCGGGATGGCAATCGCAGTTGGGGCTGATATCCATGGCAAGCGAGATATGGAAGCTCGGGCGGCCGTCGACAACGGCCTTCGTATACTCGGCGATCTTGCAGTTGAGCACGTCGGCCGCGGCTTCATAGCCGGGCTTGATGGCGTCCTGGTTGCATGCCGCAATGCAGCGTCCGCAGCCCACGCAGCGATCGTGGTCGATGGCAGCCACGTGCACCGTGCGAGTAGCGCCGCTGGCAAGCTCGCGCTCGCGGGTGTCGTCGAACGAGATAGCGTTGTGCGCGCAGATCTTTTCGCAGGCATGGCAACCAACGCAGTGCTCGGTCGCAACGTTCGGCTTGCCGGCGGCATGCTGCTCCATCTTGCCGGCACGACTGCCGCCTCCCATACCCAGGTTCTTCATGGCGCCGCCAAAGCCGGCCTGCTCATGGCCCTTAAAGTGGGTGAGGCTGATCACGATATCGGCATCCATGAGTGCCTGACCGATCTTGGCCTCGCGCACGTACTCGCCGCCCTCGACCGGGACGAGCGCCTCGTCGGTGCCCTTGAGGCCGTCGGCGATGATGATCTGGCAGCCCGTGGCATACGGGGTAAAGCCGTTCTGGTAGGCGGTGTCGATGTGCTCGAGCGCGTTTTTGCGGCTACCCACATAGAGCGTGTTGCAGTCGGTGAGGAAGGGCTTGCCACCCAGCTCCTTGACGGCATCCGCGACGGCGCGGGCGTAGTTGGGACGCAAAAAGCTCAGGTTGCCCAGCTCGCCAAAGTGAATCTTGATGGCGACGAACTTGTTCTCAAAGTCGATCTGCTCAATACCGGCGTGACGGATGAGGCGCTTGAGCTTGTCGAGCTGGCTCTCGCGAGCATGCGTGCGCAGGTTGGTGAAGTACACCTTAGCGGGTGCTGCGGGTGCAGTTGCGGTCATAGATCTATCCCCTCGGTCTATATGGCGTTACAGACATAGAGGATGGTACCAGTTAAAGCAGAGTTAAAGTCAAGTACGGCACCTAGTCATTGGGGACGTTCTTAAATGACTACTCTTGGACTTTGAGGGCCTCAGCCAGGCTCACACGTTTGATAGAGCGCGTGTGCAGCAACGCCACGACCAGATAGGTTGCAAAGCCGATTCCTGCGCACGCCGCCATGGACCACCAGGGCACGTAGATCTCGATATTGCCGTTATAGGCGAGCAGCATCGAGCGGAAGATGGCCGTGAGCGAGCCAATAATGACCGGCAGGCTCAGCACGAGCGACGCCGCCACGCACAGCGTGATCGAGCGGATGTACAGATGCGAGATCTCGCTATCGCGATAGCCAAAGACTTTCATATAGCTAATCGAACGGGCGCTGTGGTCGATCACAGCCTTGGTCAGCAGATACATAAACAGCAGGAAGATAAACACCGCGAGGCCAACCATCATGCCGATCATTTTGCTCATCATGCCGATGAACTGGTCGCCCACGGCGCGCATGTCGTCGGGCGTGGTGTCGCCGGCAAAGTAACGAGCATCAAGGTCGAGCTTTTCATCGCTCACATAGCCGTTAAAGTAGGCCGCATCGTTGTCGAACAGCTCGTTAAAGTCGTCGATACTCATATAGATATTCATGTCCGACTTAGATCCCCAGGCACAGTCCTTGCCCGCGTACTCAAGGGAATAATGCTCACCCTCGTACTTGTCGCGGAGCGCAACCTTTTGTCCCTCGTTCCAGCCAAACTTATCGAGCAGACCGCCGCCAAAGACGACGCGCCCATCGCCCACATCGAGGTCCTTCCAGTAGCGCGAATCGGGCGAGACGCCGTAAATGGAAATCGTCTCCTGCCCATTTCCGTCACCGCGGTCGTATTGCAGCTGGTAGACGGCATATTTCTCGGCCTGTGCGATTGCGCCCGCGCCGTTGTCGGTCGTATTGACCGGATGGATATCGTCGTTGTCAGTGTCGATCTTAGAGGCCTTGTAGATCAGGCCGATAGCCTCGTCGCGGTTGCAGCCGAGGACATCGGCAAGGTCATCGAGGCGCGCATAAAGCGCATCCTTCTTGTCCTGGACCTTGGCAAGCGCATCCTGCGCTGCGGTCAGGCTCTCGGCAGACGGAGATGCGGTCGCGGCATCGGCTACCGTCTGCGCCGCATCGGCCGCGTCGTCAAGCTCGTCATCGGCATCCTGGGCGGCAGAAAGCAGCATACCGTCCACCGCCTGCAAGCGCTCGAGTGCCGACCACTGCTCACGCTCCTCGGCAGTGCCCTCGAGCTCCAGCGGAGCCTTGAGCGTGTACTGGTGCTCGGCGACAAGGCTTGCCTCCAAGTTGTCCACGTAGTGCGTCATCGTGGGCAGAATCGCCAGGCCAAAGAGCAGCAGCAGCGACGCAAACGCGATACCCACGAAGAGCGTGGCAAAGTTGCCCAGGTTGCGCAGGAAGATGCGCAAGCAGAAGCGAGAGACGAAACCCATGCGCTCCGGCAGTTGCAGGCCGCGCTTGGTGCCCGACTTGCCGCCCGCCTCGTGACGGAGGAACTGCAACGGCGTCTTTCCCATTTTGCGAAGCAGACCCACCAGCGTGATGAGGATGAGCGCGGCGGCGGGAACCACGGCGCACTTCACAAAGATATCCCAGCTCCAGTACACCTGGAAGGGCGGCAGGCTGTACGAACCGTAATAGAGGCTGCGCATGGGCTCGGTAAAGAACGCAACGCCGAGCGCGGTGCCCAACAGCGCCGCGAGCACGCCCACGATGGCGGGAAGCGCGAGGTAGTGCAGCACGATCTCGCGACGGCGATAACCGCTGGCGAGCAGCGTGCCGATAATGGCGCTCTCCTCCTCGATGGTGGCGTCGGTAAGGACCACAAAGACAAACGCCATGATCACGATGATGATATCGAGCAGCGTCGTCCACATCATGGAGTCGCCGTCCACGTCGTCGCGCGCATAGCCAATGCCCTGGTTGGAGTCGGCATCGGTCAGGTCGTCCACGCGCGCGTCGGCGTCGGTCAGCGCCTCGACCATATCCTGCTCGGCATCGATGCGGTCCGCGGTGGAGAGATCGCGGTCGCTAAAGGTAAAGGAGTAGGTGTAGGCGGGCGCACCGCCGGCGTCCTCGAGCGCGGCAAAGCCGGCGTCGGTGACCTCGGCCACGCCATAGGTGATGGTGTTGACCGTAAAGTCCGAGTTGTTGAGGAACAGCGCCTGGCTATCGGGCTGGGTCATGATGCCGCAGATGGTGTAGGTGCGGCCCTCGAGCTCGACCTTATCGCCCACGGCAAGGTCGTTGTTGGTGGCAAAGACGCGGTCGATGGCTACTTCGTCGTCCGTCTTGGGCTGCTTGCCTTCGCAGTAGGACGCGATATCGACTTTGGTACGGTGCGCGTAGGTGCGCAGGGTACGCTTGGTGCCGTCGTCGCCGGATGCCTTTTTGATGATGGCGTCGATGGAAAAGTTCTTGTAGAGCGTGACGCCGCCGGCGTCGCTGGCAGCATCCTCAGCGGCCTTGAGTTGATCGTCGGTAGCCTCGAAGGAGGTGGTCACGCGGCCGTCCTCAATCGTGTACGCATCGCGCATGTCGTCGATAAGGCAGCCGATGGAATGCGCCGCGAGCAAAAAGCCCGAGGTAAGGGCGATGCTTCCGCACATAAGCAGAAAGATGCCCAGGTACTTGCCGATATTGCGGCGCAGCTCGCGCGGGAGTCGTTTTGCGAGAGGTGCCATGGCGCCGCCTACCAATCGAGCTCGGCGGCCGCGACCGGCGACTCATTGAGCTCGTCCTCGACGATGCGCCCGTCGCGCAGGCGCAGCACGCGATTGGCCATGCGGGCGATAGCGGCGTTGTGGGTAACGATGATGATGGTGCAGCCGTACTCGTGATTGACATCCTCCATGAGCTGCAAGATCTCCTTGGACGTCTTGTAGTCAAGCGCACCCGTAGGCTCGTCGCACAGCAGCAGGCCCGGGTTTTTGACGAGCGCACGGCCGATGGCGCAGCGCTGCTGTTGGCCGCCCGAGACCTGGCGCGGGAACTTGTTGCGGTGCTCGTAGAGGCCCAGCGAACGCAGCAGGTCGTCGACATTGAGCGGGTTTTTGGACAGGTGCGCCGTGACCTCGATGTTCTCCTTGATGGTGAGATCGGGTACCAGGTTGTAGAACTGGAAGACAAAGCCCAGCTCACGGCGTCGGTATTCGCCCAGGTCGGCGGGCTTGAGCACGGTAAGGTCGCAGCCGTCCACCAGAATAGAGCCGGCGTCGGCATCCTCCAGGCCGCCGATCAGGTTAAGAAACGTGGACTTGCCCGAGCCCGAGGGTCCCAGCATGACGCAGATCTCCCCGCGGTTGATGGACGTGTCGATGCCGTCGAGCACCGTCAGACGCGCGTCACCGTCGCCGTAGTGTTTCTTGAGCCCTTTGACCTGGACATAGGCTTGCTTTGTCGCCATGCTACCCCCCCATTGTTAGCCTGTTGCTACTTTTATAGGGTAATAGTAAACCCAGGTGAACTATTTTTGGGCGAGAGTGGGGATTTGTTTCAAGACTAGTCGTTGGGGACGTTCTTAAACGACTAGCTGTTGGGGACACTCTTTCGCCGCCCGGCAGTTAGGGACGTTCCTTTTCTGCCGGCAGCTGGGGACAGCCCTTGGCAACCCGGCCGGCAAGCCGGTGGTTCGGCAAAGACTGTCCCCAATGACTAGTCGTTTAAGTCTGTCCCCAATGACCACTCTTGGTCGTTTAAGTCTGTCCCCAATGAGTACCCGATGACTAGGCGGCTAGGCGCGGGATTTGGTGCGTGCGAGGGCGAGGCCTACGGCGGCGATGGCCACGGCAAAGAGTGCCGTGACGCCCAGGTCGCAGGCGATGTCCCCCAGCACGGCGGACGTCAAATCCGAGGCAAGCGCCTTGCTAATCGCGTCGTTCACCCAATATGTCGGCACAAAGTGCGCCACCGTCTGCACGGCCGAACCCATCAGCGACAGCGGCATCCAGGCGCCGCCCAAAAACGTCATGAGCATGCCAAGCAGGTTGCCCACACCGTTGAGCAGCTCCTCGCGCGCGCCCAGACTCGAAAGCGCAAAGCCAACGGCCAGCGGTGTGCACGCCAGGGCAAACGTCGCCGCCAGCGCCAGACACACGCGGCCCACGCCGACCTCGGCAACCGCACCGGCAAAGCCCACGACGCCCATCATGCTCGACACAAACCAGATGCAGACGGTGAGCACCGCGGCGGCCGCGAACACGGCGAGCGAGCGCTGGCGCTCGGAGACCGGACCGGCATCCATGCGGCGCACGCGCTCGGGCTCATTCATGCCCGAGAATACCAGCCCCACCGACACGATGACCGACGAGATGATCGCGTACGCGCCAAAGTTGAAATACGACTCGAGCGTGGCGGCGGCAGTCGAGTCGACCTTGACCTGCTCGATCTCGACCTCGGCACGCTCGGCGGCCGCATGTTCGGCAGCCTTGGCGACGCCGCCATTAGAAGCAGCGGGCTCAAGTGCGGCCGCAGCGCCCGCGAGCGAGATCCAGCGCGAGGCCTCGGCAGACGAAAGCGCTGCCGCCATGGTGCCGGCACCGTAGGTCACATCGAGCTTGGGCAGGGACTCCCCCGCTCGAGCGGCTGCAACGAGATCGTCCTCAAACCCCTCCGGGATAAAGAACACGCAGTCGGCGCTGCCCTTGGCGCTGTTGCTCTTGGCGAGCGCATCCGCAAGATCGTACGTGTCGTCGCCGACACCCGTGACCAGGTCAAAGCGCGACCCCAAGTGCTTGGTGAGTGCCCGCGAAAGGTCGCTGTTGTCGCGATCGACCACAATCACGTTGGTGTCGTAGGGCTTGTACTCGGTGAGCTGCGACGAGTTCCAGCTCACCGATGCCGCGATAAACACACCCAGCAGCGAGATGAACACCGTATAGATGAGCAGGTAGAACGGGTGCGCGAGCGCCATGCGAAGCGCAGTCTTAAAGGTGCTCATAGCGGCTCCTTCCAAAGATCAGCGCGGCGGCGGCAACGAACAGCAGCGCCATAAGGACCAGCGCGCCGGCGCGAACGGCAAAGGGGCCCAGGTCCTCAAAGAAATACAGGCGGTTGAACATGTCGCAGATGAGCTTGACGGGGTTGAGCCAGCACTCGGCCGGGCAGGCGCGGGCAACGTCGTCGGCAAGTGCCATCGCCGGCTCGCCGTAGAGGCCGGCGAACAGGGCGCACGTGGTGGCAAAGCCCGTGAGGATGCCCGACTTGGACGCCTTGCCGCCCTTAACGGGAAGCGTGCCCACAAAGAGCCCCAAGCCCGTGGCGGCAAGCGCGGAAGCGGCGGCGCCCACCAAACACAGTCCCTCGCGCCCGCCAAAGTCGATGCCCACGACCAGGCGCACGTAGCCGATCGCGATCGCCATCGAGGCAAAGGAGACCAGCCACGAGCCCACAAAGATGCCAGCCAGCGACGCCGTCTTGGAAAGACCGCCCACGCAGCGACGTGCGCCGAGGCCCGACAGATTGCGCTGCAGATCGACGACGCTCAAGGCGGTAAACTCGGCAGACATCATCGCCACCAGGCCAAAGAGCGCGTAATAGTAGATGACTGTGCCATCGGGCGTGGTGCGCGTAAGGCTCACGCGGCGGGTGCCGCCCTCGAGCGACAGGGCGCGCGCAACCGCCTCCGGGTCGGCAAGCGCCGCCGGGTTGTCCTGGGCAATCTGGGACATGAGCTCGGCATTTTGCGTATACGAGCTTGCCACCGTCTCAAGGATGCTGCGGTCGGTGAGCACCGTCGACGCACGCGAGCCGTCGTAACTCGATAGCAGCGTGAGCTTGGGCGTGCCCGCAGCGTCGACCGTATAGATGCCCGCGACCTCGCCGGCCTTAAGTGCGCGGTTCGCATCGGCTGCGTCGTCGCACGCATGGATCTCGAGCAGTTGTTCGTCGCCTTCCTTGGCAAGCGACGTCGCCACGTCCTTAAAGGTCGAGGCGTCCCAGGCCTCATCCGCCACGACGGCAACCGGCACCGGGTCAATCTTGCCGTCGGAGCTCAGATTCGCAAACATAAACATGAACATCGTGGAAAGCACGATGGGAAAGACCGCACCCCAAACCCACGTGCTCGGCCGACGCAGCAGCGTCTTGACCGTGGTGATGATGGTGTTGAACATGACCGCCCCCTAGTCGCGCAGCTCGCGGCCGGTGATCTCGAGGAACACGTCGTTGAGGGTCGGCGGCTCGCTCCACACGCGGCCGAGCGCAACGTCGGCAGCGCGCAGCGTGTCGAGGATGTCCACCAGGTTGTGCGGGCTCGCCTCGCAGGTGCAGACGAGTTCGCCGCCGGACAGCTCGACGCTAAGCACGTGCTCAAGGGCGCGCAGCCGCTCGATCGTGGCGGCCTCGACGGCGCCGACCTCGACGGTCACGCGCTCGCCCATCTGAATCATGCGCTTGAGCTCGTCGTTGGTGCCCTGCGCCAGCACGCGCCCGCCGTCCATGATCATGATGCGACTGCAAATCTGCTCGACTTCCTCCATGTAATGGCTGGTATACACCACTGTGGCGCCCTCGTCGCGCAGGCGGCAGATGCCCTCCAGGATGGCGTTGCGGCTCTGCGGGTCGACCGCCACCGTGGGCTCGTCGAAGAAGATGAGCTCGGGCTTGTGCGCGATGCCGCAGGCGATGTTGAGCCGGCGCGCCAGGCCGCCCGAGAGCTTGCCGGGGCGGAACTTGGTAAAGTCGCCCAGGCCAACAAAGTCGATCGCCTCGTCCACCAGCGCACGGCGGCGCTTGCGGTCGCTAACGTAAAGGCTGCAGAAATAGTCGATGTTCTCGCGCACGGTGAGCTCGTCGAATACCGCCACCTGTTGCGGCACCACGCCGATGCGGCGCTTGAGGTCGTAGCGGGCGGGCGTCATGGGCTCGCCGAACAGCTCGATGGTGCCTTTGTCGTAGGCAAGCAGCTGCAGAATACAGTTGATGGACGTGGTCTTGCCCGAGCCGTTGGGGCCCAGCAGGCCAAAGATCTCGCCGGGGGCGATGCTCAGGTTAAAGTGGTCGAGCGCGATAAGGTCGTCGTAGCGCTTGACGAGGTTTTCGACGTGGACGATGTCTGTCATGAGGCGGCCCTTCCGTTGATTGCGGCCCGGTACGATTGCATCATCGCAGGAGCCGCCGGCACGCACCAGTGAGCTTTGTCACGAGTGCGAGGGGGCGGAGGCGAAACCCCCGCTCGCGCGAGCGATCGATGCCGCTTTGCCGCGCGGGAGGAATGTCACGGTTGCCCCGGGCGGCGCCTCCCCCGCGCGCAGCATCGCGTACAATACCCGTATGAACAGGCTTTTCGACAAATCGATTGTGCTGGCGTGCTGCATTGCGGCCGCCATGGGTCTTGCTGTGGACGCTCGCCTGGTCGCGGCGTTTTGCCTTGGCGTTATTGCCACTTCGCTGGCCGAGGTCGCACAGGAAGAACGCATGCGCCGCACAAGCGAGGCCGCGAGCTTCGTCTACATCATCGCGGCTGTCTTCGTGCCGCCGTTTGTGCCGTTTGCGCCTCTCGCCCTCTATGACATCGCGCGGCGGGTGCGCCGCGAGCACGCCTGGGTCGCGCTGGGCATTGGCGTCGCCTTTGTCTTTGCGCTCGTCGCGGACCTTCGCGCCGACGCGCTCACCGCCCGAACGCTTCTGCTGACCGCCATCCTTTCGGTTGCCGCCACCTTGTTATCGCTACGTACCGCCCAGCTAGAGCGCGAGCAGCAGCGCATGCGCCGTATCCGCGACGAGCTGCAAGAACGAGCTCTGGCGCTGGAGGCGCGCAACCGCGATCTTGCCGACCGCCAGGACTACGAAGTCGAGCTCGCGACGCTCGCCGAACGCGCCCGCATCGCGCGCGAGATCCACGATAACGTGGGCCACCAGCTCACGCGCGCCTCACTGCAGGCCGAAGCCCTGCGTGTGGTTCACGCCGACGAGCCCGGCGTCGCCGCCGATTTCGCCGACGTCAAACGCACGGTTGACGAGGCGCTCCAGCTTGTGCGCACCAGCGTCCACGCGCTCAACGACAACGCCGTCGACCTTTCCGTGCAGTTCGAACGTATTGTTGAAGGCGCGCGCTCGGACGGCGGCCCGCAGATTGAGCTTGAAGTTATGACCGAACATGCGCCCGCAAACGTCGCGAACTGCTTTGCGGCGGTCCTGCGCGAGGCGCTCTCCAACACCATGCGCCACGCTTGCGCCCACGCTGTCACTGTACGATGCATGGAGCATCCGTCGTTTTACCAGCTCATCGTTACCGACGATGGCGTGGGCGGGGTCCAAGCAAGCGGCCGCGGCGCCGCGGAGGGTATGGGGCTCGCCTCCATGCGCGAGCGCATCGAGGCGCTTGGCGGCACCTTCACCGCCGGCCCGCGCGCCGGCGCCGGCGGCTGGCGCGTGTTTGCCACCGTTCCCAAACAGCAAGGAGATGAGGGCCGATGAGGCTCATCGTTGTCGATGACGACCGCTTGGTGGTCGATTCGCTCAAGATTATCTTGGGCGCCCAGCCGCAGATAGAGGTGGTGGGCACCGGCGCCAATGGCGACGATGCGGTGGCGCTCTACGCCGAGCACGCACCCGATATTGCACTGCTCGACATTCAGATGCCGGGGCGCGACGGCCTTTCGGCGGCACGCGAGATCCTTGAGCACGACCCTGCGGCGCGCGTGGTGTTTCTGACGACGTTTTCGGATGACGAATACATTGTGTCGGCACTCAAGCTGGGCGTCCGCGGCTACCTGATCAAAACCGATGTCGCCGCCATTCCTCCGGCGTTTGCCCAGGTCATGGACGGCAAACGCGTGCTCGAGGGTAAGGCAATCGAGGACATCGATTTTGACGGAACGGGCGTCGAGGCGGGCACGCCTCGCCGGCCCGCGGCCTTTGCCAGCCTGACCGACCGCGAGTTCGAAGTCGCCGAGCTTATCGCCCGCGGCCTCGACAACAAGGAGATTGCCGCCACCGCTTATATGGGCGAAGGCACCGTACGCAACCACATCAGCTCGATCCTTGCAAAGATGGGTCTGCGCAACCGCACGCAGATCGCCATCGCCTACCTGCGAGGGTAATTTCCCAACGGCCAAGCACTCCCACATAGCAAAATAGCTGCTACCGATTTAATGCCATTTCAAAACTATGCCGGTTTATTACGACGAATCGCCCACCATCGACCACGGCAAATTGCGCGCTTGCAAAACCGCAGGTAGACCGCTTGCAGTATTTAGAAAAATGCAGTCATGATCGGGAATGTCGAATTTATCGTAGTAAACCGACATAGTTTTGTTCGGGCGGCCCTGCACGAGCGCCTCCGCAAGCCTCGCGGGACCAAAATGATCCGTTTTCTTCCGCCCGCGGAGATCGGCTGACGGCGCCCGCCACGAAATGGGCCCATATACTACGTTTGCCCCGATACCCCTGAATATACCTTCGTTTTGAACAAAACCGCAGGCGTTCTACCTGCGGTTTTGTTTTCGCGTTTTTTGGCATGGTTAGGGGTAAGGGGCTAAACGTAGTAGATGGGCCGATTTCGTGGCACCCCCGGCGCACAAAAGCGCCGCCACGGAGGAGGGAGATACCTCCGTGGCGGCTGGGGTGGGGGCGGGGGCTGTGTTCTGGCTCCCCGCCAGCCGCCCGGGGCCTTTTGGCCCCGGGCGCTACCAGCGTGCCTAGCGCTTACGGATACCCCAGACCAGAGCTCCGACGCCGGCCATGGCGATGACGAATGCCATGAGCAGTGCGGCGGCCTGCTGGTCACCCGTGGTGGGCAGGAAACCCTTGACCGTCTTGACGATGTTCGTCACGGTCTTGGGCGTGCCGGGATCAGGCGTCGGCACGGGCGTCTCGGGCTTCTTGTACGTGTTGTTGAACACGATACCCTCGACGCTCTTGTCGCCCTTGGTAAAGGCGACATTCGCCTTGAGGTTGCCCTCGCCGTCATCGGCCACGTTGACGGTCGCGGTAAAGACGGACTTGTCGTAGGTCATACCGGCCTCGTCGCCCTTGACCTCGCTGATGGTGTAGACGTACGTACCGGGCTCGTCGTACTCGAACTTGTCGAAGTTGATCTTGCCGTCGGCATCGTTGGTGACAGTGGACTCGATGTCCTCGCCAACGAGCTTAAAGCTAAACTCGTCCTTCTTGAGCTCGCGTCCCTCGAGCACCTTGATGGCACCGATGGAGACCTGCGTGGGCATGGCATGATACTTGTTGGTAAAGCCAGCCGACTCGGTGGTTCCCTCGAGCTTGTGCGTCGCGGCCAGCGTACCGTCACCGTTGTCGGAGACGGTGGCCACGACGGTGTAGGTCGTGCCGTCATAGGCGACACCCTTGTACAGGCCGAGCGCGTTGGGGCAAGCCTCGCGCAGCGTGTACGTGTGCGCACCGGGCGCCTCGTAGCGGATCGAGCTCAGCGTAACGTTGCCGTTGGCGTCATTGGTGCCGCTAGCGACAACCACGCCGTCCTCGAGCAGCTCAAACGTGAACTCGTCGGCTGCAAGGTCACGTCCGGTCAGACGCTTGACCGTCTTGACCTGATCGGTCACGGAAGAGTCGGTGGGCGTCACGCCATAGGTGTTGGTGAACGTGAAGTCCGCACCGTCGTCGCCTTCGCGCTTGACGCTCAGATGCCCGGCACCGTCGTCAGTCACGGTATAGGAAACCTTGCGTGTAGCGTTGGCGTCGTTGGTCACGCCAAGGGCGCTACCGGACTCGGCCACCGTGTAGGTAAAGGTGTGCGAGCGCGGAGCAGTGGGGGCTGCGGGATCGGACACGTCGTTGGACTCATCGGTCTCGGCAGCGTCGGCGTCAACCTCGGCCTCACCGGCGTTGGCTTCGGCGTCGCTCGATGCGTCATCAGAAGCATCGGTCGTCACGCCCAGAGCGCGGTTGAGGTCCTCGAGCGTAAAGTGGATCTTGCCAAAGTCCACGTT
The DNA here is from genome assembly GCA_900542555.1 of uncultured Collinsella sp. Taxonomy (GTDB): domain Bacteria; phylum Actinomycetota; class Coriobacteriia; order Coriobacteriales; family Coriobacteriaceae; genus Collinsella. Next base: position 46,807 of record UQNU01000007.1, read on the forward strand.
GCCGACCTCGTCGTTGGTTGCGGTCGCGCGCTCGGGCATCGGGGCGCCCGCTTCGTCGGCAGTCACGGTAAAGGTGAACTTGCCCGTGATGTCGGCCGGGGTCAGGCCCTCGGCAGCCTGGAGCTTCTTGGTGCCGGCGAGCGCAGCGTCAACGGCATCGGCGCCGTAGACGTTCTCGAACAAGGGCTCGACGCCACCGTAGTCGACCGTTGCCGTCAGGGTGCCGTCGCCGTTGTCGACGACGATGACCTTAAAGCCAAAGTACCACGTTGTAGCGGAAACGCCATTCGGCAGCCCGTTTATAGCTTCGTAGGCAATGTAGTTAATGGTCCAAACGAGCTTACCGTCCTTGTCAGTGCGATGGGCAAGCCCTGCCGCCTCAAGATTAGCAAGCATCTTGGTGTCGTAGTGCAGCGCATCAAAGCTCACATGCCCGCCGATATTGGGCTTGAGGTTTTCGTAACCCACAAGCTCACCCTGATAGGCAATGCCGAACCAGAACTCGCCGTCAACCATCGGGCGACCGGTCAGGGTCTTGGCGGCAACGACCTGAGCAGCGGTGCCACCAGGCGTGTTAGTCGTCGCACTATAGCTATTGACGAACGGGACCACGGCGCTCTCGACCGCAGCCGCGCCGGTCTTGTACTCGGTCACCAGCGTGCCCTCGGGACCGCCGGAGACGGTCGTCGTGGCGGTGAGCGTGCCGGCGCCGTCATCGGCAATGGCGATCGTCACGGCGCGCTCGGCGTCATCGTAGGTGTAACCGGGCTTGCCGTCGTTCTTCTCGGACACGGTGTACGCAAAGGTCTTGCCGGCGTCAGCCTGCGTGAACTTGACCTCATGGCCCGCCAGAATGTCAATCAGACCGACCGTTGCCTCTGCCGTCGCAGGGGACTTGAAGTTGTTGGCGCCGGGCAGCAGGCCGAGCGCCTTGGCCGAAGCCTCGTCGGCGGGCGTCACGGTAAAGGTGAACAGGCCCTCGGTCATGGGACGTCCGGAGAGGCTCTTGCTGAGCTTGAGGCCGCCGGCCGCGGCGTAGTCGAGCTCGGAGCGGTACGTGTTGGTGAAGCGGCCGTTTTCCTTCTTGGTGACGCTGGCGAGCAGCTTGCCCTCGCCGTCCTCAGTCACGATTACTTCAGCGGTCGCAACATGCCCGTCATACGTCATGCCGGCCGCGTTGCCCGCGTTCTCGCGGATCTCGTACTTGTAGGTTCCGGCAGCCGTGTAGCGAATCTTGCCGAACTTGATGGCGGCGATGCCGTCCTTCGCGTCCTTCTTGCTCACGGTCACGGTCGCGGGGTCGGGCAGCGGGGTGCCCTCGGCGGCGGTAATGGTAAAGCTGAACTCGTCGGAGTCCGTCCAAGCGCGACCATCGACAGCCTTGCTCAGGCCAAAGTCGAGCTCTGCATCGAGCGGGGTCACGCTATAGGTGTTCTTGAACTCGGCAGGCTCGTCGCCCTTCAGGACGTGCTTTGCTTCGAGAGTGCCGTCGCCGTTGTCGGTGATGGTGGTCTCGATGGTGAACTTGGCGTCGCTGTAAGTGACGCCCTTGCTGGTGGTTCCGCCCTTGACCTCGCGCAGCGTGTAGGTGTGCGCTCCGGCCTTGTCGTACTTCACGGGGCTCATCGTAATCGTGCCGTCGGCGGCGTTTTTGCCGGTGGCGACGACATCGTTACCCTCGACGAGCTCGAAGGAGAACTCGCCCTCCTTGAGGTCGCGGCCGTCCAGGACCTTGGTCGCGGTGATCTGGTCGGTGACGCTGGACTCGCCAGGATTCGGCTTGTAGCTGTTGCTGAACTTCGCCTCGTCGTCGCCCTTCAGCTCATGCTTTGCCACGAGCTCGCCCCTACCGTTGTCGGTGATGGTCGTCTCGATGGTGTAGGTCTTACCGTCGTAAGTGATGCCATTGCCGGCGTCGCTCGGGACCTCGCGCAGCGTGTAGGCGTGCTTGCCAGCAGCAGTGTACTCGATGGGGCTCATCGTGATCTTGCCTTCGGCATTGTTGGTGCCGGTGGCGACGACCTCGTCGCCCTCGACGAGCTCGAAGGAGAACTCGCCCTCCTTGAGGTCGCGGCCGTCCAGAACCTTGGTCGCGGTGATCTGGTCGGTGACGCTGGAGCTAGACGGCGTCAGGTTGTAGGAATTCTTAAACTCGGCGGTCTCGGCGCCCTGCAGCTTGTGCGCAGCGCCGAGCGTACCGTCACCGTTGTCGGTGATGGTGGTCACGATGGTATAGGTCTTGCCGTCGTAGGAGATGCCGTTGCTGGTGGTTCCGCCGTTGACCTCGCGCAGCGTATAGGTGTGCTCGCCAGCAGCGGTGTACTCGATGCCAGTCATCGTAATCTTGCCGCGAGCGTCGTTGGTGCCGATAGCGACGACATCGTTACCCTCGACGAGCTCGAAGGAGAACTCGCCGGCCTTGAGGTCGCGCCCGTCCAGGGACTTGGTCGCGGTGATCTGGTCGGTGACGCTGAAGCTCTCGGGGGTCAGATTGTAAGCGTTCTTGAACTCGATGCTCTTAACGCCCTCGGCGCCCTTCAGCTCATGCGTAGCCACAAGCTCGCCCTTGCCGTTGTCGGCAATGGTCGTCACGATGGTGTAGACCGCGTTGTCATAGTCAATACCACCGGCGTCGCCTGCAACCTCATGCAGCGTGTAGGTGTGCTGACCGATCTCGGTGTACTTGATGGGCTTGAACGTAACGTTGCCCTCGGCGTCATTCTCAACGGTCTCGATAAGCTCAGAGTCCCCGCCCTTAACCTCGCGCAGCTCAAAGCTGAACTCGCCGGCTGTAAGGTCGCGCCCGGTCAGGACCTTGGCTACGGCAATCTGACTGGTAACACTGGACTCAACAGGATTCGTGGTGTAGGTGTTCTCGAACTTGGCCTTGCCCGAGGTCACCTCCACGGCAGCGCTGAGCTTACCCTTCTTGTTGGGCGTTACCGTCACGGTAATCTCCGCAACGTTTCCGCTGTAGGTGATGCCGTCGACCGTGGTCCCGGCGTTCTTTTCGCTGACTTTGTAGACATACGTGCCGGGCTCGGTGTAGGTGATCTCACCGAAGCCGATGGCCGTGTTGTCCTTGGTCACGGTCGCGGTCGCGGATGTGGGCATCGGGGCGTCATTCTCGGATGTCGCGGAGAGTTCAAACTTAAACTCGTCCGCATCCGTCCAGGCGCGGCCCTCGAGCACCTTGGTCAGACCAAAACTGGCCTTGGTATCCACCGTTGCCGGCGTCATGTTGTACTTATAGCTGATCTTGCCGTTGTTGCCCAGGTAGGAATTGACATGCGTCGCGGTCGCCTTGGATGACGTGTCATTCCACCTGGGATTGAGCACGTCGGACGCGGTGCCGGTCGCGTTGGGATTCTTGTCGGTATGAAGTTCGTCAATAAATGCCAGGCGTGCGGTTCCGGCGCTAAACGACAGGTTTCCGCTCTCGTCGGCAACCACGGCGTCCGCAAACTGTGCAGCATGCCTGCCGGCAAACTCGATGACGGTGATGCCGTGGTCGAGCTTGCGGCTGGCGTCCGCTATCTCAAACTCATCCTGGTAGTAATAAAGGCGGTCGCTCGCCAACTGCTCCTTCGCGGGCTGCGTGCAGGCGGGATCCGTGTAAATGGGCGTCTGCTTCTGGAAGAAGTAGTACCGGTTGGTGGCGGCGGGCTTAAAGTTGGCGATCGTGTCGCCCAGGTCCGGATCACCACTCCACTTGTTGGCATAGAAGGCAACAGACTTGGAGCCCTGCTCGTCGATCGCATTCTCGTCGATATACTTCTTCAGCGCTTCATCAGGGGTGAACAGGTTTTCGCGCGCGATAGCCTTGACGCTCGAAGCATACTTCACGCGGATGGGATCGACATCGTTGACCGTAAGCGTGCCCTTGGTCTCGTCAACGTCAAAGTTGCGCAGCGGGATCAACGACGCGGGGATCTTGACCTCTACAATATCGCCCTGCTGGGGGCCGCCCGCCGCGGCGCGCTGGACGGTAATGACCAGGTTCGCGGCTTCGCCGGCAAAGGCGTAGGCATCGACATTGCCCGTGGTGGACTTTACCGGATCGACAAACGTCGTGCCGTTGTATTCGACTTCGGTAAAGTTGTCGACCTGCATATAGTCGCCCAGCTCGTCGGTAAACGTGATGTAGCCGGACTTATTGGCGTAGCCGTCATGGGTTTCGGTCGGGTAGCCAACAACCTCGGTGATGCTCTCGGAGATATCCTTGAAGATATCCTCGAGCTCCTTGGCGTTCTTCGCCGACTTGTAGTAATTGGCATTTTCTGCACGCGCACCGAAGTTGATGGTCCATTCGCCCCAGTAAGAAATACTGGACGAGGCCGCAGGATAGTTGCTCGACACGGCGTGCATGAACTTATTCTCGTTAATCGTACTGGAGGCCGTGGGGTCGGCGCTGGGATTCGCGCCGCTAAAAATGCCAATGGTGTAAATGACGGTGCCGTCTTTCTTCATGCTATTCGCCTTGTTGATGGCGCCATTGGCAACCGAGGGCTCAAAGCTGCTGTAGCTCGTGGGCGAACCATCGGTAAAGAACAGGACAACCTTCTTGGCGTCCGCTCGGCCAGAAATGTCCTTGGCAAGATCCATGCCATAGTCGGCACGTGTGGCGCCGGCAGGTGAAATGGAGCTGACCGTACTCTTGAGGCTGTTTACGCCATCGCCCAAGCAAGGCGTCGGGCTCTTCATGATCTGCGAATAGTTGTAAGTGTGGCCGCCTTCACGATAAGTGCCGTTGCCGACCTCATCAGTCTTATAGCCCGAGAACTTTACAATTGCGACCCGATGCTGCTTGGACTCATCCGAGATCTTTGCATTTTCTTCGGCGATCTTTTCGATAAAGCTATTGGCCGCGGTCTTCAGCGCATCAATGCGCTTGGTGCGGTCGCTTGAGCTCATAGGATCGTTCATTGAGCCAGAAGCATCCAGCACCAGTACAATGTCGAGCGGCTTGGGGACCGTCGTCGTCGTGTTGGACGTCGAGGATATCGCCGAAAGTGTGGTGAGGAAGTCTGACCCCTCGCCGGCCTCGACTGTCTTGTCGGTCCAGATTCGGCCGACGTTTTGTGTCGTGATTTTGCCGCTGTCGTCAGAGCCGGCGGCCCAATACGTCCAGTTGTCGCTTGTATGGGGGTCGACGATCTTTCCGCTTACTGTCGGTCCGTCCATTCCGGTGCTGGACCTGGCGTTGGCCTCGGGCAGCATGGCAAATGCTGCAGCCGGCAACACAAGCACTACGGCAAGTATCACCGCCAAGAGACCCCTCGTGTACTTACTCATCGCGTCTCCCTTCTCGCGGTCTCAGACCTTGCATCAGCCTAAAGTTACGGAATGAAACACAATTAGGGCAGGTGACACACGTTCCAGATTTGATTTTGGGCGTGAGACAAATGTCTCACCAAAGTTGAGACACGAGGGTTTTCGCAGGAAAACGGGTGCGGCTCGGAGCCGACAGGCCAAAATGATCCGTTTTCCTCCGTCTCCGGGGGATCAATTGGTGGTGCTCGCTACGAAATCGGCCCATCTACTACGTTTGAATCGATACCCCCGGTGGCGCGCGCAGACGTGGTGTAAGAGCGTCCTGAGGTCCGTCGCTGCAAGTCC
>UQNU01000008.1 GCA_900542555.1 uncultured Collinsella sp.
CCCGCGACCCCAACCTTGGCAAGGTTGTGCTCTACCAACTGAGCCATGTCCGCTTACGAGGATTAATCTTACGTGATGCCCGCATCCTATGCAAGAACTTTTTTTGAAAAGTTTTGCGACGCTCTCGCGAGGGCATCAGTCGTCACGAAAGGCGCGAACAAACGCAGGCTCGCAGCGAGATGCCCCTACATCTCACCGAGCATGATCCAGGCAGAGCTGTCCTGCGCGAGCCTGCCGTCTGCAAGCGGTGATGAGGTGAGCAGGACCCTGCCCGCCGGCAGCTCCACGGGTGCTGCACCGAAGTTCGTCACACACGCCCAGCCGTTATCGCGGCGATAGGCGATGACGCCGCCCTCAGCGCCCTCGGCACCATCCGCAAGACCGGTGCGCCCGTCAAGATCGAGCCACGCAAGATCGTTGGCGCACCCGCGCAGCTTGCGCCGCAGCCAGAGGGCGTCACGATAGAGCGCAAGCATCGATGTCGGGTCCACTTCTTCCCTATCGGCAGCATAATCGGAAAACCATGCAGGCTGCGGCAGATGGGGCGCCGCATCGGCGTCTGCCGGCGAAAACCCAAACGATCCGCCATGCGCGGGATCGTCCGCCGCCACCCACGGCAGGGGCACACGACAGCCGTCGCGCCCCTTCTCACGCTTCGGTCCGTGCGTATTGGTCGCAGTAGGGTCTTCGAGTGCAGCCCACGGGATATCAGCCACCTCAAAAAGGCCGAGCTCCTCACCCTGATACACGTATGCCGAGCCCGGAAGCGCCAGCTCAAGCAAAAGGGCCGCCCGCGCGCGGCGCTCGCCGAGTTCACGGTCCTCGTCATAAGACGACCCGTCGCGCAAGAGCCAGTCGAGCGCAATCTGGTGGTAGCGCGTCGCCTTGATTTGCGGCAGGGCATAGCGTGTCGCCACGCGCGGCACGTCGTGGTTGGAGAGTACCCAGGTCGAGGCGGAATCGGATTCGACGGCTGCCTTCAAGCCCTTCTCGATTGCAGTGTGCATGTCATCATAGGTCCAAGTGGCCTTGGCAAACTCAAAGTTGAATGTCTGGCCAAGCTCGCTGGGACGCGCGTAGAGATACTGGCGCTCGGGCAGCACCCACGCCTCGGCAACGGCGCTGCGTGGCGGATTATAGCGGTCGAACACGCGACGCCACTCGCGATAGATCTCGTGGACCTCGTTGCGGTCCCACAGCGGATGGGTGCCGTCGTCAACCATGTCATCGCCCTCGGCGAGATGCCACCGGTCGAGGTCATCGCGGTCGAGATCCTTGGCGAGACCCTGCGCCACATCAATGCGAAAGCCGTCGACGCCTCGATCGCTCCAAAACGCCAGGACGTCGCAAAAGAGCGCGTGAACCTCAGGGCATGACCAGTCAAAGTCCGGCTGCTCGGGCGTAAACATGTGCAGATACCACTGACCGTCCGCAACACGCGTCCATGCGGGGCCGCCAAAGTTGGCATTCCAATTGGTAGGAGGCAGCTCGCCATGCTCGCCGCGACCATCGCGGAAGATATAACGGGCGCGCTCGGGCGATCCGGGGCCGGCGGCAAGAGCGGCTTTGAACCAGGGGTGCTGGCTGGATGAATGGTTGGGCACGATGTCGACGATGACCTTGATGCCGCGCACGTGAGCCGCAGCGATCATGTCATCGAAGTCGTCAAGCGAGCCGAGACGTGGGTCGACATCGCAGTAGTCCGCCACATCATAGCCGCCATCGACAAGAGGCGATGGGTAAAACGGGCTCAGCCAGATGGCCTCGATACCCAGCCGCTCAAGATAGTCCATCTGCTGGGTAATGCCCGCGATATCGCCCAGACCCGAACCAGTCGAATCCTTAAACGAGCGCGGGTAGATCTGATAGATCGCGGCATCGGACATCCATGAGCGCGAAGAGGACTTTTCTGTAGCCATGGGGCGTATCTCCCTTGCAACGAGGTTATGCGAGATGCTCACGATGATACGCCCAAAGCGGACATTCGCGGCAAACAACGCCACAGCCACGCCCCAAAACGCTCGCTCCCTCTCGGGTTCGAGCCCATGCGATGGATACAAAAAAGCCCGGCTACCGTAGTAGCCGGGCTGTTGCGTTTGGAGCGGACAACGGGGCTCGAACCCGCGACCCCAACCTTGGCAAGGTTGTGCTCTACCAACTGAGCCATGTCCGCTTGCGGGTTATTAATTTACGCGAGTTGTCCAAAAGACGCAAGTACTTTTTTCAAAAAACTTGTCTGCCGCATGTTCTTAGTAGCTAAACGCGCTAAAGCGATTGGCTAGGCACACGATTCCAGCGCTCCGCTAAACAGCTTCACCATCTGCACGCGCGTGCCGGCGCCGTCCGTACGACGAGCAACCTCCACGTTATCGACGAGCATACGCATAAGCTTGATGCCACGGCCGCGTTCCTCGGATGCGACCGGTTCGCTCGTTTCATCGATAGAATAGCCGGCACCTCGATCAAGCACCTCAACCACAACGCGATCGCCATAGGCCTGAACCGTCAGGACGCACCCGATACCGCCCGCATGGTCATAGGCATTACCCAGCGCCTCCCCCGACGCCAATGCGACATCGTAGCGCTCGTCACGGCGCAACGGAAGCGATTCAAGGAGTTCGGCGATGCGATGTCGGTAGTATGGAAGATTCTCGATACCCTGACGGACCTCGACGCTCTTACTCCAGCGAGGCAGCTCCCCCACCGGAATGGCGGGAATAGACTCCCGTGCCGGCCCCGCGACATGAAGGATATCGACAAGACGAGCAATCTCCAAAAAGCGAACAACTTCACCTGATGCATTGACGAGCGAAAGCAGGCCTTCTCGCCTCATGAGCTCACGAGCGCGCGTAAGCAGGAATGCCAAGCCCGTCGAATCGATAAAGCTAACAGCCTGACAGTTGATGACAACACGACGCACGCCGCGGCCAATCAAAGCATCCAACCGCCGACGCAGCGCAGGCACCGTGGCGATGTCGATATCGCCTGGTGGCGTCAAAACCGCTATGTCATTCCACTCATTCATACGACCATGGTTCCCAAAAAAGCCCACTCGATGCATTCGTTTCCCCAACCGTGCGGATTCAGCCCGCTCAGCGTCGTCTATGAACGACCCCGTAAAAACTCAAGGGACACCAATGCAATGTCATCGTCCAGCGCCGATTCGGTAAATCGGTCAAGCTCGCCCAAGACCTTGCCGCAAATGCCCGACACGCCCTCCCCCGAAACAGAAAGCAGAAGATCGCGCAAGCGCTGCTCGCCAAAGAACGCTCCGGTGCGGTCGCGGGCCTCAATCGTTCCATCCGTATACATGAAGAGCATGTCGCCAGGAGCGAACGTAAACACGCCTGTCTCGTACACCATGCTCTCAAAGGCACCGATTACACCCGATTGGCATCCAAGTAGCTCGACCTCTCCCCCACGTGCCTCGCCGCCACCCAGCGGCATCGACTCTGGCCTAATGACCATGGTCGGAGGATGGCCCGCCGAACAATACGTTGCGCGTCCGGCCTTAAGGTCAATCTTGGCGATAAAGGCCGTCACGAACGTCTCGACCCTCGAAAAGCCCATGAGCATGCTGTTAAGGGAGCGTGCCATGCGGGCCGGGCCAGCGCCCTCCCAGGCATATGCCGTCAGGGCCGTCTTGACGAGCGCGGACATCGATGCGGCCTCAATGCCTTTGCCAGACACATCACCCAAAATCATGACGGCGCAGTCGTCGGGAAGTCGGATGAGCGTATAGAAATCGCCGCCGACCAACGCCGAGTTCGTGGCCGACAGGTACACCGAATCGGTTGCGATACCCGGAACATCCCCCAGGGAATTTCTCATGCCGATCTGGAGGGTCTGAGCGATATGGCGCTCCTCGCGCTTTTGAGATTCGCCTTCGTAGATCAGTTCAAAGTCATGCGCCAAGTGCACCAAGTAGTCATATTCAAGGTCATCAATCGGCTCTTGGCTACCATCACGAAGCAGCAGCGCGCGCGTCGTCGGGCTCTTCGCAACAGAAGCAGGAACAATCGCGTCGTTACTGTGCTTGCCATCACCCTCAGAGCGCGGGCGCCCCGCCTCGATGCCGGAGTCGACGTAGAGACCTTGACAAGGCAGACCATGCGCCCTAAGCCAGCCTCCCATAGGCATCGATTCGTCAACGCGTGTTATACGGACGTGCTTAAGGTCCTCGGCACTCGTACCGCCCAAAACAGATGCCTCAAAGCCATCAGGGCCAGCCCCCAGACGTGCCGCTGGCGCCGTCGTGGAAAAGAAAAGCTTCTCGGGATCGTCCGGCAAAGCAACGCGACTGCCGCCTTCAAAATCTATGACGTAGGAATCCAGACTGGCGTCATACTCAACAGGGCAAAAATGGCAGTTAAGCATATTGCAGATCTCGGACGATACCGCCTGGGTAGCCGTGGCGGAATCGTCTAGAAAGGTAAACAACTCATCACGCAAGACATTGAGCGAGCGGCCAAGCTCGGCCGTGCGACGGGAGCGAAGGCTCGATGCCATGCCGACCAGCTGGATAGACAGGTAATCGCAAATGACCTCGAGCACATTAACGTCATAGGCGAGCGGTGCCTGAGGGCGTTTCCAACCAACTTCCAGCACGCCAAGAATCTGCGTACCGTAAAAAACGGGAAGACAGATCTCGCTGCGGTACGGAGGCATATCCTGCATGCGCAACAGGTGCTTAGAACGATTGTCCAAGTCCATAAACATACCGGAGGCGGCCTTATCACCCTCAAGGTCCTGTTGAATCGACAAGCGACAGGCACGCGACTCACGAAGAACATACGTCGGAATGCCAGCACCATACGGCAAAAACTCAGGCAGGTAGCTGTCGTACAGCTCCTTGGAAACACCGCGAAGTTTAAAACCGCCGCTCTCAGAAAAATAGATAGCGGCACCCGAAGCATCGAGCGTTCCTACAAGCTGGTTCAAAACGGTATCAAGTAGGCTGGGTAACTCATCGGAGCCCACAGTGCTCATAATGACCGAGAGCGTGCCAGAGAGGCGCTTGTTCGCCACTCTAAGCTCCGAAAGCGCACGCTTGAGCTGGCGGTCGTGCGAATACTGTTCTTCGATGCTATGGAGCGCCACCAGGACACGTGGCGCGCGGCGCCCAAAGATGCGTGGAGGCGTTACGGAGCCCGCACGAACCAAGACGGGGATAAAGGAGCCGTCACTCAGCTTGAGCATCAGTTCGTTCTCGGAGCCATCAGTTTCAAATGGCAGACGATGTTCCGTCGCACGTTCAAAAGCGGACGAGTACAGGACGTCTTTAACATCTCCACCGATGACGTCGGCGCGTTCCTCGCACAGCAAACCAAGTAAGCGATTATTCACATGCAGAATGGTTCCGTCGAGCTCGCAGATGATGACAGCATCGCTCGTGATCTCGACTAGTTGGGCAACGTCTGCCCACTCGTTGCGTTCAAGCGTTTCCATCGTGGACCCCACCGTCTATCGGTAACAAAAAAGCCTCCGAAGAGGCTTCTCAAATGCGATGGTGTCGGAGGCGGGACTTGAACCCGCATGACCAAAAAGCGGTCACTAGCACCTCAAGCTAGCGCGTCTGCCAATTCCGCCACTCCGACATGCTATGTTGTTGATTTGCGGTTCGTTATGTTGGACCCGCGCGTTCAACGAGGAAGATAATAACCTATGATTCGAGAACTGTGCAAGCACTTTTTTCAAAAAAGTTTACGAATTTGTAAATGCGCAGGTAAATCCATGTGTCCGGCCCCGAATCGGTGTTGCCTCCCGGCGCGTCCTCGGGCATGAGCGATTTTTTGCTGCGCACTTCGTGCTACAAAATATCGCTCCCCCTGCGGAATGCGCCGGGAGGCAACACCGATTCGGGGCCTGCAAATACGTACTTCAGGCACAATTCTCAAACATGTTCTGAGGGCTGATATAAATTTAGTGGCTCGGCCTTGCCGAGCCCTTATATAAGGAGGCCGGAGCTAAAGCTCCGGCCTCACTCAATTTCTTATTAGATAAAGTGAGCGATCGAGGAATCGCACTCCCCTGCCGAGTTACCGCAGGGCCCGCCCTGGCGTTGCTTTTCAGAACATCCCGCAGGACGCAAGAAACCCCCGCCGCACGAAGTGCGCAGCGGGGGTTTCTTGCATGTCCGAGGACGTTCTGAAAAGCAACGCCAGGGCGGGCCCGGGCAAACAACCGACTACAGGTCGATGTGCGATTCCTTGATCGGGAACGGCTCCGCGAAGTGGCACGCGCAGCAGTGACCCGGTGCGACTTCCTTAAACTCGGGAAGCTTCTCAGAGCAAATACCCTGCGCGATCGGGCAGCGGGTGTGGAAACGGCAACCGGTCGGCGGATCCAGCGGTGACGGCGGATCGCCGGCGAGGATGATGCGCTTACGGGTCTTCTGGATATCCGGATCGGGAACCGGCACGGCAGACAGCAGCGACTGCGTGTACGGATGGTGAGGCTCGCTATAGAGCGTCTTCCAGTCCGAAACCTCAACCATCTTACCCAGATACATAACGGCAACGCGATCGGAAATGTGCTGCACGACGGACAAGTCGTGAGCGATAAACAGATACGCGGTACCGAACTTGTCCTGCAGTTCCTTGAGCAGGTTCAGAACCTGGGCCTGAATGGACACATCCAGAGCGGAAACCGGCTCGTCGCAGATAATCAGCTTGGGCTTCAGAGCGAACGCGCGGGCAATGCCGACACGCTGACGCTGACCGCCGGAGAACTCATGAGGATAGCGGTTGATGTGCTCGGGGTTCAGTCCGACAACGTCAAGAAGCTCGCGGACACGCTCAATGCGCTCCTCCTTGGTGCCCACGCCGTGAATGGTCATGGGCTCGGAGACGATCTCGCCGATGGTCATGCGGGGATTCAGTGAAGCATAAGGATCCTGGAAGATAAACTGCATCTCGCGACGCATGTCCTTGATCTCATGCTTGCTCATCTCGGCAACATCTTTACCCTGGAAGAACACCTTACCGGCGGTCGGCTTGGTCAGGCGCATGATGGTACGGCCCGTGGTGGACTTACCGCAACCAGACTCGCCAACCAGACCGAAGGTCTCACCAGGATAAATCTCAAAAGAGATGTCATTTACAGCAGAGACGACACGCTTGGAGAAGCGCTTGGCGAACATGCCGGACTCAGCGGGGAACTCCTTAGAGAGGTGCTCGACCTTCAGCAGCGGAGTACGCTCGTTGGTATCTGCCATTACGCCTCGCCTCCCTTCTTGGAATCCTTGCGCGTACGGGACGTCACAGGAGCGTTCTTGAGGAACTCGGGGTCGCCAGCGTAGTGGCACGCAGAATAGTGACCAGACTCGGTAACAAAACGCTCGGGGCGCTGCTTGCGACACTTATCCGTCGCATAGGGGCAGCGAGGAGAGAACACGCAGCCCTCGGGCAGGTTCATGAGCGAAGGCGGGTTGCCATGAATCGGCGTAAGCGGCTTCTTCTCATCGATGGCCTGCTCCGGGATGGAGCGGATAAGGCCCCAGGTGTAGGGGTGGCGGCTCTCGTAGAAGATTTCCTCAGCAGTACCGAACTCGACGGGACGGCCGGCGTACATAACCATGATCTTGTCGGCCATATCAGCGACAACGCCAAGGTCATGGGTGATCATGATGATGGCGTTGCCGTTCTTCTCCTGCATTTCCTGCATAAGCTCAATAATCTGAGCCTGAATGGTAACGTCCAGGGCAGTCGTGGGCTCGTCGGCAATCAAAATATCGGGATCGCAGGCAAGAGCCATGGCAATCATGACGCGCTGACGCATACCGCCAGAGAACTGGTGCGGATACTCATTGACGCGCTTCTCGGGCTCGGGAATACCAACGAGGTCCAAAAGCTCGGTGGCACGCTTGAGCGCCTCCTGCTTGGAGTAGCCGCGGTGCAGACGAAGACCCTCGCCCACCTGCTTGCCGATCTTATAGACTGGGTTCAAGGAGGTCATAGGATCCTGGAAGATCATCGCGATGTCGTTACCGCGAATGTGCTGCATCTCTTCCTCGGTCATCTCGAGGATAGAGCGACCGCGATAGCGAACGTCGCCGCCCTCGATCTTTCCCGGAGGCATCGAGATAAGACCCATGATGGTCATGGCGGTCACGGACTTACCGGAGCCGGACTCACCGACGACGCCCAGGGTCTCGCCGCGATCGAGCGTGTATGAGACACCGTCGACAGCGCGAACAACGCCATCCTCGGTGTGGAAATACATCTTAAGGTCATCGACCTCGAGCAGATGCTGGCCCTCGGGAACCGGCTGGTCCTTCAGGTCCACATAGTTCTTGTTCTTCTTCATCCTTATGCGTCCTTCATCTTGACGTCGAGGGCGTCGCGCAGACCGTCACCCAGCAGGGTGAAGGCGAGCACCGTCGAGAGAATTGCCAGACCGGGCATGATCATCATCCAGGGAGCAGTCAGAAGATACTGCTGACCGTCCTGAATCATGGAGCCCCACGAAGGCGTAGGCGGAATAACGCCCATGCCGAGGAAGGACAGAGCGGACTCGGTCAGAATGGCACCACCAATGTTCATGGTCGCGTAGACCACAATGGAGGCGACGGAGTTCGGGAAGATGTGACGCACGACGATACGAGCATCAGATGCACCCATCGCGCGCGCAGCGTCAACATAATCGTTTTCCTTGACCGTCAAGATTGCAGAGCGGAAGACGCGCGCAATCGAAGGCCAGCCGAGAATGCCGATGGCAAAAAAGACGTTCTGAAGACCACGGCCGATAACGGCGATCATGGCGACAACGAAAAGCACGTACGGGAATGCCAGGAAGATATCCGCGCAGCGCATGATGATCGTATCCCAGATGCCGCCGTAGAAACCGGCCAGAGCACCCATGACCAGACCAATCACCGTGGAGATCGCAGTGGCCATAATACCGACGGAAAGCGAAACACGTGCACCGTAGATAACGCGGACGAGAATGTCACGACCAAGGGCGTCGGTGCCAAACGGGTGCTCTGCACACGGAGCCATCAGCGACGTCTGGGCCATGGTGGTTGAGTCGGAAGCCGTTGGCGAACCGAGCCAGGGCTTAGCCCACAGATCTGCGGTCAGGGCAACCACAACGACGATGATGATCCAGCAGACACCGATAACGGCGAGCTTGTTCTTACGAAGACGCTTAAAAGCGTCGCCCCACAGCGTGCGGGACTTGGCGGGAGCAGATGCGGCATTGGTGGCGGTAGCCTGCTCCTGAGACTGAGGATCAGTTTCCTGCATGAGACGTACCTCCCTTAGGCCTTATCCGACGGACCGCCAAGGCGGATGCGCGGGTCGAGGAATGCATAGCTAATGTCGACGAGCAGGTTGATCACCATGACGACGACGACGATGAGCGTAACGCCGCCCATAACGATGGGCCAGTCACGCATGCTAATGGCGCGATAGACCTCATAGCCGATACCGGGCCAGTTGAAGACCGTCTCGGTCAGGATGGCGCCCGAAAGCATGCCGCCAAAGTCGACACCAATATAGGTAACGACGGGGATGAGTGCATTCTTAAGCGCATGCTTGATGATGATCGCGCGATTGGAGAGACCCTTGGCTTTTGCCGTACGAATGTAATCCTGGTTCATGACGTCAAGCAGCTGCGAGCGCATAATGCGGGCAGCATAAGCGGTCGAAACCGAAGCCAGCGTAATGGTCGGAAGCACATAGTGCATCCAATCCTGATACTGAGAGCTGGCACCGCCGGCACCCGAGATCGGCATGGAGAATGCACCGCCCGTGGCGTCCTTGAGAATGACGCCAAGGAACAGTTGCAGCAACATACCGAGCCAGAAGGCCGGGACGGCAACGAGGATCGACGTGGTGAGCGTTACCAAAATATCCCAGAAGGAATAACGCTTTACCGCCGAAATGATACCCGCACCGATACCCATGATTGCCTCGAGCACGATGGCGCACGCGGCAAGTTTGACCGTATACGGATACTTCTGGGCAAAGATTTCCGTAACCGGCAGCTTGCGCTGATACGAATTGCCCAGATCGCCATGAAGCAGGCCGTTCATGTAATACAAGTAACGGTCCACGAGTGACGTTTGAACGGGGTCGCCGTTCTCGTCAAGGATCGCGTTGCCGTCCTCGTCCGACTGGACCAGGTGATAGCGGACGCGAAGCTGAAGCTCCACCTCGGGGGACAGAGCCTTGTCTCCACCGATCAGCTTGATCGGATCTCCCGGCACGATATTCTGGAGGGCGAACAAAATCAGCGTAACGCCCAAAAACACCGGGATGAACTGAAGCACACGTTTAACGATGTACTTACCCATACCACTCCCCTATCTAGGGATTAACCTAAATGGGATGCCGATCGCCAGACCGGCATCCCAAAATTACCATCAGCCAGTTTACCCCAGGTTAGGGAGAACTGTATGTTTCCCATGAGGTCTACGTAAATACTTGACCCTCACGGAAGCTGCAAACTCTTAGGCGAGCTCAGCGGTACCCAGATCGGCGTGCTTCTGCGGATCGACATAGAGGTGCTTGATGCGATCAGAGCCGGCGATGGTGTGCGTGTAGAACATCACCGGGATGACCGGGCAGTCGGCAGCGACCATTGCATCGGCCTCCTGCATCTTAGCGACGCGCTCTTCGTCGTCAACCGTGGTACGGGCCTCGTCGACCTTGGCGTCGAACTCGGGGTTGTTGTAACCAGAGCGGTTGTCGCCACCGAGGGAGTCGGAGTGGAACAGCGGATACAGGAAGTTGTCCATGATCGGGTAGTCAGCAATCCAACCCAGACGACCGAACTGATAGTTAAAGTTCTGATACTGCTCGAGCAGGGCAGACCACTCGGGGGTATCGGAGACAGCGGTAACGCCAACCTTGGCGAGGTCGCCGATGATGGACTCCATGATTTCCTTGTGGCCACCCTCCTGGTTGTAGGACAGAGTCACGTTAATGCCACGATCGCCGTTAGCACCAGCGGGAGCAACCTTGTCGAGGTACTCGTTAGCCTTGTCGACGTCGTAGGCGCAGAACTCCCATGCGCCCTCCTTGTAGCCATCGATGCCCGGAGGAACAATGCCGTCGGCAGGGGTACGGGTACCCTTGAAGATGGTCTTGCAGATGGCCTCACGGTTGATGGCCAGGGAGATACCCCTGCGCAGGTCGGCGTTGTTGAACGGCTCGGCCGTGTTGTTGCAGGTCAGGTAGTAGGTGGAAGGCTCGGCGCCGAGCAGCATACGCTCGCCGTCACCCATGGTGTAGCCGTCCTTGGACACGCCGCGATCCTTCTTGGCAGCGTCGATCTGAGCAACGGGAACGTCGCAGACATCGAGGTTACCGGCCTGGAACTCCTTGTAAGCGGTCTCCATGTCCTTGATGACCTGGAAGTGGATGCCATCGATCTTGGCCTTGTCGCCATAGTAATCGTCGAACTTCTTGAGGTTGATCTCCTGACCATCCTCCCACTTGCCGTCCATCATGAACGGGCCGTTACCGACCGGTGCAAGGTAGAAGCTCTTGACATCGGACTCGGCGCACTCGGGAACCGGGGCCAGAGCCGGATGAGAGGCGACGAAGGGGAAGTCGGCGTAAGCGGAAGACAGCTTGACGACGAGGGTCTCATCGTCGGGGCAAGTAACACCGCTGAGCTCGGTAGCGTTACCGGCAAGCAGGTCGTCATAGCCCTCGACCATGGAAAGGTGATAGGAGACCTCGGAAGGGCCGTACTCGGTAGCGATGGCCGACTTGGTGTTGACCAGACGCTCCCAACCGAGCTTGAAGGACTTGGAGGTAACGTCGTCACCGTTGTGGAACTTGGCCTTCTTGATCTTGAAGGTAAACTCGGTGGCGTCGTCGTTGGCCTCGAAGGACTCGCAAGCCAGCGGAACGATCTCGCCCTTCTCGGCGTCATAAGAGGTCAGAGCGTCAAAGAGCTGGTACTCGACCTGAGTGCCCTGGTCCTCCTGGACATTGTAGGGGTCGATGCAGACCGGGTTGTTGATGTAGAAGTTCAGCGTCGAACCGGACTCAGAACCGGAAGCGTCGCCGCCCTTCTTGCCGCATGCGGCAAGAAAAGCCATGGAGCTCGCAGCGAGGGTGCCGCCAACAAAGGCGCGACGACCCATAACGGGCTGGTGGAACATAGAATCAGCCATGCCATCCTCCTTATGAGATAGGAAAAAGAAATGTTCAGTCGGACATATGTCGAGACAATCCGATCCGAACCATCAAAACGCCGCCCGCTGCTATGGCTGGTTATGCACAACGGACCAACGTTTCGCAATACAGTAGCGCATTTTATGCACGATTTGGGGCTAATTCCGGTTAACGGTCGAGAATTTCTTTAGTTGGGCGAAGTATGTGGGGATATTTTGACTCTGTTACAAATATGTAAACAAAAAGGGTCCCGCACCTGCGAGACCCATTGCAATCGTATATACGCCGATGCTTAGTAGCCGACGATGCCCTGCGGGAAGAAGAACATGCACAGGACGACGCACACGGCAAAAACAACGGCCATAATTACCGTCAGGCGATCGAGGTTCTGCTCCATGACGCCCGTGGCAGAGCTGGAGTTATACAGCGAGCTAGCGATCATATCCGAAACGCCGGTGCCCTTACCGGAATGCATCAGGACGAGAATCGTCAGCGCCACGGCAGAGACAGCCCATACGACAAACAGAAGAATCTGGAACGGACCCATAGATAAGCTCCTTAATAGAACAGTTCAAACTCCAGTACTGTACCACAATCCCCCGCTCTCCCCTACCTGCCACTCAAGGACGGGGTGGAAATGGCAGAAATACCAAAAAGGGGGTTGTCCGGTTGTGGACAACCCCCTTACAAGAAAACGGTATTTGTTTTCTATTAGGCCTCGGTGGCGAGCACGCGGCCCGTCATCTCGGCGGAAGGCTCAATACCAGCCATGGTGAGCATGGTCGGAGCGATATCGGAAAGACGGCCGTCCTCGATACCGGTGAGCTTGGCCTTCTCATCAACGATGATGAACGGCACGCGGTTGGTGGTGTGAGCCGTAAACGGATGCTTGGAACCGTCGGAAGCAACGTCAAACATGTGATCGGCGTTGCCGTGGTCGGCGGTAATCAGTGCAAAGCCGCCCTTGGCGAGAATCGCCGGGACAACCTTGGACAGGGCATCGTCAACAGCCTCGACGGCCTTAACGGCGGCGTCGAAGACACCGGTGTGACCAACCATGTCGCAGTTCGCGAAGTTCACGATGTAGAAATCAGCGCGATCCTCGTTGATGGCGGCGACAAGCTTCTCGGTCACCTCGGGAGCGCTCATCTCGGGCTGCAGATCGTAGGTAGCGACCTTGGGGGAAGCGACGAGCACGCGCTCCTCGCCCTCCTTGGGCTCCTCGATGCCGCCGTTGAGGAAGAACGTCACGTGGGCGTACTTCTCGGTCTCGGCGGTGTGCAGCTGCTTCAGGCCATTGGCGGCGATAACGTCGGCCAGGACGTTCTCGGGGAACGTCTTGGGGAAGGCGACCTCGACGTCAAACGTCGGATCGTACTCGGTCATCGTCACAAAGTGCGAGAGCTTGATTTGCTCGCGCTCAAAGCCGTCGAACTCCTTGTCCGTGAACACGCGGGTCATCTGACGAGCGCGGTCGGGACGGAAGTTGAAGAAGATGGCCACGTCGCCCTCGTGGATGCCCTCGTTGTGGGCAGCGAAGGGCTCGACGAACTCGTCGCCGCGCGGATCCTTCTCGTAGTAGGCCTTGATACCGGCAACGGGGTCGGTATCAGCATCGGACGCGTTGACCATGACGTCGTAGGCGCGCTGGATGCGCTCCCAACGATTATCGCGGTCCATGGCCCAATAACGGCCCGAGACGGTGGCAACGCGAGCGTCGCAACCGGTCTCCTCGGAGATCTTAGCCAGGAAGGCGCAGAACTCACTCATGTAACCGGCACCGGACTGCGGGTCAACGTCGCGACCATCCATGAAGGCGTGGACGCGAACGGTCTTGACACCGTGCTCGGCAGCCATCTTGACCAGAGCCTCGACGTGGTTCATGTGAGAATGAACACCGCCAGGGCTCATAAGGCCCATGAGGTGGAGAGTCTTACCGTCAGCCTTGACGTCGTCCATAGCCTTGACAAAAACCTCGTTCTTGGCGATGGAGCCGTCCTTGATGGCGTTGTTGATGCGCGAAAGCTCCTGAAACACGATGCGTCCGGCACCGATGTTGAGGTGACCCACCTCGGAGTTACCCATCTGGCCATCGGGAAGACCCACGTCCTCGCCCGAAGCGCCGAGCGTGGTGTGGGGGTACTTCTCGTACAGGCTATCAAGGAAGGGCGTCTTGGCAGCGGCGACGGCGTTCTCGCCATCGGCCGGAGCAAGGCCGCAACCATCCATGATGATCAGGAGTGCAGGAAGATGACGCTGTGCCATATGTCCTACTCGCCTGCCTTGACGACCATAGAGGCGAAGTCGGCAGCCTTGAGCGAAGCGCCGCCCACGAGGGCGCCGTCAACGTCGGGCTTGGCGACGAGCTCGGCAATGTTGCCGGGCTTGGCGGAACCGCCGTAGAGAACGCGGATGCCGTTGGCGAGCTCCTCGCCTAACATCTCCTTGAGGGTCTCACGGATAGCGCCGCAGACCTCCTGAGCGTCCTCGGCGGTAGCGGTCTTGCCGGTGCCGATGGCCCAGATGGGCTCGTAGGCGACGACGACCTGCTTGGGGCAGGTGATCTCAAGGCCAGCAAGGCCAGCCTTGACCTGGTTCACGACGTGCTCGACATAGGTGCCAGCCTCGCGGACCTCAAGGGACTCGCCGCAGCAGAAGACGGGAACAAGACCGGCGGCAACGAGAGCCTTAGCCTTCTTGTTCTGGTCCTCGTCGGTCTCGTGGAAGTAGTCGCGACGCTCGGAGTGACCGATAATGCAGTAGGTGCAGCCAGCGGACTTGAGCATGTCGCAAGAGGACTCACCGGTGAAGGCACCCTTGGCCTCCCAGTACACGTTCTGTGCACCGAGGGCGATGGGGGCAGCCTGAATGCGGTCATGAACCGTGGTGATGTCGATGGTCGGAGGGCAGACGAGCACCTCGACGCCAGCCGGAACCTCGGGCAGAGCCTGAGCCAGCTCGTCGGCGAGCTTGGCGGCCTCGGCGACGTCGTTGTTCATCTTCCAGTTACCAGCGATAAGAAGGGTGCGATTAGGCATCGAGAAGCGCCTCCACTCCGGGCAGGGCCTTACCCTCGACGAGCTCCATGGAAGCGCCACCACCGGTGGAGATCCAGCTCATCTTGTCGGCCAGGTTGAACTTGTTGACAGCTGCGACAGAGTCACCACCGCCGATGATCGAGGTGCAGTCAGCCTCGGCGACAGCCTCGGCGATAGCCTGGGTGCCGTGAGCAAAGTTGTCAAACTCGAAGACGCCCATGGGGCCGTTCCAGAACACGGTCTTGGCTCCCTTGACAGCCTCGGCATAGAGCTCCTCGGTCTTGGGACCGATGTCCATACCCTCACGATCGTCGGGGATAGCGTCGGAAGCAACAACCTCGGGGACAGCGTCCTCGCCAAAGTGATCGGCAACACGGTTGTCGATGGGGAGCAGGATCTTGACGCCCTTCTCCTCGGCCTTCTTGAGCATCTCGCCGGCGCGCTCGACCCAGTCCTCTTCCTTGAGGGACTGACCAACGGACAGGCCCTGAGCCAGGAAGAAGGTGTAGGCCATGCCGCCACCGATGATCAGGGTGTCAGCGGAGTCGATGAGGTGATCGAGAACGCCGATCTTGGAGGAAACCTTGGAACCGCCGACGATGGCGACGAAGGGGCGCTCGGGCTCGGCGAAGATGCCGGTCAGCGTGTCGACCTCCTTCTCGAGCAAGAAGCCGGCGACGGCAGGCAGGTAAGCGGCGGGGCCCACGACGGAACCCTGGGCGCGGTGAGCGGTGCCGAAGGCATCGAGAACGAAGACGTCACCATAGGAAGCGAGCTTCTTGGCGATCTCGGGATCGTTCTTCTTCTCACGCTTGTCAAAACGGACGTTCTCGAGAACGAGGACCTTGCCCGGCTCGACGGCGGCGACAGCCTCAGCAGCCTTCTCGCCGTAGGTGTCGGCGACAAAGGCAACGTCGAGACCAGAGAGCTCGGCGAGCTTCTTGGCGACGGGCTCGAGGGACAGCTCGGGCTGGAAGCCGGTGCCATCGGGACGGCCGAGGTGGCTCATGAGGATGACGCGAGCGTTGTGCTCAACGAGATAGTTGATGGTGGGCAGGGCAGCCTTGATGCGGGTGGTGTCGCCAACGACGCCATCCTTGATAGGCACGTTGAAGTCAACGCGGACGAGAACGCGCTTGCCGTCGACATCGATGTCGCGGACGGTCTTCTTGGTAAAGGCCATGTTTGCTTCTACCTTTCGTACGTGTCTGCCTCCCATTACGGCAGACGATTTCTTATAAAAAGGGCGCGACCCTAGGGTGTAAGCCCTATAAGGCCGCGCCCTTCTTTAGACGCTCAACGAGCTATTCGCTAAAAGCTAAATTAAGCAACGAACTTCTCGAAGTACTTGATGGTGCGGACCATCTGAGAGGTGTAGGAGTTCTCGTTGTCGTACCAAGAGGTGACCTGAACGAGGGTCTGGCCGTTGCCGAGGTCAGAGCACATGGTCTGAGTGGCGTCGAAGATGGAGCCGTGGGTCTCGCCGACGATGTCGCGGGAGACGATCTGGTCCTCGTTGTAGGCGAAGGTCTCGGGGATGGTCTCGGCGTAGGCCTTCATGGCAGCGTTGACCTCGTCGACGGTGACCTTCTTGTCAACGACGGCGTAGAGGTTGGTCAGCGAGCCGGTCGGCGTCGGGACGCGCTGGGCGGCACCGATGAGCTTGCCGTTGAGCTCGGGGAGAACCAGGCCGATGGCCTTGGCAGCGCCCGTGGTGTTCGGGACGATGTTCTCGGAGCAGGCGCGGGAGCGACGGAAGTTGCCCTTGCGCTGCGGGCCGTCGAGCGGCATCTGGTCGCCGGTGAAGGCGTGGATGGTGGTCATGATGCCGGACACGATGGGAGCGAAGTCGTTCAGACCCTTGGCCATCGGGGCGAGGCAGTTGGTGGTGCAGGAAGCAGCGGAGATGATGTTGTCCTCAGCGGTCAGCGTCTCATGGTTGACGTTGTACACGATGGTGGGCAGATCGCTGCCGGCCGGAGCGGAGATGACGACCTTCTTGGCGCCAGCGTTGATGTGGGCCTGAGCCTTAGCCTTGCTGGTGTAGAAGCCGGTGCACTCGAGAACGACGTCGACGTCAAGGTCGCCCCAAGGCAGGTTGTTAGCGTCGGCCTCCTTGTAGATCTTGATCTCCTTGCCGTCAACGGTGATGGAATCCTCGCCAGCAACGACCTCGTGATCGCGAGCGTAGTTGCCCTGCGTGGAGTCGTACTTCAGCAGGTAAGCGAGCATATCGGGAGAGGTGAGGTCGTTGATAGCGACGATCTCGGAGCCCTCATGACCGAACATCTGACGGAAAGCCAGACGACCGATGCGACCGAAGCCGTTAATAGCAACCTTTACTGCCATTGTGTCTCCTTTCGTAAGGCCCCCGCGAGCTACAGCGCCCGCCGTTGAGGCCCACAAACTAACCACTCGCCTAATATACCTTTTTTTTGACTTGAATTTCACGAGAATGCTCGAAATTGAAAATCAAATTTACGTTAAAACGTTTTAAAGACTAAAATAGCAGCTAAATCCATATATAAGTCGTTACTTCAAACTACCTGTTTGCTTCAATGAGCTTTTCAAGCCGTAAAACACGATGGTAGAGGGCTGACTTCGACAAGGGAGGGTCAGCCATCTCCCCCAAATCACGCAGCGACAGATCAGGATAGCGCTCGCGCAGGTCGCAAAAGACCGCCAAGGCATCCGGAAGCGCATCGCGAAGGCCACGCTGCTCGAGCTCATCGATAAGCGCAAGCTGATGTTGGGCAGCACCGGCGCTTCTGGTCTGGTTGGCGAGCTCGGCATTCACGCGACGGTTCACATCGTTCTTAACCAACTTGACCGCGCGCGCCTCCTCAATCTCGGCAACGCTGCGCTTGGCACCAATCAGCTTTAATAGATGCTCGATTTCCTCGGCGCTCTTAATGTACACGGCATATGACCCCCGCCGTGCATTAACACGAGCATGGACCCCAATCTGCTCCAACAGATCGCAAAGTCCCTTGGCATATTGCTCGCCCTGCACAGCGATCTCCAAATGAAAATCGCCGCGTGGATCGGCCACGAAGCCGCCCGCGATGAGCGCGCCGCGGATATAGGCAAGTCTACAGCAAGGACGGGCAACGATATGTCGGGGTACGCCGGCGACAAGTCCTCCCCTACGGTCGAGGATACCCAGCAGAACCAAGGCCTTATCCAGGTCTGGCTGATCAGGCAAGGTGATGAGGTAGTTTCGAACCTTATGCAAGACAGATTTGCGGACGGTGAACTCCGTTTTGAGCTTAAGGATACGATGCGTCAGCGTGATCATCGTGCGCGCGACGGCTCCCGTCTCAGTCGCAACCGTCAAACGATACCGCCCAGAGCCGGCAAGCGAGAGCGTACCACTCACGCGCGTGAGGGCGGCGAGCGTCGACAAGTCGCAGTATTCACATTCGGGTTCGCAGCGCGCAAGCTCGTCGCGCACCTCAGCGGTAAACGACATGCAGGCCTATGCCTTCGTGTTGGCGCGCGACAGGTCGCGGTGGGAGATGCTCACATGATACTGAGCGCCTTCCAGGTAACGGGCCGTGGCCTCGGCAATGGCAACGCTGCGGTGCTGGCCGCCCGTGCAGCCGATGGCGATAGAAAGCTGCGGCTTGCCCTCCGCGATATAGCCCGGCATCACCGTATCGAGCAGCTGTGTCCAAGCCTTCCAAAACTCCTGCGCCTTGGGATGGTCCAGAACAAAATCGGAGACCTTTTTATCGAGACCGGTCATCGTGCGCATCTCGGGATCGTAGAACGGATTGGGCAGGAAACGAACGTCGATCATAATGTCCGCCTCGACGGGCATGCCGTGCTTAAAGCCAAACGAGAACACGTGAACGTCCATGAGTTGCTGGTCGGACAGCTCGGAAAATGCCATACGTAGCTTGTTGCGCAGCGCAGAGGTGCGCAGACGGCTCGTGTCGATAATCATATCGGCTCGGTCGCGCACGCCCTGCAGCTGCAGGCGCTCGCGCTGAATGGCATCGGCCGTAGTCTCCCCCGGCTTGGCAATAGGATGACGGCGGCGATTTTCGCTGTAGCGACGAATCAGCACCTCGTCAGAAGCCTCCAGGAACACGATGTCGCAGCTCATCTCGCGCTCTTCGAGCGCGGCGACCGCATCGAGCAGCTCGTCAAACAGTCCCTGGCTACGCAAATCGCAGGTGACGGCGAGATGCCTGCCCACGCCCGTATTGATGCCGACGAGCTCGGCAAGCTGGGCGATGAGACGCGGAGGCAGGTTATCGATGCAAAAATAGCCCATGTCCTCGAACACGTGCATGGCCTGTGTGCGGCCTGATCCGGACATTCCGGTGATGATGACGATATCGGGGATGCGCTCCGAGCGCTCCGCCGCATCCATGGCATCTCCCTTTTGCATGTGTTGCCTCCCGAAAACAAGCGCGGGACCCAGCAACCCGGATCCCGCGCGGTCAATTGCCTATATTGAGTATACCGCCCCGAGCGGATACGAGGCCTGTCTTACGCCTCAAGCGCAGCCTTGAACCAACTCGTAATACTCGTGGGGTGCGTGATGGCGGTGCCAACGACAACGGCCCAGGCGCCAGCATCGATCGCGGCGCGAGCCTCCTCGGGCGTATGCACGCGACCCTCGCAAATGATGGGAAGGCCGGGGAATTCCTCGGTCGCCTGACGCAGGAGCGGCAGATCGGGGCCATCGGCCATGGTGCAGTCGATGGCGGCGACGCCGTGAGAAAGCGTGGTGGATACCAGGTCAAAGCCCATATCAACAGCACGGCGAATATCCTCGATGGTGGCACAATCCGCCATCAGGAGCACACCCTCCTCGTGCAGCGGACGGAAGGTATCCTCGACCGTCTTGCCATCGGGGCGCGGACGATCGGTGGCGTCGATCGCCACGATATCGGCACCGGCAGCAACGCAGGCGCGAGCGTGACGCAGCGTCGGCGTGATGTAAACGCCCTCGTGCCCATCCTTCCACAGGCCGATGACGGGAACCTCACAGCGACCCTTAATGGCGGCAATGTCGGCAAGGCCCTGGCAGCGAATGGCGGCGGCGCCGCCGAGCTCGCAAGCGCGAGACATTTGAGCCATGGTCTCGGGCGTACGAAGCGGCTCGCCCATATACGCCTGAACGCTCACGACGAGCTTGCCCTTCAGGGACTGGATCAAAGGATCAACGGTCATGTTCGACTCAACCTTTCTCAAAACAGCCTTCTGAGACACCGCACCTTGACGTTCAAACCGTCGCTCGCGTACCGAAGTACGCTTCGCTCCTCTTTCACGTCAATCTGCGGCACCTCAGAAGGCACACTTGGTAGTTATGTTTACTTCAACGAAGCAAGAAGGTGTTCGGCGGCACCGATGAGCGGAGCATCGCCCTCCAGAGAACCGATGAGGATCGGCGTGTCCTGAAGCGGATCGAGCGCCTGGCTGGCATAGCCCTCGTGCACCGAATCCTTCCACGTCTGTGAACGCCAATCGGGACCTTGGTGAATCACGCCGCCCGAAAGCACGATGACCTCGGGGTCCAGGATGTTAGCGAGCGAGCCCAAGCTGGCACCCAGCGCAAAGCCGGCGTCATGGATGACCTCGGTCGCCTTTGCGTCGCCCGCGCGGCACAGGTCGTTCACATCGCGACCGACCGAAGGACGGCTGGGGTCGACGCGGCCAAAACGCTCATCGTACATACGGCCAATGGAAGTGCCCGAAGCAACCGACTCCAGATGGCCGGAACGCCCGCAGGCGCAGGGAATGCCGGCGGCAGCCGAGCACTCGATGTGGCCCATATGGCCGGCAGCACCATGGAAGCCCTGCATCACGCGGCCGTTCTCGACATATGCGCCGCCGATGCCCGTGCCGATGCCAAGACACAAAACAGAGAACATGCCCTTGCCGACGCCCCAGTGGGCCTCGCCCAGAGCATGAGCCTGCACGTCGCCTACAACGGCAACGGGAAGACCGAGGTCCTCGCGCAGACGCGGCCCCAACTGAACGCCGGACCAGCCGGGCATGATCTCATTGGCATACGCGATGGCGCCCGTCTTGGGGTCGACGACACCGGCGGCGCCAATACCGACACCAAGGACCTCGACATCGGGATTCGCCTCGAGAGCAGCCTTGATGGACGCTTCGATACGCTGGAAGACGGCCTCGCCGCCCTCTTGAGCCTCGGTGGGAACCTCGGCCTCAAAAACGGGATGGGGCACACTGCCGTCAGCCGGGTACTCCATGATGGCAGTCGCGATCTTAGTTCCGCCGATATCGACAGAGCAGACGTACTTGTTCTCCATGTCGCTCTCCTTAGGAGATAAAAAACAACTACAGGAAATGAAGGCTGCGTTATCGCCGCAGCTTGGTAAAGGTTTCCCGGGTGCCCGAGGTTGGGGTGAAAGCGGTCGGGCGTTGACCTAATGGGTCACGCTCGACCGCTTGAGCCCCAAGATCGGGTGCCCGGGGAAGCTTTACAGGAGACCGTTGTCCTGGAGGACCTTCTTAATCGCCTCGACGTTCTCGCCGGTCATGGCCTTCACCGGGCGCGGCATGGTCGGGCTGTCGAAGATGCCCATAAGGTTCATAGCGGTCTTGAAGGCGCCGACGCCACCGGCATAGCCCTGGACGCCCGAGGTGACATCCCAAATGTGCGAAATCTCATTGAGGCGATCCTGCTCGGCCTTGACGGTAGCCCAGTCACCAGCCTGAGCGGCCTTCCACTGACGCACGTAGCCCTCGGGCTCAACGTTGGCGAGACCCGGGACGGAACCGTCGGCGCCACCGAGGTAGGCGCCGTCGACAACAACCTCGTGACCAGTGAGAATGCTCATCGGATGGCCGTTCTTCTCGTTCTCCTGAACGAGGTAGCGGAACGAGATGTCATCACCCGAGGAATCCTTGACGCCGGCCAGAACGCCCTCGGCGCCGAGCTTGGCAAGGAGCTTCCAGGGGAGCTTGGTGTGAACGCAGACGGGAATGTCATAGGCAAAGATGGGCAGGTCGAGCTCCTCGTGCAGGATGCGGAAGTGCTCCTCAACCTCGGTCATGCCCTGCAGGGCATAGAACGGGCAGGTGGCGACAAGCGCATCGGCGCCCAGCTCCTGGGCGACCTTGCCGTGCTCGATCATGCGCTCGGTCTCGGTATCGATGATGCCGACCAGAACAGGCACACGGTGGTCGACGATACGAACGGCCTCGGCGATAATCTGGCGACGGCGCTCGTCGGTAGAGAAGACGACCTCGCCCGAGGATCCCAAGAAGAACAGGCCATCGACGCCGGCATCGATCATGCGGTTGATGCTGCGCTCAAAGGAGGCAACATCGAGCTGGTGGTCTTCGGTATCGGGAACAACGACGGGAGGGATAACGCCGGTGAATTTCTGAGTTGCCACAAGAATCTCCTTAGTTGTCTGGCGGGCAGCCCTATGCCGCCCACTCTTGTTGGCAGTGTCCAGGCCGTCTAGGCCAAAGAACACGGGTAGAACGTTTGGTTAAAGAAGTCGACGACTTCGTTTTCGAACGCATTGATGCGCTCGTGAGCGTATTTTGCATAGATGATATGCCTCCGGTCGCACTCAAGACCGTTGAATACGGCAAACTGATCCTTGGGATCGCTCACGGTATCCATAAGCGATGTGCCCATGAGCACCGATCCGCGCACCCGAGACGACAGCGCCTCGAGGCCGCCAGGAAGCGGATTGGCAACCGCCGTGCAGGCGAGGCCCCGCTCGTCCAGAGCAGAAACCGCCAGCGCGACTCCGCCACCAAGACCCTCGCCCCATGCAAAGATGCGGTCGGGGTCCATGCCATCAAGATTGCGCGCCACCTTCGCCAGCGCGCAACGCCAACGGACGCGCTCGACAAAAGCGGGCGAAGAAATCCCCCGCTGCAGGTCGTCCGCACCAGCAACATCGTCATCCAGCGCGAGGACGGCATACCCCATGGCGGCAAATCTCGTCATGTGATGCCAGCCGCGCACAGTCCGATCGATGTCGTGGAACATCAGGCACAACGGCACGCGCTCAGATACTCGGGCACGACCGACAGGCTCGATCAAACGAGCGTGAATCGCATCGTCACCGAGCTCAAAGGAGACCTCCGAGTAACGGGCGCAGGGGTTAACAAAGTCAATCGCCGTAATGGCCAGGCCTTGAATCTCAAGATTCGAAGCGCATGTCTCTAAATCAGAAACATCTGCTTGAACATCACCGCGCCAGTCCCGATATTCTGCGAGCCTTGACGAAACCGTTCCAGGAATTCCCACGAGCCCGGGGACAATCAGCTCGTCAACATTGCTCTCGCACTTAGACATGAGCCTCCCCTCCCTTGCAGAAAAACGGAATGATCAAATCGTCAAAATCCTGAATCTCCTCGTGGCCAAAGCCTTCAAAGAACTCATGACGCTTTTCGCAGGTCAGGTTGTTATAGACCGCAAACTGCGTCGCTGGCGGACAGACGATATCGGCTGTGCCAGTGCCAAACAGCACGGGGCATTTGACCATAGGGGCAAAGTTCTTGGAATCGAAGTACGCCAGCTTGGCATAGGCTTCGTCAATACGAGTCGAGTCCTCGTCAAACCAGCGAGACCAATAGCGCAGGCCCTCGTAGGCAATGTCGTCGGCATCCAAATCCCAGACCAGGCGGAAATCTGACAGGAAGG
Organism: uncultured Collinsella sp.; assembly: GCA_900542555.1. Classification (GTDB taxonomy): domain Bacteria; phylum Actinomycetota; class Coriobacteriia; order Coriobacteriales; family Coriobacteriaceae; genus Collinsella. The sequence continues at coordinate 23,823 of UQNU01000008.1, forward strand.
GATAGAGGATGGCGGCACGATTGATAAGCTCGCTGTTAAGCGCACAGGTCGCAATGCCCAAACCGCCGCCCTGCGACGCGCCGTTCACAAACACACGCGCAAGATCGATGCCCTCGAGCTCGCGAACGATGCGGCACAGGATGCGAATATCTTGGTGCAAGCGGACATAGTAGAGGTTGGCCGGGTCGCCGTCGATACCGGCGACGATATGACCGGCAACCGTTGTGCCCTCAAATCCACCAATGTCCTCGGAGGGACCTCCTTGGCCGGGGCAGTCGAGGGCGATGAGTGCCATGCCCATGCCCGCAAACGACGCCTGCTCAAACCAGCTGCGGCTTGCACCCGGATACCCATGGAACTGAAGTACCAATGGCACGGGCTCGTCCGAGACAGGTTTAAGGTATTTGGCATGCAGGCGCGCGCCACACATGCCGGTATACCAGAGGTCGAAAAGCTGGCAGGTCGCGGCATCGGCGACCGATGCCGTCTCGATCGCATAGTCAAGCCCGACGGCGTCGGCCTCGGCCATGCGATCCTTCCAAAAGAGATCGAAATCTGATGGACGGGGCATGGCGCCTCGGTATTCACCAAATTGATGTTGTAGCTCCTGAGCACTTGGCATGGCTCGTGAACCCAACCTTTCGAAATCGCAACGGAGGTGCGCCCGGCAAGGGAACCGGGCGCACGGGAGGGAAAGCGAGGCTACTCGCCGAGCTTGGGATGCAGCAGCGACGGCGCAGCGCCGAGCAGCATCTTGGTGTAGGGATCCTGGGGGTGCTGGAAGACCTGCTTGGCCTCGCCCTGCTCGACGATCCTGCCGCCATTCATAACGATGATGTCGTCAGAGATATAGCGGACCGTCTGGATGTCATGGCTGATGAACACCATGGCCAGGCCGAGCTCCTTCTTAAGGTCGGTCAACAGGTTCAGAATCTGTGCGCGGACCGAAACGTCCAGAGCCGAGGTGGGCTCGTCGGCGATGATGGCATCGGGGTTCAGCGACAGGGCACGGGCAATTGCGACGCGCTGACGCTGGCCGCCCGAAAGCTGGCCGGGAAGAACCTCGGCGGCGGAGCTGGGCAGACCGGTGAGCTCCAGGAGCTCCTTGACGCGCTTCTCCTGCTCGGCCTCGGTACCCAGGTTGTGGACGCGCATGGGGTCGAGCAGCTGCTCGCGAACGACCATGCGGGGATTGAGCGCCGTGGCCGGGTTCTGGAACACGACCGAGATGACGCGACCCATGTGGCGACGGTCCTCGGCGGTACGTTTGGTAACGTCCTTGCCCTTAAAGTAGACCTTGCCGCTCGTGGGGGCCTGCAGGCCGCACATGACGTTGGCGGTGGTGGACTTACCGCAACCGGACTCGCCGACGATGCCGATCGTCTGACCGGGCATGAGCTTAATCGTTACACCCTGGACGGCGTGAACCAGGTTGGGGTGCAGAATCGAGCCGGTACGGGTCCTAAAGGTGACGTGGACGTCATCAAGGAAGATGATCGGCTCGACGCCGTTGACTGCGGTCTCGCTCATCTACATCACCTCCGCGTGAGGGGTCAAACCATTTGCCTTGAGCACCTCGTCGGGGAGCTCGGAATAGAAGTGCTCGGTGCCGGGCACGCGCTTGAAGACCGGACGGGTGTCCAGGCCAATACGCGGATGGCTCGAGCGGGGCGCGAAGCGATCGCCCTTGGGGAAATCGCGCGGGCTCGGAACGGCGCCGGGCACCTGGTGCAGGCGACCCGAACCGCTCTCGATGGACAGAACGGAACCCAGAAGACCGCGGGTGTACTCGTGGATCGGGTTGGTGAGCAGCTCCTTGGTGGGTGCCTGCTCGATAACCTGGCCAGCGTACATAACCGTGATGTTATGGGCAACCTCGGCGACCAGAGCCAGGTCATGCGAAACGAAGATCATGGCAAAGCCGAGCTTGGCCTGAAGATCGTTGAGCAGCTTGATGACCTGCTTCTGGACGGTAACGTCCAGAGCGGTCGTGGGCTCGTCGCAGATGACCAGCTTGGGGTCGCGGGTAAGGGCCATAGCGATCAGGACACGCTGACGCTGGCCGCCGGAAAGCTCGTGCGGATAGCTCTCGAGCGTGCGCTTGGGATCGAGGCCGACGAGCTCCAGGAGCTCCTCGGCGCTGCGGGTTCCGCCGCGCTTGGTGAGCTGCTTCATCTGGGCAGAGATGAGCATGGAGGGATTAAGCGAGGACAGGGCGTCCTGATAGACCATAGCGATATCGGTACCGCGCAGGCCGAACCACTCCTTCTTGCTCATCTTGAGCAGGTCGCGACCCTCCCAGAGAACCTCGCCGGAAAGATGCTCGTCATCGTCGGTCAGGCCCATGATGGCCAGCGTGGTGATGGACTTACCGCAACCGGACTCGCCCACCAGGCCCATGGTCTGACCAGGACGAACGTCAAAGTTGACATGGTCGACGACGTTGATATCACCGTGATGCTCAAACTGGATGCAGAAGTCACGGACCGAGAGAATCGGCTCAACGGACTCGTCGGGCACGTGGCGATCGTCACGCTTGAGCTCGACATCGCGCAGGGCGCCAAGGCGAGCGGAGAGGGACTGGGCCTGCTCCTTGTAGGCGCGAACGGGGTCGGAGACCAGCAGGTCGGCCTCGCGACGCTTGGAGGAATCGGTGGGATCCAGGGCGGCGGAGGGAGCAGCGGCCATGGCGTCGGTAATGCCCTCGGAGAGGATGTTGAGCGCCAGGCAGGTGATCATGATGGCCAGGCCCGGGAACAGTGCCTGCCACCAACGGCCGGCGAGCACGCCGCCGCGGGCGTCGGCGAGGATGTTGCCCCAGGTAGCGGTGGGCTCCTGGATACCAGCGCCGATGAAGGTCAGCGAGGCCTCGAAGATGATGGCGTCGGCGACCAGGGTAACGGTGAAGACCATGATCGGGGCGATGCAGTTACGCAGAACATGCTTGATCAAAATCCACGGAGCCTTGGCGCCGGAAACGATGACCGCGCGAACATAGTCCTCGCCGTACTCGGACACGATGTTGGCGCGCACGATACGGGCAATCTGCGGAGTGTACATAAAGCCGATGGCGAAGATGATCGACGGCACGGAGTTGCCCAGGATGGAGACAAAGACGGCCGCGAGGGCGATGCCCGGGATGGACATGATGATGTCCAGGATACGCATGATCGTCTCGGAGACGGCCTTGCGCGAAACCGCTGCAAGGGCGCCCACGACCGAGCCGCAGACCAGAGCCATGGCGGTGGCGCCAAAGCCGATAATCAGCGAGTAACGACCACCGTAGAGCATACGCGACAGAATGTCGCGACCCTTATCGTCGGTACCGAAGATAAATCCGTTGCCGGGAGCCTGGCGAGCCGTAAAGATCTCGACCGGGCTATAGGGGGCAAGAAGGGGCGCCAGAATCGCAGTCAGGGCGACCAGCACCAGCACGACGGCGGCAATCTTAGAAGACAACGTCATCTTCTTCCAGCCACCGAGCTTGAGCCCCTTGGAGGCAGCCTTCTCGAGCTGCTCGGTTTGCTTCTCTCGAATCTTTACCATAATCTACACCGTCCTGATGCGCGGGTTGATGAGCAGGTAGAGCATGTCAACCACGATGTTGATGATGATGAAGGCAAGAGCAACGACGATAACGACGCCCTGAACCAGGTTCGCCTCGTTGCCCTGAACGCCCTGCAGAATCGCAGTGCCCATGCCGGGGAGGTTGAAGATAACCTCGATGACGACGGCGCCGCCCATGAGGTAACCGATCTTAAGACCGAGGGTGGTGACCGGGGTGATCAGCGCATTGCGAAGAACGTTGATGCCGACGACGACCTTCTCGGGAACGCCGGCGCCGCGAGCCATACGGACATAATCCTTGTCGAGCTCCTCGACCATGGCGGTACGCACGATACGAGTCATCTGGCCCGTCAGCGGAAATGCCAAGGCGATAGCGGGCATGATCATACGTCCCAGATAGCCAACCGGATTCGTGGTGAAGTGAGGCAGAGCACCCGATGCCGGGAGCACCTTAAGGTAGGAAGAGAACAGCAGGATCAACAGAACGGCAAGCCAGAACGACGGGGTTGCCAAGCCGGCGATGGAAAAGACGCGGATCACTTGGTCCGGCCATTTGTCGCGATACAGTGCCGCGATGACGCCGAGCAAAAACGAAACGACCGCACCGATGGCAAGACCGATAAAGGTCAGCTGCATCGTGACGGGCAGGGCCGTGGAGATGCGCTTGGCAACGGAGTTGCGAGCAGCACCATAGGTGCCCATGTCGCCATGGATCAAATCGCCCATATAGCGCACGTAGCGCACGGGCCAGGGGTCGTCCAGACCATACTTCTCATGGTACTCGGCAACCGCCTCGGGCGAGGCACCGTCACCCAACGCCGTGTAGGCGGGGTCGGTCTTGGAGAACGACATAAGGAAGAACACCAGGACGGTGACGCCCAATGCCATGATCGGCAGCGCCACAAGACGCCTTCCAATCAAACGTAGCAAGTTGTTCACGTTCTCTCCCCTTTCTTTTGTCGGTAGGACCAACTGGTATATGAGTACGGGTACTCATTACAAGACCCGAGCGACATCGTTGCCGCCCGGGTCTTTGTTTCAACTATGAGGATACGGCCCCAATGACCGACATCCTGCATACAGACTCAAGCGAGTCTTACGCCTTGACGGTCGCAACGCCCCTGAAGGACATGCTCGTCGTGCCGATGCCCTTGAAGCCATCGAGGGCCTCGCCGTTGGGCGCAGTGGACGGATCGTCCCAGGAAGCGGAGACGGTCTTGACGTGGACAACGGGGTACAGAACGGCGTTGTCGGCAATGATGTCGAAGCACTCGTTCCACTTCTTCTGCTGCTCGTCGCCCTCGGCGGCAAGAGCCTCGTCCATGAGACTGTGGAGCTTCTGCCACTCAGCGGACTCCTTCCACGGGCAACGGGTCTGCATCCAGACGTTGTCGCCGTACCACCAGTTGAGCAGCAGGTCGGGGTCGGCGCCGAAGCAGGAAGGATCGCCAGGGGCAAGGAGGATATCGTAGGCCTCGCCGCCGTCGATGGCAGCGTAGGTAGCCGGCGAGGTATCGGTCTGGATGGTCACATCGAAGCCGAGAGCGTCGAGGTCGTTCTTGACCTGGGCGGCCATGCCCTTAATCTGCTCGTTGTCGGTGGTGCGCAGGGTGATGGCACCCGGGGTGATGCCAGACTCCTCGATGAGCTTCTTAGCCTTCTTGGCGTCGGTCTTGTACACCGTGGAAGCCTCATGATAGTTGGTGAAGCTCTTGGGCAGGTAGCAGCTGGCAGCGGTGGCAAGGCCGGCGAAGGTGTTGCTGACCATCTTCTCGGTGTCGAGCGCATACATGACAGCCTGACGGACCTTGACGTTGTTCCAAGGCTCCTTGGCGACGTTGAACATGATGAAGCGGGTGCCGAAACCCTGAACGTTATCGATCTTGCAGCCGGCGCTCTCAAGCTGGTCGACGGCGTCAGCGGTAACGAGCTCCATAACGAGCGTGGAGCCCTCCTGCTGAGCGGTAACGCGAGCGGTGGGGTCGGTCAGGATGCTGTACTGGATCTTCTTATCCTCGGCAGCATACTCACCGTTGTACTCAGGATTGGGAACCAGGGTAATCTCGGTATCGGAGATAGAGTCGTACATCCAGGGGCCGGAGCCGATCGGCTGCTTGGCGCGATCCTCCTCGGTCTGAGTGGCCGGGGTAACGCGGACGATGGCCAGACGATCCTTGAGCAGGGAGAAGTTGGGGACCTTGGTCTTGACCGTCACGGTGCTGGCGTCCTTGGCCTCGATGGACTCGAAGGGCTGGAAGAACGGAGCATAGGTAGCGGAAGCGGCGCAAGCGGTGTAGGAGGCAACGACATCGTCAGCGGTGACCTCGGTGCCATCGGAGAACTTGGCGCCCTTGCGGATGGTGACCTCGAAAGTGGTGTCGTCCACGGACTTAGGATCGTCGGTGGCGAGCTCGTTGAAGGTGCTGTAGTCGTGGTAATCGATGCCGTAGAGGCCCTCGACGACGTGCCAGTTAGCACCCAGGCCCACAGCGGAGCCGGTGCTGGCGGGATCGAAGCTGGACGGAGCGTAAGCGGAACCAGCGGTGATCACGCCGCCGCCACGGTTGGCGGAATCGGTGGAACCGGAAGCGGAACCCTCGTCGCTAGAGCTGCCACCGCAGCCGGTGAGACCAAGCCCTGCGACAGCAGCGACGCTGCCGGTGAGGCCGAGGAACGAACGCCTGGACATACCCTTGTTGATGATGGCCATGTCTTCTCCTATCAATAGAGAATCTTACTCGGGAGCACCTAGACTTGCCCCCGCGCAACTTGCGGACGATATATACCTTACCTACCGACGAACCCAACTGAGGTGCCGCGCTCGGCGACCGATACATACATACGCTTGAACGGTATTTACTACCGTTCACCGAATTCGTTGACAAACGATTCGCCAGACAGTATGTATCGGCGAGGTGAGATATCAGTCTTCGTCAACCCGCAGGATAGCAGGGTTTTCGCTTGGGTTAGTCAAACGTTTTAGCGTTAATAAAACCCGAAACCAGCAGGCAATCATGGCGAAATAAATGGTTGAAAATCGCGCAATCATGTATATCAGTTGTTTGGCTCGTGTTTAGCTATCGGAATGGCCAGCCGCCGCCTCGGCGCGCTCGGCATTCCATGCAACGAGCGCCTCGTGGACCGCCTTGGCAACATCGGCAGGTATGCCGCGAACTTCCGCGATCTCTTGCTCGCTCGCCGCGCGCAAACGCTTCATCGAGCCAAAATGGCGCATAAGGGCACGTTTTCTGGTGGGTCCCACGCCTGGAACGTCATCGAGTACCGAAACCGTCATGGCTTTATCGCGCAACTCGCGATGGAACGTGATGGCAAAACGGTGCGATTCATCGCGAACCTGTTTAATTAGATAGAGCGAAGCAGACCCGGTCGGCAGCACGACGGGAGTCTCGTCCCAAGGCACGAAAACTTCCTCATCGGCCTTCGCCAAGCCACAAACCGGTATATCGAGCCCAAGAGCCTCAAGTTGCTTGATCGCAGCGGTCAATTGCGGCTTACCGCCATCGACAACGAGTAAATCGGGGCGCGAGCCAAAGCGCTCGTCGACCATGCGCTCGGGAGCATAGCGTCGTCCCAAAACCTCGGACATCGACACGAAGTCGTTTGCCTCGTCCAATTCGGCCTGAATTTTAAAACGACGGTACTGGCTCTTGTCGGCGCGTCCGTTGGTAAACACCACCATCGAGGCGACCGTAAAGGTTCCATGCAGCGTCGAGATATCGAAGCACTCGATACGCATCGGCGGCGCCGGCAGCGCCAGCGCGCTTTCGAGCTCCAGGAGCGCTTGATTGGTGCGGTCGTCAGCGTACCCCGTTCGCATCATGTAGCGCATGAGGGCATGGCGCGCATTTTTGGATGCCATATCGAGCAAACGGTGCTTTTCGCCACGCTGCGGCCTATGGAGATGGCAGGAACGCTCGCGCTTGCCTGCAAGCCACTCCCCCAGCGCCTCCGCATCCTCAAGCTCGACAGAGAGGTTTATCTCAGCTGGAATATCAGCCGTCTCGTCGTAATAGCGCTTAAGAAAGCCCGATTGAAGTTCCTCTTCGTCGACATCCAAACCCTTATCGAGAATAAACTCGCAGGTTCGAACCGTTCGACCCTCACGCACGACAAAGACGCAAGCGGCGGAGATGGTCTCCTCGCGATAGAAACCGATGACATCGATATCGACACTGGAGGGAAAAACGACTTGCTGACGGTCGTCCAGACCCCTGATGACCTCCAAACGACGTTTGACGCGTGCCGCGCGCTCAAAGTCGAGCGCCTCGGCGGCATCCGTCATCTCGGAGGTCAGCTCATCGACGACATCCTTGCGATGGCCCGACAAAAAGCGCTCGACACGCTTGACGTTCTTGGCATAGTCCGTAGGAGAAATCGCGCCGACACACGCACCTGGGCCGCGCCCGACATGGTAGTCGAAGCAGGGACGCCCGTTTTGCGCGCAAATCATATTGACGATGTCTTCCTCGCCCTTGTGGGACTCGACGATACGACGACAACGACGCCACTCCGCACAGGATGCGGAGCAGATGGGGATAACCTTGCGCAGCGTATCTATCGTCTCACGTGCCGCACGGCTATCGGTATAGGGTCCAAAATAGCGCGTTCCCGGCTTATGGCGCTCGCGCGTATATTTGATAGCGGGATACAGGTCGCCCTTTGTAATGGCGATAAAGGGGTAGCTCTTGTCATCCTTGAGGTCGACGTTAAAGTACGGATGGTACTGGCCGATCAGGTTGCGCTCGAGTACAAGCGCCTCATGCTCGGTTTCGACAACGATGTAGTCAAAGCTCGCAACCAATTGCATCATGAGCGGTATTTTTTGGCGCTCATCCTGCAGCGTCACGTACTGGCGCATACGGGAACGCAGGTTTTTCGCCTTGCCAACGTAGATGACATCGCCCTTGGCATCTTTCCAAAGGTAACATCCGGGCTGCGTGGGAACGCGCGAAACCTGCTCGGCGAGTGTTGGAATGTTGTCGTGACCGGCCACACGCACCTACTTGCGACGAAGCAGCGCCGAGACCTCGGGCATCTTAAGGACGACGGCAAGGCCAAAGGTAACAGCAAGCGAGACGACACCCGCAACGCAAACGTAACCAAGAGTAATCAGAATCGAGCCGCCAAGTGCCCCGACAAAGTGCTCAAGCGCCCACATGACGCCGGCGCCTGCGGCAGCGCCCAGGCCACCGAGCAAAAGGCCAAAGAAACCGCCATGCAGGATAGATTTGACCTGAAGGCCACGCAGACGACGACGCAGCCACCACAGCGAGCAACCGACCAAGATCACGTAGTCGACGACATACGAAAGCGCGATTGCCGGCATACCGAAGCCCAGCACAACGCCAAACAGCAGAACCGAGCCGGCCTGGCCGATGGCGGAATACAGGCAATAGCGGCTATAGGGCTTCATGTCGAGCAAGGCAGAGAAGCTCTTCTGCATCAACACGACCACGCCGTAGAGCGGCAGCGAGAACGCCAGGTAGACAAGGAACTCGGACACCAGCGCCACGCCGGACTCATCAAACTTGCCGGCACAGTAAATCATGTTGAGCGGACGCGCGAAGACAATCAGGTACAGCGCGAACGGAATCAGGAAGAACAGCATCTGGGCGACGCCACGCGAAATGCCCGTGCGAACGCTGTCGTAATCCTTCTCCTGCGCGTCGTGAGAGAGCTCGGTATAGAGCGCCGTCGAAAGCGAGGCGGCAATCAGCGCGTAGGGCAGCGTGTACCACAGGCGCGCATAGGCGATGACGGAAGGACCAGTCTCGGGCTGGACCACCAGCGCGGCAGCGTTGGTGATAGAAGTCGAGACGAACATGCACACCGTGGCGAGCAGCGTCGGGATACCGAGCGCAATCGTCTGGCGCAGCGCGGGGTCCTTAAAGTCGATATGGATATGGGGATGCACGCCGTGCTTGCCAAGCGCGGGAATCTGACATGCCATCTGAACAAAGACACCGAGGGTCGTACCGGCCGCAATCAAGATGATGCCGGCACGTTCGCCAAACTGTGCGGACACGGGCACAAAACCCATAAAGCTCGCAATGACGATCACATTGTTGAGGACCGGGGCAAACGTCGACCAGAAGTAGTCGCGGTGTGCGTTGAGAACGCCCGAGAACACCGAGCCCAAACCATAAAACAGAATCTGGATGGCAAAGAAACGGAACATGAACGCAGCGGTATCCATGCTGCCGCCGTCACCCGAAAGGAACGATTGCGTCCAGATAAAGCCCGGGGCGAACACGGTCCCCAGCAACGAAATGCCACCCAGCACTAAAAGCAGAATGCCGAGCAGGTTGCCCACGTACTCGTTCGAGGCCTCGCGACCCTGCTCACGCCTCACGCCCATGTACACGGGCAAAAACGCCGTCACGAGCATGCCGCCCATCACGAGTTCGTAGAGCATATTGGGCAGGTTGTTGGCGACCTGATAGGAGGACGAGAGTAGCGACATACCAATAGCGGCCGCCATTGCCCACGTTCGGATAAAACCGGTAACGCGAGACACGATGGTCAGGATGGTCATAAGCCCAGCGGAACGACCAACCGTGGAGTAGTCCGACGAGCCCATGTCGTCAGTGTCATCTCGCGACGAAGAAGCTTCGGATGAGGGCGTCTGAGGCGCAGATTCTCTTGCAAAATGAGCTCCGCACTTCAATTCTTCCTGCGGCATCGCTCAGTCCTCTCTCGTAATCGCGGCAACCGTCGCCCCGCAAAATGCAATTAAATCATCGGGTGCAAGCTCGAGCTGATAACCACGCTTGCCTCCCGAAATAAAAATGGTATCCCAAAGGACGCATGTCTCATCAATGAGCGTCCGGTAGCGTTTTTTCATACCGACCGGGCTGCAGCCGCCGCGAACGTAGCCAGTCGCCGCAAGCAAATCCTTCACATGCATCATGGCCAAGGACTTCTCCCCCGCGGCACGCGCGGCGGACTTTAGATCGAGCTCGTCGGCAACAGGGATGCAGCACACGACATAGTCGTTGGACGGCGTCACGCAGACCAAAGTCTTAAATCCTTGACCGGGCTCCTCGCCAAGCTGCTCCGAAATCGCGACCCCCAGGCCCACCGACTCATCACCATCGTCTTCGTACGTATGTAGAACATAGGAAATGCCGGCGCTTTCCAGCTCGCGCATCGCATTGGTTTTTGGCGTCTTTACAGCCTTTGCCATGACATATCCTTTCCCTCGCATTCGGACGCAAGGATTAAGTATATGTCCAATTCGACTGCATACGTCACTTCGGCACAGCAAGCGCCATCGAATCACAAGGAGTCGATGGCGCCCATAAACTGAATCGCCTATTTATTGAGCATCAAGTTGAGCCTGACGCTCCCGGTCACGCCTGAGCAACGGCGCCAAAAACTTGCCCGTATAACTCTGCGGACAGTCCGCAACCTGCTCCGGTGTGCCCGAAACCACGACGGTTCCGCCGCCGTTACCGCCCTCGGGACCCATATCGATCAGGCGGTCGGCAACCTTGATGACATCAAGGTTGTGCTCAATCACCAGCACCGTGTTGCCCGCATCGACCAAGCGCTGCAGCACATCGAGCAGCTGGCGGACGTCCTCAAAATGAAGGCCGGTCGTCGGTTCGTCCAAAATATAGAACGTCTTGCCCGTCTGGCGTCGATGAAGCTCCTTGGCGAGCTTCACACGCTGCGCCTCGCCGCCCGAGAGCGTCGTGGCGGGCTGGCCCAGGCTCACGTAGCCTAAGCCTACATCGTACAGCGTCTGGAGCTTGCGCTTAATCTGCGGGATATTCCCAAAGAAGGCCAGCGCCTCGGTGACGCTCATGTCGAGCACGTCCGAGATGGTCTTGCCACGGTAGGTGACCTCGAGTGTCTCGCGGTTGTAGCGTTTACCGCCGCAGGCTTCGCAGGGAACGTAGATATCGGGAAGGAAGTGCATCTCGATCTTGATCTGTCCGTCGCCCTTGCACGCCTCACAGCGCCCGCCACTCACATTAAAGGAGAAACGACCCGGCGAGTAGCCGCGCGCCTTCGACTCCGGCGTACTCGCAAACAGCGCGCGAAGATCATCCCACAGGCCGATATAGGTAGCAGGGTTGGAACGCGGCGTGCGGCCAATCGGCGACTGGTCGATATCGATAACCTTATCGATACACTCGATGCCCTCGATTTTCTTATACGGACCCACAGGGCGCGTCGAACGGTGAATGACATTCGTAAGGGCAGGCGCAATGGTGTCGGTAACCAGGGAGCTCTTGCCCGATCCCGACACGCCGGTAACAACCGTAAGCGTACCAAACTCGATCTTGGCGGTAACGTTTTTGAGGTTGTTGGCTCGAGCGCCCGTAATTTTAAGGCAGCCGCGACCGGGCTTGCGCCGTTCATCAGGCACCCGAATCATTCGTTTACCGGTCAGGTAAGCGCCCGTCATCGACTCAGGACACGCCATGATATCGGCAGGCGTTCCCGCCGCGACTACGTGCCCGCCGTTGACGCCGGCTCCGGGCCCCATGTCGATCACGTAGTCGGCGGCACGGATTGTATCCTCGTCGTGTTCGACAACGATAACGGTATTGCCGATATCGCGCAGGCGCTCGAGCGTCTTAATCAGGCGCTCGTTGTCACGCTGATGAAGACCGATCGAGGGCTCGTCCAGAATATAGAGCACGCCCATGAGACCCGCGCCAATCTGCGTTGCCAGTCGAATACGCTGTGCCTCGCCACCGGAAAGCGTCGCCGAGGCACGATCGAGTGTCAGATAGTCGAGTCCAACATCGACCAGAAAACGCAAGCGCTCCAGGATTTCCTTGACGATACGGCCGCCGATAAACTGTTGGCGCTCGGTGAGTTCCAGGCCCTCAAAAAACTCGAGCGACTCACGGCACGACAGGCAACAAACCTCGTAAATGGACTTGCCGCCCACGGTGACGGCGAGCATCTCAGGGCGCAAACGAGCGCCGTGGCAGCTCGAGCACGGCTCCTCGCGAATGTACTTCTCCAGGCGCGCCTTGGTGTTCTCGTTCGTCGTCTCGGTATAGCGTTCGTACAGGATGTTGCGAACGCCCGAAAACTTGGTATCCCACTGGCTGCGACGTCCGTCGAGCTTTTGGTAGTCGACCGAGATCTTCGTATCGCCCAGGCCATCCAAAAATGCACGACGCACGCGAGGGGGCAAGTCCTCCCACGGCGTATCGGCGCTCACCTTAAAGTGTTTGCAGACCGCAGCAAAAATCTGCGGATAGTAGTTCGAATTGCCAAACAGGCTACCAAAGACTCCGTCGGCAATGGACTTCGAGGGATCCTCAATCAGCGCCTCGGCATCAACGGTTTTCTTAAAGCCCAGGCCGTCGCACTCAGGACATGCGCCATAGGGCGCGTTGAACGAGAAATCACGCGGCTGCAGGTCATCGATGGAGTGTCCATGCTCCGGGCACGCTAACGCCAGCGAATACTCCAGCAACTCGCCTTCGGTCCCCTCGGGAGCGTCGCGGTCGGGCAGCAAGTATACGTTCACATTGCCGTGCGCCAGCGCAGTCGCTTGTTCAACGGACTCGGCAATACGGCCCAGCGAGTTCTCGCGAATCACGATGCGGTCGACTACGACCTCGATATCGTGCTTGAACTTTTTGTCCAGATCGATCGGGTCGTCGAGCGAGCGCACTTCGCCGTCAACGCGCACGCGGCTAAAGCCCTCGGCGCGAAGGTCCTCAAACAGTTTGGTGTACTCGCCTTTTCGCCCGCGCACCACCGGTGCCAGCACAAACGCGCGGCGGCCCTCCCCCGCCGCCAAGACCTTGTCGGCAACCTGGTCGGTCGTCTGGCGCTCAATGACGCGGCCGCATTCGGGACAGTGCGGGGTGCCCACACGGGCGAACAGCAGGCGCAGATAGTCATAAATCTCGGTTACGGTGCCAACCGTCGAGCGAGGGTTTTTAGACGTCGTCTTTTGGTCGATCGACACCGCCGGCGAAAGGCCGTCGATTGAATCCAAGTCGGGTTTGTCCATCTGGCCCAAGAACTGGCGCGCATAGCTCGAAAGGCTCTCGACGTATCGACGCTGGCCCTCGGCATAGATAGTGTCAAATGCCAGCGAGCTCTTGCCCGAGCCAGAAAGACCGGTAATGACCACGAGTTGGTCACGCGGAATGGAAACATCGATATCACGGAGGTTGTGCTCACGAGCGCCGCGAATAACGATAGAAGAATCAGACATGGAAGCTCCTTGCCTCCTATTGCATCGAATCATACTGCCGATGAGTTTAGCGCACTCGACGCGCACAGATGTTCGTAATACAAGATTCGCAGACCTTTAGCTTTGCGTATCGGGTGCTTTGTTTCTCGAAATGCCGTGGAAAGGTTACGGTAATCTAATACTGAACTTAATTTGCTGTAACAGAGGAACGTCCATGACCGAAGATATCCCCCTTGAAATCACTTCGAGCGACATGGCCAATCTGCCCATATTCATCGCCGTCCTTATCGTGGCCATCGTCGTGGTGCGCGTATATTTTTCAATCAAACACAATGAAAAGCCGCCCATTGCCCGCGTCTTTTGGTGCGCGACGCTCCTCATCCCGCTCGGCATGGTAGCTGCATGGATTACGAATCAATTGCTCGTAAATGAGGACAATTCCCTATGGGTCCTTTCTTATTCGGCGCTCGGTGCTACCGCCGTCATACTTCTTGTCGAGCCCTTGGTTTCGGGACTTATCGACCAAACCGATCTTGCGACGGGAACGGTTGCCTGTATTTGCCGTGACATCCTTGTCATCGCCGCTGTTTCAGCGCTCTCGTTCGTTTCACTCGAAATTGCCTGTAACGAAACGTTCTATCGCATTCCCGCCAACTCATTCGGGTTTTCCGTCGGGCTGCTCGCAACGGTTCTGCTCTCCCTTTATTTGCTGGGACAGCGTCATGGAGGCGTCATGGCCCTCGTGCCCGTCGCCTGTTGCATCCTTGGCATTGCCGAGCACTTCGTCATAACGTTTAAAGGCGAGGCCATCCTGCCAAGCGATATCTTGGCCCTTGGCACCGCAATGGAAGTGAGCGAGGGATACGAGTTTACCTTTACCGCCGGAATCGTAACCTCTCTCGCCCTGCTGGAGATTTCCCTGGGGCTTCTTTCGCTTATCCGACCGAGAAAGCTCCGTACGCCCACCCATGTCTTCCCCGCAATCGCCGCTAACCTCTGCGCTTTTCTGCTAGTGACCGTTGTGGGGCTCTCGGGCTTTTCCAGCATCGACTTGGAGCAGGTGCTGAATTTTGGATTTGACCGTTGGCAGCCCATCACCACGTATGCGTCTCAGGGTTTTATCACTTCGTTCACCGAAATGGTCAACGAGTTGCCCATTGAGAAGCCCGAAGACTATACGCCCGATGAGGCGCAGAGCATCGAGCAGGAGCTCTCCGCCACCTACGACAGCACGTATGGCTCGAGCGAGCAGCGCGCGGCGGCCGTTGCCCAGTTCAATGAAATCAAGCCGACGATTGTTGCCGTCATGAATGAGAGTTTTAGCGACCTTTCGTGCTTTGAGCAGCTCCAGGCGGCCGGGTACACCGGCCCCGCATTCTACAACTCGCTTCCCGACACACTTGTTCGCGGCACCATGCTCGCTTCGGTCGCCGGTGGCGGAACGGCAAACTCCGAATTTGAATTTTTGACCGGAGCGACAACGGCCTTTGTCGGATTAGGCAAAATCCCCTATCAGCTATATCAGATGAATGGCGTCAACAGCCTGGCAAAAGACCTTAAGGAGCTTGGGTATACCGCTACCGCTATGCACCCGCAAAACCCCGTCAACTACCATCGAGATAAAATCTATCAGCAGCTGGGCTTTGGAGACTTTCTTTCAATCGGCGATTTCGAAGGTGCGCCCTGTTACCATGCCGGCGTATGCGACTACGCCACCTACGACAAGATACTCGACCTGCTTAGAACCGACGAAGCCCCGCAGTTCATCTTTGACGTCACGATGCAAAATCACGGCGGCTACGACTATGGCACCGTTCCCGCCGAGGAGCTGACAAACTATTGGGTCGAGGGAGCCAGCGAGGGTGCCAATAGCGCGCTCAACACCTATCTTACCTGCATCAACGCATCCGACCGGGACCTCGAGTACTTTATCAACGAGCTCCGCAATATCGGCAGACCGGTTGTCCTTGTCTTTTTTGGCGACCATCAGCCGAGCGCCGCAACGACTCTCAACGACGAGCTGTACCCTCAGGAAGATACGGCAAGCCACGCTTTCCGTATCTATCAGTCGACATATTTCGTCTGGGCTAACTATGAAATCGCCGGCAATACCGAGCTCAACGTCTACGACACCGTCGGGGCAAACGAGATTGCAGCCATTACCCTTAATAAGATCGGCGCCCCGCTCACCGACTATCAAAAGGCTCTGCTTGCAACAAGGTCAGATGTGCCCACCATCAATGTCGCCGGCTACCTTGGTGCCGACGGGCTGCGCTACGACTTGGAATCTGAAGACAGCCCATACGCCTCGACGATCGACAAGCTGCAGCGCATGCAATACCTCGAGTTCGCCAGCAAAGTTCAGTAAGCCCGCCCATTCGCTTGGACCCATCGTATTGCAAGCACGCTCGGCCCAAATGCATCGCAAATGACTCCCGCTCGCAAACGAGGGTACAATGACGCTCATGTCACATCACGGGGCTCCGGCCCCAACATATACAAAGGAGTCATACATGGGATGCGAGCACGCACAGGCCGCCGGCGGACAAACGTCGCCGTCGCAATTTGAGGAGAACACGCTGTCCGAGGTCAAACGCGTCATCGCCGTGCTTTCCGGCAAGGGCGGTGTCGGCAAGTCGTTTGTCACCGGTGCCATCGCCACCGAGCTTGCCCGTCACGGCCACAAGGTCGGCGTCCTCGATGCCGACATTACCGGTCCCTCTATCCCCAAGATGTTCGGTATGAGCGGACGCCACGTCCATGCCCTTGGCAACCTTATGCTGCCTGAAATCTCCGAGCACGGCGTCAAGGTCATGAGCTCCAACCTTCTGCTCCAAAACGAGACCGACCCCGTCCTTTGGCGCGGTCCGGTCATCGCAGGCGCCATTAGGCAGTTCTGGAGCGAGACCTCATGGGGCCCCATCGACTACCTGCTGGTCGACATGCCTCCGGGAACAGGCGATGTCGCGCTCACTGTCTTCCAGTCGCTGCCCGTCGACGGCATCGTCATCGTCACGAGCCCGCAGGATCTGGTCTCGATGATCGTCGCCAAGGCGGTCAACATGGCCGAGAAGATGAACGTCCCCATTCTGGGCATTGTCGAGAACATGAGCTATATCGAGTGCCCCGACTGCGGCAAGAAGATCGAGGTCTTTGGCAAGAGCAAGCTCCCCGAGGTCGCAGAGCGCTATAACCTCGACATCTTGGGCCAGCTTCCCATTAATCCGGCACTCGCCGAGGCCTGCGATAAGGGCGAGGTCGAGACCGCGCTGCCCGATGGCATGTTGCCCAAGGCAGTCTCTGCCGTCGAGGCTATTACCCCGCACGAGACCGACGAGGCCTAAGTGAACACGAGCGCCTTCTATGACGTCCTGGTAATCGGCGGCGGGGCTTCAGGCCTCGCCGCCGCCATTACGGCCGCACGCGCTGGCAAAAGCGTCTGCATCGTTGAGCGCGATGTCGCCTGCGGCCTTAAGCTCCTTGCGACCGGTAACGGCCGCTGCAACCTCTCCAACGAATCGATTGATCCTCAGCGGTATAACCACCCCGCATTCGTCGAATCCGTCATGGGCCCCCAGCCCGAACAAGAGCTTATGGGTTTCTTCTCCTCGCTGGGCATCATGACAACCTCCGAGGAAGGCCGGCTGTACCCGCGCTCCCTTCGCGCCGAATCGGTGCGCGACGCACTTCTCAATGTTTGCGACCGCCTGGGTATCACCTTAATCTGCGGAGCCAACGTTGCCTCGGCACACAAAGCTTCCAAAGGCTGGGCACTCCAGATAGACCGTCCAGCGCGGGCGCTCAAGGCAAAAAAGCACGACGACCGAAAATCGGAGCTCCGCTCGCTTCGGAAAGCGCTCGCCGATGTCCCTCGCAAGAACGAGGCCCTGGAGGCACATGCCGTAATTATCGCCACGGGTGGCAACCCCACTGGTATCGCCGATACGTTTCGCCTCCCCCTCACTTCGCTGCGCCCCATCCTCTGCCCCGTATCGGCAACGGTCGTCGGCGATCGGGCGGCACTCAAGACGTTAGATGGCCTGCGCGTCCGCGCCCGCTTGACGCTCGCCCGCAATCATAATGAGCTCTGGCACGAAGACGGTGAAGTCCTGTTTCGAACCTTCGGTATCTCGGGCGTCGCTGTCTTCAACCTCTCCCGTCGTATCCAGCACGGCGATACGATCCTGCTCGACGTTTTCCCCGACCTCTCCAAAGACGAGCTGCTCGATATGCTCAACCGGCGCGTTGAGCTGCTCGGCGGCTTTTCGCCCCGCGATCCCCGTTGGCTCGACGGCATGCTCGCCCCGCAACTCTCCCGCGTCGTCTGCACGGCGTTCGAGCAGTGCCATCCAGGCTCCAACGATGTCATCCACCTGGTCTCGATCCTCAAGCACTTTAAGTTGCTCGTCGAGGGAACAGCCGAGGAGCGCTCGGCGCAGGTCACGCGTGGTGGCGTATCTGTCGAGAGCATCTCAACACCCAGTCTACGCGCGAGCAGCTCTGTCGACGCCCCGCTTTACGTCTGCGGCGAAGCGCTCGACATCGACGCCGATTGCGGAGGCTTTAACCTTGCGTGGGCCTGGCTCTCGGGCATTCGCGCTGCAAGCAGCCTGTAGCCGCGCAGTCTATAATCAAAAACGCATTCGGGCCGTCTGGGATACCGGACGGCCTCTTTCTTGCCTCTAAGGAGACCTCGATGATCGAAATCACCCAAGTCAACGCGTCACTCGATGAAGTCAGCGATGAAAATGCCTGCCTCATTGTTGGCAAGCGAGTCGCCAAGCGCGTCCTACGTTGCAAGGACTCCGAGATCAAGTCCATCGAGCTCCACCGCAAGTCAATCGACGCCCGCAAAAAACGAGACGTCCATTTTATCCTGAGCTTTCGTGTTGAGCTGACTAGTCCCCACCTCGAGCGAGAAGCGATCGACAGCATTGCCGAGCGTGACCGCTCGCGCGTACGCGCGATAGAAGACGATGGGTCTTCATTCCCCTCCCCCGTCTCCGACGCACCTCAAGAATGCCCTGTCGTTGTCGGCGCCGGATGCGCTGGCCTTTTCGCTGCGCTCACCCTTGCCGAAGCGGGTCTTAAGCCCTTGCTCATCGAGCGCGGCGACCCAGCATTTCGCCGCTCGCATGCGATCGATCTCTTTCTAAAGGAGCGCATCCTCGACCCCGAGAGCAATATCCAGTTTGGCCTGGGCGGCGCGGGGACCTTCTCGGACGGCAAGCTCAATACGGGAACCAAAAATCCCGCCCATCGCCTTATCCTCGAAACCTTCGTCGAGGCGGGCGCGCCCCGCGATATTCTGTGGGATGCCAAGCCGCACATTGGCTCCGACATCCTTCCCACGGTTGTCACCGCTATATCCCAGCGCATCGAGCAGCTCGGAGGTGTCGTCCGTTATCGAACAAAGCTCGTCGACATTCGCATCGACGCGTCTGGCGCCATCACCGGTATCGATGTCCAATCGTCCCAAGACGCCGCTTACGAGCCAATTGGGACAAAGCACCTCATCCTCGCCTGCGGGCATTCTGCTCGCGATATTTTTGAGCTCCTTAAGGACCACAACGTGGCCCTCGCACAAAAGACCTTTGCCATGGGCGTTCGCATCGAGCATCCGCAGCGCGACATCGACCGAGCCCAATATGGAGCCTCGGCGGGACATCCTGCCCTCGGAGCAGCCCCCTACAAGCTCGTCGCCCATCTTCCCAACGGCCGCAGCGTGTTCTCGTTTTGCATGTGCCCCGGCGGGCAGGTTGTCGCCGCCTCTTCCGAGCAGGGCCACCTGTGCGTCAACGGCGCCAGCCTCAATGCCCGCGACGGACGCAACGCAAACGCCGCCCTGCTCGTTAACGTCACGCCTGAGGACCTTCCCAACGATGACCCGCTCGCCGGCATCGAGCTCCAGCGTGCCTGCGAGGCGGCCGCCTATCGCCTGGGTGGTTCCAACTGGAACGCACCGGCACAACTCGTCGGAGATTTCCTCGCAGGACGCGCCAGCAAGGCGCCCGGAAAGGTAAAGCCCACCTATCCGCTCGGTGTGACCTGGACGGCAATTGACGAAGCCCTGCCGCAGCATATCATCGAGTCGCTCCGCCTGGGACTTCCCCTACTCGGAAAAAAGCTACGAGGCTATGACCGCCCCGATGCCGTTCTTACCGGCGTGGAGACTCGTTCGAGCTCACCGGTTACTGTCACCCGAGACCGAACGTGCCATGCCGTGTCGACCCCGGGACTCTACCCTTGCGGTGAGGGAGCTGGATATGCCGGCGGCATCATGAGCGCGGCCACCGACGGCATTCGTTGTGCCGAAGCCCTGATCGCAGACCTCTAGCGCACGAATTCCAGCACGCAAAAGACACAGGCCCCGAGCTCCACAGGGAACTCGGGGCCTGTTCGCTATTTCTTAAACCGTGCACCCTGGCGTTTTCTGCCCGATGCGAACGTGGAACCCTTGCGGGCCTGCGAACGTAAGCGCTCGATCGTCTCGTCCTCAGACGCACCCTCGAGCATCGCCCGAATCTGAACGACGGCATCGCGCAGGCGCGCCGCCTCCTCAAAGTCCATGGCGGCAGAAGCGTTGCGCATATCCTCTTCCATGGTTTCGACGATCCGCACAAGCTCGTCATGCGGCAGTTCTTCCAACTGCTCCGCAAGTGTCTGCTCGGGTGCCACCGTTTCCGGCACGCCGCCCTCGCCCGACTCATCGGGCGTATAGAATGCGCCATGGCCAAGGGAGTCGCCCTTCGAGCGCCCCTTGGAACCCACGGTTTTTTCGGCTTCGGCAATAAAACTTGAGATGTCGTTGATGGCCTTGCGCACCGTCTTGGGCACAATGCCATGCTCTTCGTTATATGCCATCTGAATCTCGCGGCGGCGCCGCGTCTCCTCGATGGCCTCTTTCATCGAATCGGTCACAACGTCCGCATACATGATGACTTCGCCATCGGCGTTACGGGCCGCGCGGCCAATCGTCTGAATCAGCGAACGGCGGTTGCGCAAGAAGCCTTCCTTATCGGCGTCGAGAATTGCCACCAGTGAGACCTCGGGAAGATCCAGGCCCTCACGAAGCAGGTTGATGCCAACGAGAACATCGATCTTGCCCTCGCGCAGCGTTCGCAGGATCTCGACACGGTCCATTGTCGCCGTATCAGAGTGCATGTAATTGACCTTAATGCCCGCGTCGAGCAGATGGTCGGTCAGGTCCTCGGCCATGCGCTTGGTCAACGTGGTCACCAGCACGCGCTCCTTGCGGGCAACGCGCTCGCGAATCTCGTCCTCAAGATCGTCAATCTGGCCGCGTACTGGACGCACGTCAATCTTGGGGTCGAGCAGGCCGGTCGGACGAATAATCTGCTCCACGTCGTTCTGGCTCACCCGCAGCTCGTAGTCGCCCGGCGTGGCCGAAACATAGATAAACTGGGGTATCCTTGCCTCAAACTCATCGAAACGAAGCGGGCGGTTATCGAGCGCCGAGGGCAGGCGAAAACCGTGTTCCACCAGCGTCACCTTACGCGAGCGGTCACCTTCGTGCATGCCGCGAATCTGCGGCACCGTCACATGGCTCTCATCGATGATGCAGAGCATATCCTTGGGAAAGTAATCGATTAGGGTAAACGGCGGCTCACCCGGTTTGCGACCGTCCAGATGACGCGAGTAGTTCTCGATGCCGTTGCAAAAGCCCATCGTCTCGAGCATCTCAAGATCATAATCGGTGCGCTGCTGCAGACGCTGCGCCTCGAGCAATTTGTCGGTCGCCTTGAGCTCCGCGACGCGCTTCTCGCACTCTTCGCTGATCGATTTCAGAGCCGCCTTGACCTTCGGCTTCACGGTCACGTAGTGCGATGCCGGCCATACGGGGATGGCCTCGTACTCACGCAGCATTTCACCGGTGACCTCATCGATCTCGGCAATCAGCTCGACCTCGTCGCCAAAGAACTCAAACCGCAACGGATGCTCGGCATAAGGCGGATACACGTCGACAACATCGCCGCGCACGCGAAACGTGCCGCGTGCAAGGTCATAGTCATTGCGATCATATTGAATATCGATAAGTGCATGGATAAAGTCATCGCGCTCGAGCGGAACCTTCTTGTCGACGTTTGGAGCTACGCCCGCATAGTCCTCTGGAGAGCCGATGCCATAGATACACGAGACCGATGCGACGACGATCACATCGCGTCGAGAGAGCAGTGACGCGGTCGCCTGATGTCGCAGCATCTCGACCTCTTCGTTAATCGAGGAGTCTTTCTCGATATATGTATCGCTTTGCGGCACATACGCCTCGGGCTGATAGTAGTCGTAGTACGAGACGAAGTAGACCACAGCGTTGTTGGGAAAGAACTCTTTGAGCTCGCTCGCAAGCTGAGCGGCGAGCGTTTTATTCGGAGCCATGACCAGCGTCGGCTTTCCCAGGGCCTCAATAGTCTTTGCCATCGTGAAGGTCTTGCCCGAACCAGTCACGCCCAGCAAAACCTGATAGCGGTCTCCGTCCCTCACGCCCTGGACAAGCGACTCAATGGCCTTGGGCTGGGAACCGGCAGGTTCATAGGGAGAAACGACTTCAAACGGCACCTCAGCGCCCTCGACGCCAAAGCGCTTAAGTTCACCGCCAACGCGTTCTACTTCAAATTCCGCCATGGATACTCCTAACTCATACATCTGCAGTATACGCAGGCGGTGGGCTTAGTCCTATACGAACCGATCGGGATAGAGAGTCTTATAGCGAACCCAGGCATTATTGACGCGAATCAGATAAGCCTGCGTCTCGGGAAAGGTGATTGCATTATGAAGCGACGTGCTCTGCTGCGCCCATCCGTCGACATTGCCCATGCCGGCGTTATAGGCGGCAATGGCACTGTCCGTCGACCCGTTGAAATAGGCTAGAAGATACGAGAGGTATGCGCATCCAAACTCGATATTCGTAGCCGGATCGTTAAGGTTGCCGGCCGAATACTCGCCACCGTCGACAAGGCCCTTGGCGATCATATCCTGGGCAGTCTCGGGCATCAGCTGCATCAATCCCTGAGCACCCTGATTCGACTCGGCCTCGGGATCCCAATTCGATTCCGACTTAATGACAGCGCACACCAGATACGGATCCAGATTGTGTGAAATGCTCGATTGTTTTACGTACGCCTCGTAGTCAATCGGATACAAAGGCTTAAAGAAGGCGGCAGGAGCATAGGAGTAGACGAGTGAAATAAGGCCGAAGACGAACACAACGGTAAGTGACGCCACGCGATACCACGTAAAGAAACGTGTCTTAGACATCGGCCTCCTCCTTATCCGCTACATCCCCGAAGCCATGGCGCGCAAGCCATGCGTCCAGTTGTTCAAAGAGCGAATTATCGCCTGCTGCATTATCAATTACCGTCGTAGCGAGATTGCAAAGCGAAGCCTCATCAGGTTGGCATGCAGAGCGAGCATCAAAATCAGAGGACTCCATACCACGATGAATGGCACGCTCGCGACGAACTGCTAAAGGAGCACTGATAACCAGAATTTCATCAGCCAGGCCAAAAGCATCCTCAAAACCAGTCGGTGCAGAAACCTCGACAACCGCAAAGGGATAACGGGGGGACGAAACCGTGCAGCAAACCGGATCAAGAATCCTCAGTGACAGCTGTTCGATGAGGACTGGATGGACGATGCCATTGAGCCGCGCAACTGTATCAGGAGAGGCGAAAGCTCGAGCAGCGAGGACATTGCGGCGAATGCCGCCCTCCCCGTCCAGAATGTCCCAACCGAATTCTTCTGCGAGGGCATTGACGATATCGGAGCCTGGCGCATACAGCGATTTGGCAAGCTCATCCAAATCGATAAGCATGGCGCCACGAGATTCGAGATAGCGGCAGGCAGTCGACTTACCCGAAGCAATATTGCCCAAGACAAAAACGGTAAACATCAAGTCCTCCCTAACGCCAATGGGAGTTATTATCGCGCAAATACAAAAGAAGGACTCAAAATACAGCCAAACAGTAAGACAAGCTAAACGAAGGCGAGTTCTTGTATTACAACTCTCTATCAAACGCAAAAAAGGGGGGGGCCGCGAGGCCTCCCCCTTCTTCAGTTTCGCTGACGGCTCGGTGCCGTCCACCGGTCAGCGGCGCCCTGGCCTCCCACGGGCTGACCCCGCAGTACTCTCGGCGCGATGGGGCTTAGCTTCCGGGTTCGGAACGGGACCGGGCGTGCCCCCCATGCTCTGGCCGCTGACCGGTGGGCGGCGCCCACCGTTACGGTGTCCGGTATCGCATACACGTGCCCTGGGGGCCGCATGGCGTATAGGGGGGAGTGACTCGGGGGCATCCTCGTGCCCGGACCGCGCTTCAGAGCGCATGTCCCGCGGGCCGCGAGGTGCGGTTCCGGAAGAGCTCGGGCGATTAGTGCGGCTCGGCTGAGGACGTCGCCGCCCTTGCACCTGCCGTCTATCGACCAGGTAGTCTACCTGGGCCCTTACCGGAAGGAGAACTAATCCCTGGAACGGCTTCCCGCTTAGATGCCTTCAGCGGTTATCCGCGCCGCACGCGGCTACCCGGCCGTGCCGTTGGTCGACAACCGGTTCACCGGAGGTGCGTCCACCCCGGTCCTCTCGTACTGGGGGCAGCCTCCATCGATTCTCCTGCGCCCACGGAGGATAGGGACCGAACTGTCTCACGACGTTCTGAACCCAGCTCGCGTACCGCTTTAAACGGCGAACAGCCGTACCCTTGGGACCTGCTCCAGCCCCAGGATGCGATGAGCCGACATCGAGGTGCCAAACCTTGCCGTCGATGTGGACTCTTGGGCAAGATCAGCCTGTTATCCCCGGAGTACCTTTTATCCGTTGAGCGACGGCCCACCCACTCGGGGCCGCCGGATCACTAGAGCCTGCTTTCGCACCTGCTCGGCTTGTGGGCCTCGCAGTCAAGCCCGCTTGTACTCTTGCATTCAAAAGGACGGTTGCCGACCGTCCCGAGCGGACCTTCGCGCGCCTCCGTTACCCTTTAGGAGGCGACCGCCCCAGTCAAACTGCCCGCCTGGCACGGTCCCCGAGCCGGTTGACGGCCTCGGGTTAGGACGCCGGTCGCGCGAGGGCAGTATTCCAAGGGCGGCTCCCCGGGGGCTGGCGCCTCCGGATCTGTGCCTCCTGCCTATCCTCTACACGCGGGACCAGCGGCCAATGCCAAGCTGCAGTGAAGGTTCACGGGGTCTTTCCGTCCTTCCGCGGGTAAGTCGCATCTTCACGACCAGTGCAATTTCACCGGGTCCATGGTCGAGACAGCGCCCAAGTCGTTGCGCCTTTCGTGCAGGTCGGAACTTACCCGACAAGGAATTTCGCTACCTTAGGACCGTTATAGTTACGGCCGCCGTTTACCGGGGCTTGGCTTCGGGGCTTCGCCTTGACGGCTAACTCCTCCGCGTGACCTTCCGGCACCGGGCAGGCGTCAGACCCTATACGTCGCCTTGCGGCTTCTGCAGAGTCCTGTGTTTTTGGTAAACAGTCGCTTGGGCCTCTCCACTGCGGCCCGCCTCCGCTCCCGGAGCAAGTCCGTTCACGTACGCGCGGGCACCCCTTCTCCCGAAGTTACGGGGCCATTGTGCCGAGTTCCTTGACCATGGTTGACCCGATCGCCTCGGTATGTTCTACCCACCCACCTGTGTCGGTTTGCGGTACGGGCGCGCACGCGCCTGCCTAGGGGTTTTTCTAGGGACCTCGGGCTCACTCGCTTCGCTTAAGTGCTTCGTCCGGAGCCTCGCCCTTCTGCGGACCGGATTTCCCTGGTCCGCGGGCCGCGCTCCATCACGGGGACGTCCAGAACCCCGCCGAGCCACCCCCATCCGTCGCCCCGTCGGTCGTAGCGCCGCGTGCGCGGTGCAGGAATGTCTGCCTGCTGCGCGTCGGCTACGCCTCCCGGCCTCGCCTTAGCCCCCGACTGACCCTGGGAGGATTAGCCTTGCCCAGGAAACCTCGGGTTCACGGCGGACGAGTTACTCTCTCGTCTCTCGCTACTCATGCCAGCATTCTCACTCCCATGCGCTCCACCGTCGGTCGCCCTCCGGCTTCTCCGCCCATGGGAAGCTCCCCTACCGATTCTAATGAATTAAAATCCCGCCGCTTCGGTGTCCAGCTTAGCCCCGTGTATTGTCGGCGCATGTCCACTCGACCAGTGAGCTGTTACGCACTCTTTGAATGGATGGCTGCTTCTAAGCCAACATCCTGGTTGTCTGGGCGGACGCACATCCTTTGCCACTCGGCTGGAACTTGGGGACCTTAGCGGGCGGTCCGGGCTGTTTCCCTCTCGAGCACACAGCTTAGCCCACATGCTCTGACTGCCGCGCTCTGGGCCGCCGGCATTCGGAGTTCGGTTGGATTCGGTAGGCGGCGAAGCCCCCTCGTCCATCCGGTGCTCTACCTCCGGCGGTGAACGCGCGACGCTAGCCCTAAAGCTATTTCGGGGAGAACGAGATATCTCCGGGTTTGATTGGCCTTTCACCCCTATCCGCAGGTCATCGCCGCCGTTTTCAACCGACGTGCGTTCGGCCCTCCACGGGGTCTTACCCCCGCTTCAGCCTGCCCACGGATAGCTCACCCGGCTTCGCGTCCGCGGCGCGGGACTCAAGTCGCCCTGTTAAGGCTCGCTTTCGCTCCGGCTCCCTTTCGGTTAACCTCGCCCCGCGCCAGCGACTCGCTGGCTCATTCTACAAAAGGCACGCCGTCACAACTAAAAGTTGCTCCGACTGCTCGTGGGCGCACGGTTTCAGGTACTGTTTCACTCCCCTCCCGGGGTGCTTTTCACCTTTCCCTCACGGTACTGGTGCGCTATCGGTCACAGGGTAGTACTCAGGCTTGGATGGTGGTCCACCCAGGTTCGGACCGGGTTTCACGTGCCCGGCCCTACTCAGGGACCGCGTCGCGCCGTCCGGTCTGGGTTCGCGTACGGGGCTGTCACCCGCTGCGGCCGGCCCTCCCATGCCGTTCCGCTCCCCAGCCGGACCTGCGCCCGGGGGCGGCAGCCCCCGGATGCGCGGCCCTGCAACCCCGTCGGCGGAACCCCTGCCGGGTATGCCCGCTCGACGGTTTGGCCATCGGTCCCCTTTCGCTCGCCGCTACTCGGGGAGTCTCGAGATTGATTTCCTCTCCTCCGGGTACTTAGATGTTTCAGTTCCCCGGGTTGTCCTCCCCCCGCCTATGTGTTCAGCGGGGGGATATGCACACCGCTGTGCATGGGTTCGCCCATTCGGAGACCCCCGGGTCGAAGGATGTGTGCTCCTCGCCGGGGATTATCGCAGCTTGCCGCGTCCTTCATCGGCTCCCTGTGCCAAGGCATCCGCCGTGCGCCCGTGGTATCTTGCGGGACCGCTCTCGGGCCCGCGGGATATCCACGTGTCGCTAATAAAAATTAATCGATATCATGAATAGCGCTCGTATGTCGCAATTCGGGTATCTCATACCGCGGCACAGTGTATTCACTGTGCTCGCGATCAGATGCTCCTCACTCATTATTAAGTGAATTCTTCTTGTTTGGATCGGATGAATGATTGCTATCATTCTGTCTTTAAAATCGCAGAAAAGAATCGAGTCTGGAAGAATTGGATCTTCCATCTCTCTCCTATCGCTATGCGGCTCTCAAGGTACGCGGGTGCGACCCCGGGGACCGGGTGCTGCGGGGACTTATCCTGGCGGACATCTACCGGACGGGCTCCTGCCCTCTATTCGAGTTAAAGTTTGTCTCTCTAGAAGAAGTATCTCCCTAGAAAGGAGGTGATCCAGCCGCACCTTCCGGTACGGCTACCTTGTTAC
>UQNU01000009.1 GCA_900542555.1 uncultured Collinsella sp.
CGGTCTTTCATGCAGCAGGGGCTCTCAATGTTTTTATGTCCTGCTCATATCGTCTGTTACTTGGTAGAAGGCTCGACTTTATCGATGATCCAGGCGGCTCCGAGACCGCCGGTGGTGTTGCGGCGGATGCGCACGGTAACCTCGCGGCGCTCGCCGGCCTGCGTGTAGCGCAGGGGGAAGCTTGCGCGGTTTCGTGCGGCCTCGATGGTACCGCGCTCGCGGGCGATCCAGTAGTACTCGCCGACAATGCCGAGGGTATCGGCGCCGTAGGGGAGATAGGTCGACAGCTGGTGTAGCAATGGGCCGGGGCAGAAGACCTCGGTTGCGAAATCGATGGGGAAGTCCTCGGGGATGGCGGGCGCTACGGGTGCGGGGGTCGCTCCCATCGCCGGTGCGAAGGCCTGCTCATTGACGGGCGTCACCTCGACGACGGGCACGGGTTCGGTGCCGAGCACTGATTCGGTGCCCACCTTTGGCATCGCCGCGGAATCTGCAGACTCGACGATAGCGGGTGCGTTTGCGGTCGCGGTGTCGAGCTCAACCTGCGTCGCGTCCTCGTTCTCGATGCTCGACTTTGCCTCGATGGGCGTGGATGCCATGGTGGTGATGCCGGCGTTGGCGTTCTCGGGGTCATAGACGACCGTGAGCGAGATGGCGGGCTGCGGCGTCTCGGGCTCCGGCGTCGACTCGGTAGCGCCTTGATCGGCGGGCTCGTCGGACTGATCGTCCTCGGCCTCGTTGCCAAAGACATCGCTGTTTTGGAACGCAGACGGCTCGGGTTGGTCAGCGGCTTCTTCGGTTGTCGACTTGGGCGCTTCGTTGAGCTCCACAGTGGCTTCCTGCTCGGATATGACTTTGGGATCGGTCGTGGCGGCGATTTCGGTTTCGGCTTCTGCCGTTACCTCAATAGCGACTTCGATCTCTGTCTCGGGCTCGGGTTCCGGCGCGGCTTCAACCATGGCTTCGGGCTCGGGACGCTTAACGTGCTTGGGGCGCACGGCCTTGAGGTCCTTCTCACCGCGCTTTTTCTTTTTGTAGGACTGCTTGGCGCCCTTGGCGGTCTTGGGCTTGTCCTCGCCCTTGGCAAGCGCAGCATCCCAGGCCTCGTTGGCGATGACCGTGGCATACAGGCGGCCGCCTTTAAAGACGGTCAGCTTAATGCAGTCGTCGAGTTCCTCGAGCAACTCGCGCGTGGACTCGAAGCCCAGGTCATAAGCGGTCATGTCGCCAGCGGCGAGCGCCTCCTCGACCTGCGTCATAAACGTTTGCTTGCCACATCCAATCGCATCGCGCAGCAGGCGATACAGATAGATGTGGTTGCCCAGCGAAAGCGTGGGCCTAATTATTGTCTTGCTCATGGCAAATCTCCTCTTTACACATGTAAAGCATCTTACCATCGCATGGCGTTCGCCATGGCGGCGCCCAAGGCAAACGGGCGCGAACCGCTTTCGATTCGCGCCCGTTGTACAGGTCGGTTATCTATGAGAGGCAAACGTGCTTAGTTGCCCGATGCCGTGCCTTGGCTCGAGTTGTCAGATGCCGTGCCGGAAGCGGTTCCGCTCGAGCTGTTGGTGTTGTTACTGTCTGCCGTGCCCGTTCCCGACGTGGTGTCGCTCGTCTGGCCTCCCGTGTTCGGCTGTGAACCGTCAGTCGTTTGGCCTGAGTCGGTCGTGCCGGACGGCGTGCCACTGTTGGCCGTAGAGGAATCGGTGCCCTGCGATTGGTTTTGGGTGTTCGAGGACGAATTGGCAGAGGTAGGACTGTCTTGCGTGTCGTCCGTCTGTGCCTGCTGATCCTGCGGCTGAGTGTTGCCATTTGCATCGCTCTCGGTCGTGCGCGACGACAGGATTGGCTCGGGACGCTCGCCCAGACCCTCACCGGCAGTGGTGATAAGGATGGCGCCGGCGCAGGCGATGACCGCGACGATGGCGATGGCGATCGAGAAGACGATGACCTTCTTTTGTGTCTGGCTGCGCTCTGCCGCCGCCTTGGCGCGCAGGCTGTTGGGGGCGACGCGCGCCGTGGTCGCGCGTCCCGCAACCTGGCGCATCTCCTGCGTGGTCGCGGCGCCACCTAGGTGCTCCTCGACATTGGGCTCAACGGGCTCATAGGCGCCGGCGGGGTAGTCGACGTCGGCGTGCGTGCCCTTGATTGCTTCGGCGCTGGCGGAGATAAAGTGGCGATAGACCTGCGAGGACACAACAGTGATGACTGAGCTCACAGCGGCACCAATCACCGAGCCGGCAATGCCGATCTTTGAAGCAAGCGCCACGCTCGTGGCGGCAGCTGCGGCGCCGGCGATGATCTGGGGAATGGAAATGTCGTCGAACAGGCCCTTTTTGGGCGCGATGGCCATGGTCTGTCCAATGGAATGGTTCTCGTGTACGCCGTTGTTGAGCGATGCCGGCGTCATGACGCGCGTGCGCGGCGCGTCGGTGTACTTGGTTGTCATACGGGGTCCTCCCGGTGTAAATCTGCTTCGTTTCGTGTAGCCATCAGGGTACCCACCAGATGTGAATCGTACGTGACATTTAACAGATACCATCAACTCATCAATTGCTCACCAAGTTGGTGGGATGCGGTTCCACCCGGCGGTTGAACTACAATAGGGCTTGCTAATTGTGTTGAATAGCGTTTACGCACGGGAGCATTCTTATGAATCTTCACCTTTCTCAGTCTGATGGCTTTTTGCGTGTGGCGGCGGCCTCGCCGCGGATTCGCGTGGCCGATGTCGAGGGCAATGCCGAGGTTGCGCTGGCGGCTGTTCGCGATGCTGCCGGGCGTGGCGTTCGCGCGTTGGTGTTGCCCGAGCTTAATCTGACTGGCTATACCGCGGCCGATCTGTTCCATAACCGCACGCTGCTGCATGCCTGCGAGGCTGCTCTGGTGCATATCCTCGACGAGACTCGTGAGTTGCCGATTGTCTTTACCATTGGTCTTCCCGTTGCAGTTGCCGAGAATATCTACAACTGCGCCGCCGTGTGCTGCGCGGGCGAGCTTTTGGGCCTCACGGCCAAGAAGTATCTGCCCAACTATGGCGAGTTCTATGAGCGTCGCTGGTTTGCTCCGGCGCCTGCGGATCCCGTGTGGGTTGAATTTGCCGGTCAGGGTCCGGTTCCGCTGGGCTCGGGGCTTATCTACCGTTGTTGTGATGAGGGTGCCGAGGATATGGTGCTGGGCGTTGAGGTCTGTGAGGACCTGTGGGTGCCGGCGCCGCCTTCGACCGAGATGGCGCTTGCCGGTGCGACGGTGATTCTCAACCCGTCGGCTTCGGACGAAATCATCGGTAAGGCAGACTATCGCCGCAGCCTCATCTCTAACCAGAGCGCACGCCTGTACTGCGCCTATGCCTACGCGGACGCGAGCGAGGGCGAGTCCACGACCGACATGGTCTTTGCGGGCGAGAACCTTATCTACGAAAATGGCTCCAAGCTCGCCGCCACCAAACTGCTTACCTGCGATATGGCCATCGCCGACGTTGACCTTGACCGCCTGGTTGCCGAGTGCCGTCGCTCGACGACGTGGGCGCGCACCGACGATGCGCCGGAGGCCACGACCGTTGAGTTTTCGTTTGAGGGCGTGCTGGCCGAAGAACCTGTCCTGCGCGATGCCTGCGATATCGACCGCGTTTTCCCGCGCGCGCCCTTTGTGCCGGCCGACCACGGCGACTTGGCCGAGCGCTGCGAGACGATCCTCGATCTGCAGACTGCGGGCCTCAAGACCCGCCTTGCCCACACGGGTACCAAGGCTGCGGTTATCGGCCTTTCGGGCGGCTTGGACTCCACGCTAGCGCTGCTTGTGACCGTGCGTGCCTTCGATGCACTGGGACTGCCGCGCACGGGTATCACAGCCGTGTCCATGCCCGGCTTCGGCACGACGCATCGCACCAAGTCGAATGCCGAGTCGCTCGCTCGCGACCTGGGTGTGAGCTTCCGCGAGGTTTCGATCCACGCGGCTGTGGAGCAGCACTTCAAGGACATTGAGCATGATCCAGCTGTGCAGGACGTGACCTACGAGAACAGCCAGGCGCGCGAGCGTACGCAGATTCTGATGGATCTGGCCAACCAGGCTGGCGGTTTTGTCATTGGCACGGGCGACCTGTCGGAGCTGGCGCTCGGCTGGGCTACCTATAACGGCGACCACATGAGCATGTACGCCGTCAACGCGAGCGTGCCCAAGACGCTTGTGCGCCATCTGGTACGCTATGCCGCCGATGTCTTTGGCGGGCGCATTGCCGAGGTCTTGCTCGATATCCTCGATACGCCGGTGTCCCCCGAGCTTCTGCCGCCCACGGGCGACGGCGAGATTGCGCAGAAGACCGAGGATTTGGTGGGCCCGTACGAGTTGCACGACTACTTCCTCTACTACCTGCTGCGTTTTGGCTTTGAGCCGGGCAAGATCTACCGCATGGCGCTCAAGAGCTTCGAGGGCGTCTACGACGCCAAGACTGTCCACACATGGTTGCGTACGTTCTATCGTCGCTTCTTTGCCCAACAGTTTAAGCGCAGCTGCCTGCCTGATGGTCCCAAGGTGGGCTCGGTGACGCTCAGCCCGCGCGGCGATTGGCGTATGCCGAGTGACGCCAGCTCGCGTCTGTGGCTTGCGCAGATCGATGCGCTCAATGCAATTGACTAAGGTTGGCTAAATTGAACCAATACAGGGGTTGCAAGCGTTACACTTTTGCAATCTGATGGCCCGTATCGCGCGGCGCTCTTGTCGGAGCGCCGCGTTTTTCATATCGAAAGGTGGCACCATGCAGGCATCGCAGCGTCTCGACCGCTTTGGCGCGGAGGTCTTCGCCTCGCTCAACAACAAGCTTCTCGCGCTGAAAGCTCAGGGCAAGACCATTTACAACATGAGCGTGGGCACGCCCGACTTTAAGCCGTACGACCACGTGGTCGAGGCGCTCACGCAAGCAGCCCAAGATCCCGAGATGTGGAAGTATGCCCTGCGTGACCTGCCCGAACTCAAGCAGGCCGTGTGCGATTACTATGAGCGTCGCTTTGGCGTTTCGGGCATTACGCCGTCCATGGTGCAGTCGTGCAACGGCACGCAGGAGGGCGTGGGCCATTTGGGCCTGGCCCTGCTCGATCCGGGCGACACTATTTTGGTTCCCGATCCGTGCTACCCGGTCTTTGAGGCGGGTGCCAAGATCGCCGATGCCAAGCTCGAGTACTATCCGCTGGTTGTCGAGCACAATTACCTGCCCTATGTGGCGGGCATCGATCCCGAGGTGGCCGATCGTGCCAAGTACATGATCGTGTCGCTGCCCGCCAACCCGGTGGGCTCGGTGGGCACGCCCGAGATCTACGAGGAGATCATCGCTTTCGCCCGCGAGCACGACCTGCTCATCGTCCATGACAACGCATACTCCGACATCGTGTTCGACGGCGAGCCCGGCGGCAGCTTCTTGCAGTATCCCGGCGCGCTCGAGGTGGGCGTTGAATTCTTCTCGCTCTCCAAGTCGTTTAACGTCACCGGTGCCCGCATCGGCTTTTTGGTCGGCCGAGAGGACGTGGTCTCTGCCTTTGCCAAGCTGCGCGGCCAGATCGACTTTGGCATGTTCTTCCCGATCCAGAAGGCTGCTATCGCCTGCCTGAACGGTCCGCGCGATGAGGTCGAGGCGCAGCGTCTGAAGTACCAGGAGCGCCGTGATGCCCTGTGCGACGGTCTTGAGGGCCTGGGCTGGGAGCGTCCCAACGCGCATGGCTCTATGTTTGTGTGGGCCAAGCTTCCCGGTGGTCGCACCGATTCCATGGCGTTTTGCGAGGAGCTCATGGAGAAGGCCGGCGTTGTGGTGACGCCGGGTGCGAGCTTTGGTCCTTCGGGCGAGGGGCACGTGCGCATGGCGCTGGTTCTGCCGCCTGATCAGATTGCTTTGGCTGTCGAGGCCATTCGCGAAGCGGGCCTGTATTAGAAGGCTATTTCGACTCGTCAATAGCTCGAAACCGATTTCGTGCAGTTATTTTACGAATCCTGCAGACAATTTCGGTAAACGGTCGATTTTTGGCTGCGAATAGGAGCATAATCAAAGTCCCGATTGGATGTATTGGGATTACGGCAAGCCGCTCGGGTCGTTCCCGGGCGGCTTGTTTGTGGAGAGAGATGGGAGTTTCTAATGGTTAACGAGAAGAAGGTCGCTATCGTCGGCTGCGGTTTCGTCGGTTCGTCTTCGGCGTTCGCGCTGATGCAGAGTGGTCTGTTCTCCGAGATGGTCCTCATCGACGTGGACAAGAACCGCGCCGAGGGTGAGGCCTTGGATATCGCGCACGGTATGACGTTTGCCGAGCCGATGAAGATCTACGCCGGCGATTATTCCGATGTCGCCGACGCCGCCATGATCGTCGTCACCGCTGGCGCTGCCCAGAAGCCCGGTGAGACCCGCCTGGACCTGGTCAACAAGAACGTCAGCATCTTTAAGTCCATTATCCCCGAGATTAAGAAGTCCGGCTTCGACGGCATTCTGCTCATCGTCTCCAACCCGGTCGATGTTCTGACCTACGCCGCCATCAAGATGTCCGGCCTGCCCGAGGGCCACGTCATCGGTTCCGGCACCGTGCTCGACACCGGCCGCCTGCAGCAGATGCTTGGTGCCCACGTCGAGGTTGACCCGCGCGATGTCCAGGCCTATGTCATGGGCGAGCACGGCGACTCCGAGTTTGTCGCTTGGTCCAGCGCTCAGGTTGCCGGCGTTCCGCTGAACACCTTCTGTGAGCTTCACGGCCACCTGGAGCATGAGGCTGCCGAGAAGCGCATCGCCGAGGACGTCAAGAACTCCGCCTACACCATCATCGAGAAGAAGCACGCCACCTACTATGGCGTCGCCATGGCCGTCAAGCGCATCTGCACCGCCGTTATGCGCGATGAGCAGACCGTTCTGCCCGTCTCCTCGCTCATGGTGGGCGAGTATGGCCTGTCCGATCTTGCCATCTCCATGCCGACCGTCGTTGGCCGCGACGGCGTTGTCTGCCGCGTCCCCGTGCCGCTGGACGATGACGAGCAGCATGAGCTCACCGTCTCCGCCAAGGCCCTCAAGGACATCATCGACAGCGTCGACTTCTCCTGCTAAATCAAGCTCGCTAGAGCGAAAAGCTACAATGAAGGCGTCCGGGTCCACACGGCCCGGGCGCCTTTTTGGTGCAAAGTAACCTGACCCCAATGCACCATCCCAATGCACCATAGTTGATGGGAGGGCCATGTCGGATTCGCCTAATTTTTTGACCTATGCCCAGACGGCGTTTGATCCGTTTGAGGAGCGGCCGTTCTGCGCGGTGGATAGCCTGGTCTTTGCGTGGTTGTCCTATTTGCGTTTGCCGGGTGATATGGCGGAGCTGACGAACTGGCAGGGCCTAGACGTGCGCGAGCTGCTGCGTGCCGAGTGCTACCGGGACATGATTGACGACTTGTGGGACCCAGAGGGGAGCAGGGCCCTGCTGGAGGCCGTGGCAGCAAGCCCTCGCTACCGTGGCGTGCACGTTTGCGGCTATCGTGTCGTGAGCGATGTGGTGGCGACAGAGCAGTTTGCAGCCATGACGTTCCGGTTTCCGGCGGGGTTCAGCTATCTTTCCTTCCGGGGGACCGACAGCACGATTGTGGGCTGGAAAGAGGACTTTAACATGGCGTTCCGGTGTCCTGTGCCGGCCCAGGAATCCGCGGCGCGTTATGTGGACGAGGCGGCGGATGCGATTGACGGGCCGCTTTTGTGCGGAGGTCATTCCAAGGGTGGAAACCTTGCGGTGTACGGTGCGGCGATGTGCTCCGATGTCGCCCGTGAGCGAATCGAACGGGCGTATTCCCATGATGGTCCGGGCTTCGTCGAGGAGTTTCTGAACGGCAACGCCTTTGCCGATCTTTCCGGTCGAATCGACAAGACGCTACCTCGGTCGTCGATCTTTGGCATGATGTTCGAGACACAGGAGGACTATGCTATCGTTGAGAGCACCGAGTTCAGCCTGCTGCAGCACAATCCCTTTAGCTGGGTGGTTGATGGTCACGACTTCGTGTACTGTGAGCGCCTGTCCGCCGGTGCTCGATACGTTGATGGCTCCATTCGCGAGATGCTGCTTGCAGTGTCGCCTAGCGAGCGCGAGCGTTTTGTAGATGCGTTGTTCTCCGTGTTTGAGGCTACGGGTGCTGAGCGGTTTGCGGATATCGCTGGGAATCTGCGCGAGAGCCTGCCCGTGATGCTCCAGGCTGCGCAATGCTTTGACAAGGATACACGACGCTTTGTCTCGCAGACCATCGTGGCAATCCTTAAATGCGCACTGCTGCCCAAACGACCTCAGATCGACATGCCCGCTGCCGGCAAGAGTTTGGCAGAACAGCTCGAGGCTTGGCAGTCCGAGCTCCTGCGCTAGCCATTGGCGCAAAGCAACCTGTCCCCGATGCGCCGATCTTCGATGCACCTGGGGCGGGCTCGACCGCTATACTGGTTCGTGCCGAAATCGATCTAGAACGGAATGCCGTATATGAAAATCAATCACGCGATTCTGCATATCCTGGACTTTGACTCTGCCGTCAACGTCATGAGCCAGCGCGAGCTCGATATCGAGAGTCGTACCGTGCGCAACTTCGTGACCACGCATCTGCGCCGCGCCCGCACCTCGGCCGACAATAAACGCGCCACGTTTGCCGAGAACTCTGCGTTTGGCGGCGAGCTTAAGGGCTATTTCTTTGGCGAGCGCGAGTTCGCTAACCTGTCGCAGCAGATTGCGGAGTTTATTTCCTCCGAGCTCACCAAAGCCGAGAAAGCCGAGTCCACCGACGTGCTCGTGGCCGATTTTGACGACGATGAGGATGCCCGCTGGTTTGCCGTGATGCTGCTGGGCTCCAAGCAGGCTTTTATGCACGAAGTGGGCCGCGAGGAGGGGGAGGTGCGCAACGACATCGCGCGCCACTACGCCATTCTGCCGAACCCCTCGCAAAAGGTGCCGAGCTATGCCATCGTGCGCGCGAGTACCATGGAGATCGGCTACGTGGACAAGAAGCGCAAGATTGCCGGCGAGGACCGTATGCTTATCCCCGATGGCCTGCTGCAGTGCGACACGGGCGTATCGGGCAAGGAGGTCATCGACACCGTGACGCGTGTGGTCGAGGAAGTCGCCGAGGAGCACGGTGCCAACACGGCTGTAGCGCTCGCTAAGGTTAAGGCTGCCGTTGCCGAGAAGGTTGAGGATGACGAGGAACTGCCGCCTTGGGATATCGTCGACGAGGTCTTTGAGGACGAACCGGTTATCAAGGAGAGTGTGCGCGCCGCACTGACCGAGGAGAAGGTGCCTGAGCGTGTGCCCGTGGAGCGCAAACAGGTCGAACGCGCAGCGGTGCGCAATCATAAGATCCGTACCGACACGGGTATCGAGATCAGCTTCCCGGCCGAGATGGGTTCGAACTCCGAATACATCGAGTTTGTCAACGAGCCCAACGGCCTCATCTCCATCGAGCTCAAGAATATCGGTAGCATCGAGAATCGATAAACTGCGCTTGGACGCTGCAGAAGAACAAAGGTCGAAACCCTTCGGGACTTCGGCCTTTTTTGTTTTCGGCTTGGTTGCTGACATTGCGCCGCAGGTTGGGCATACGTCAGCGAAAACGCGGTTTGTCAAAACCGCGTAACTATTAAAGTTGACGTAAGCCCTCTTCCAGGCCGGTCTTGCTGTCGGTCTTCTCGTCGCGCATCTTGATGACGCGGGCGGGGACACCGGCCACGACGGCGCCGGCGGGGACATCCTCGACGCACACGGCGCCGGCGGCAACGACAGCGCCCTTGCCTACGTGCACGCCCTCCAGGACCACGGCGTTGGCGCCGATCATGACATCGTCCTCGATGATGACGGGCGTGGCGCTGGCGGGCTCCACAACGCCTGCCAGCACGGTGCCGGCGCCGATGTGGCAGTTCTTGCCCACGGTGGCGCGGCCGCCCAGCACGGCGCCCATATCAATCATGGAGCCTTCGCCAATGACGGAGCCGATGTTGATGATGGCGCCCATCATGATGACGGCGCGATCGCCGATCTCGACGCGGTCACGGATGATCGCGCCCGGCTCGATGCGGGCGTTGATGCCCTTAAGGTCGAGCATGGGCACGGCAGAGTTGCGGCAGTCATTCTCGACATCGTAGTAGTCGATGGAGTCGGCATTGGCATCGAGGATGGCCTTGAGCTCATCCCAGTCGCCAAAGACGGTCTTGCCGCGACGGCCGCCGTAGACATGTGCGTCGCCCCAGGCAACCTTCATGCCGGGCTTCTCGCGCACGTATAGCTTGACAGGTGTCTTTTTGGGCGCGGTGGCGATGTAGTTGATAATCTCCTGGGCATTCATCTCGGCTGCGTTGCTCATTTGCTATCTCTCCTTTGGGTGGATTCGGTTGATACCTGGTTAGGCAAACATGACCTGGTCGAACGTATAGAAGCCGGGTTCGCGGGTGACGAGCTTCTGGGCGGCGGCCAGGGCGCCGTTGACGAAGATCTGACGGCTCGTGGCGCGGTGGGTGAGCGTGACTTCCTCGTCCTGGCCAAAGAAACTCACCTCGTGCACGCCGGCGACGGTGCCCCCGCGCAGCGAGTGCATGCCGATCTCCTTGGGGTCACGCGCGCCGCACATGCCCTCGCGGCCATAGACGGGGTGGTAGCCTGCCTCGGGCTCGGCCTCGACGACGGCATCGAGCAGTAGCTTGGCAGTGCCGCTGGGGGCGTCGACCTTTTGATTGTGGTGAGTCTCGACAATCTCGCAGTCAAAGCCGGGCAGCTCACGCGTGGCCTGGGCCACTAGATGACGCAGGGCTGCGATGCCGATGGAGTAATTGCCCGAGTGCATAACGCGGGTGTTCTGGCCCAGCTCACGCAGGCGGTCCATCTGCTCGGGGGTGTAGCCTGTGGTGCCCGAGACCAACGCCGCGCCCGTGCGCTCGACATAGGCGACGACGGCTTCGAAGGTCACGACGTTCGAGAAGTCGATGATAACGTCGGCCGCCGGGGCGCTCTCGAGCTCGGACAGATCAAAACCGATCTGGGCGACGATATCAAAAACGGGCTGCCCGCCGGCGTCGACAATGCCTTCGGCGGTAGTGCGGATGAGCGAGCCCATGCGGCCCGTTCCCATAATGACGGTCTTAATCAAGCAGACCAGCTCCCTTCAGAGCATCGGTAAGCGCAGCGCGCGTGTCGTCTGCCATGGGGCACAGCGGCATACGGTAGTTTGCCTCGATCATACCCATCTGGGCGAGCGCTTCCTTGACGGGGATGGGGTTGACCTCACTAAAGAGGGCATTGATGAGCGGCTGGCCGGCAATCTGGATATCGCGGGCGCGTGCCACGTCACCGTCCAGATAGGCGCGGCACATGTCGTGCACGAGCTGCGGCTGAACATCGGCCCACACGCTGATGGTGCCCGAGGCGCCCAGGCTCATGAGCGGTACGGTAAGCGCGTCCTCGCCCGAGTACATGCGGAAGTCGTCTGACAGCAGGTGGGCGATCTTGGCCGCGTAGGCGACGTTGCCCGAGGCCTCCTTAATACCCATGATGTTGGGGTGCGCGGCCAGGCGTTCTACGTTGCGCTCGCTGATGCCGCAGCCACAGCGGCCGGGGATGTTGTACAGGATGCAGGGGATGTCCACGGCATCGGCGACGGTCTTAAAGTGCTGATAGATACCCTCTTCATTGGACTTGTTGTAGTAGGGGGTAATGAGCAGCAGACCGTCGGCGCCCAGGCCCTGATAGGTGAGCGACTTGGTGAGCATGGTCTGCGTGGAGTTGGAGCCCGAGCCGGCAATAACGGGGACGCGTCCTGCAACATGCTTGACCACAGCGGCGACGACGGAGTTGTCCTCGTCATCGGTCATCGTGGCACTCTCACCGGTGGTGCCCAGGGTGAGGATGGCGTCAGTGCCATTTTGCAGGTGGAAATCGATAAGGCGCTCAAGCGCGTCAAAGTCGACACTGCCGTCCTTTTTAAACGGCGTGACAAGGGCGACGATTGAGCCCTCGAGATTGCGGATATCCATGTTCTTCTCCTTCGCTTCCGCGATCTGGACGCGTTTGTTCCATTGGGCGGCGACTGCTAGGCGCTCGTCCTGAGCGCGACGGCGGGCGCTTTCGGCGCGCGATTTGGCCAGCAGCTCGCGGCCGCACGGCAGCACGTCGAGTGTGGCAAAGTAATCGCCCGGGCGCTCGGCGCGGCGAATGAGGTCTGCCGAGCCATCGGGGCGCAGCAGGACCTCGGCGGAGCGCAGGCGGCCGTTGTAGTTGTAGCCCATAGAGTGGCCATGCGCGCCGGTGTCGTGAATCACGAGCAGGTCGCCCATGTCGATATGCGGAAGCTCGCGGTCGATGGCGAACTTGTCATTGTTCTCGCACAGATTGCCCGTGATGTCGTACGTGTTCGTGACGGTGGCTGCGGTTTTATCGGGACCGTCCGGCTGACCCATCACCGTGATGTGGTGGTAAGCGCCATACATGGCGGGACGAATGAGGTCGACGGCACTGGCGTCCACGCCGATATAGTCCTTGTAGATCTGCTTCTCGTGGATGGCCTTGGTGACCAGGCACCCATAGGGACCCATCATAAAGCGGCCCATCTCGGTGCAGATCGCCACATCGCCCATGCCAGCGGGAACCAGAATCTCGTCGTATGCCGCGTGCACTCCCTCGCCGATGGCGTGAATATCGTTGGCCTGCTGCTCGGGCAGATAGGGGATACCGACGCCGCCGGACAGATTGATAAAGGCGACATGTGCGCCGGTCTCGCGCTCCAGGCGCACGGCAAGTTTAAAGAGGATGCGTGCGAGCTTGGGATAGTAGTCGTTAGTGACGGTGTTACTGGCAAGGAAGGCATGGATGCCAAAATTCTCGGCGCCCTTGGCCTTGAGCATGCGGAAGGCCTCAAAGAGCTGCTCGGTGGTCATGCCATATTTGGAGTCGCCCGGGTTGTCCATGATGCCGTTGGAGAGCTGGAACAGGCCGCCTGGATTAAAGCGGCAGCTGACCGTTTTGGGGATGGGCCCCGCAACACGCTCAAAGAACTCGATGTGGCTGATGTCGTCAAAGTTGACGATGGCACCCAGCTTGTCGGCGAGCTCAAAGTCGGCAGCCGGCGTGTCGTTTGACGAGAACATGATGTCGTGTCCCGTGATACCCAGTGAGCGGGCGATCATAAGCTCGGTATAGCTCGAGCAATCGCAGCCGCAGCCGTATTCGTTGAGAATGGAGATGAGCGCCGGGTTGGGGTTGGCCTTGACGGCAAAGTATTCCTTAAAGCCCGGGTTCCATGCAAAGGCGTCGCGCACTTCTTGCATGTTGCGGCGGATGCCTGCCTCGTCGTATAGATGAAACGGCGTGGGGAACTGCTCGACGATATGCTCGAGTGTCTCCTTGTCCACAAACGGCTGCTTGGCCGCATATGCCTCGTTGGGGGTCAATGCCATGTCCCGTAAACCTCGCTATCCAGACGGCGCCATCTGCGCATCGAATCCGCATAGCGTGGACCCAATGTCCGGATAGCGCTCCCGCATTGCTGCAGACAGTCCTGTGGGTGTTTCCCACAGGCCCACCAGGTTGTTCGTGCCCGAAAAGCCCAGTTCGGCGGGTTTCGCCTCCCCACGGGGTCAAAGCCTGCCGGCTCGCCCGCGGCTCTTCGTGCCCGCGCCTCTATCAAGTGGTAAAGACCCTATCACGTTGCACTTTACCAAACAAGAGTATTCGTATATAACGTTTAAAAAATGCAGCAATATGCTGGAAACATGTGTGCCACAATCCTGTATCAAAATAAGTTGCAACAGATGTGCCTCACGAAGGGATTCTCTATGACCGAGCTCCAAGAACTCCGTCGCTATCGCCGCGATCTCCATCGCATTCCGGAGCTCGATTTCGATCTTCCGCAGACTATTGCCTATATCGAGGGCGTGTTGGCGCCGCTCGCTTGCGAGGTGACCCATCCGTGTCCCAGCTGCGTCTGCGCTTTCTTCGACGCCGGCGTTGGTGCCGCGCGTGCCACGGCGATTCGCGCCGATATGGATGCGCTGCCCATCGCGGAGGCGACGGGAGCGGCCTTTACCTCGACCCATCCCGGCAAGATGCACGCTTGCGGACATGACGGACACATGGCCATGGCACTTGCCGCCGCGACGTATGTCGACCGTACGATTCGCGAGCAGCCGGGCGTCATTAGGCGCAACGTTCTCTTTGTGTTCCAGCCGGCCGAGGAAACGACCGGTGGTGCCAAGACGGTATGTGAGAGCGGTGTGTTCGAATGCTACGGGGTCGACCGCATTTTTGGCTTCCATGTGTGGCCCGATCTGCCCGCCGGCACGTTGGCGAGCTGCTCCGGTCCGTTGCTGGCGCGCTCGAGCGAGACGCATATCCATATTCACGGAACGAGTATCCATATCGCTAAGACCTATGGCGTTCCGGTCGAGGAGTCGCACGATGCGGCGCTGGCGGCTGCCAAGTTCTTGGTTGCCGAGCGCGAACTGATGGACGAGCTGGGTGCCGATGAGCCTTGTATCGGTAAGTTTGGTCTGCTGCAGGCTGGCACCGTCTGCAACGCCGTGGCGGGGGAGGCCCATGTTGCCGGTAGCTTGCGTGTGTTTACGGACGTCATGTTCGACCGTGCGCGCGAGGGCGTACGCCGTGTGCTCGACGAGGCGTGCACCGCAACGGGCTGCACGTATGATCTCGACTTTGCCGAGGGCTATCCACCGGTCGATAACGACCCCGAGCTGTTTGCCAACATCACGCCTGCCTTGCCCGGGCTGCAGCTTGTAGAGGAGCCGCTGTTAATTGCCGAGGACTTTGCTTTCTATCAGCGCCATCTGCCGGGCGTGTTCTTCTTGCTGGGCACGGGTATGCCAGAGGACCAAGACAACCCGAGTGATTCGGATGGCTGTCCCGCCTATGCCACAAGCGCTCTGCATACCGATAGCATGCTCTTCGGCGAGGAAATCCTACTCAAAGGTCTCGATGTCTACAAACGATTGCTTGTGATGGAGTGACGATGGAACGACGCCGACAGTCTGCCGTATATAGTCCGGGTGGATGCGGGTGCGGTTTGCTGCTGCTTCCGGTCATCGCTGTGGGCATTGGCGTGATGTTTGTGCTTGCTGGGCTGGCTACGGCGGCACTCGTACTGCTTATCACTGCTATCGGCGTGACGATTTGGCTTTATCGCAGTCGTGAGCAGCGCCGCGCCGACGGTAAGACCAATGTAGGATGGATTGCCTTTTTGGCCATCGCCTACCTGCTGAGCATCAGCTATTTGGCCTTCTTTATCCTGTTGCTTGTGAGCACCTTTACCGGGGAATCCGTCACGGTGGGTTGATGCACTGCCAGCAGACGGTTGCGCAAAGTGCGTTTGCTCGGCGTTTGGATAACTGCATTGGCCGTTTACCGCAGCCTTAGCTCTCAGCTAAT
This sequence comes from uncultured Collinsella sp., assembly GCA_900542555.1. Lineage (GTDB taxonomy): Bacteria > Actinomycetota > Coriobacteriia > Coriobacteriales > Coriobacteriaceae > Collinsella. Next base: position 15,402 of record UQNU01000009.1, read on the forward strand.
GAATTCAAGTTTAATCCTTCCTACGATGTGCTGTGTGCCGGCACGGTAGCCGGATCGTAGGAAGGATGCATGATGAAAAAGCTTGAAAACGAAGTGCTGCTGAGCCGTCGCGCTGCACTGGGCGCATTCGCCACCGTCGCCTTGGGGACTGCCGGTCTTCTTACCGGTTGTGGTAGCGATAAGACGACCGTCACCGAGGACGCTGGCGATGGCGACAAGAAGGAAGAGGCGAAGAAGGAAGAGCAGTCTACGACTGACCTGGCGGTTGGTGCGACGGTGACCACGGCTGCCGGTCTTTCCGTCGTTGTCGATTCCGTCCAGCCCGGCCTCACAAATTATGACGGTTCGACCATGACGGGCATTCACGTCACGTACGTCAACAATGGTGATGAGGGCGCAGATTACAACATCTACGACTGGAAGGGCGAGGACGCCAACGGCGCTCAGCAGAATCAGGGTTACTACAGCGAGGGCTCCGATGAGCTGCAGTCTGGTACCCTTGCCGCTGGTGGCTCTGTGGCGGGCAATATCTACTTTGATGGCGATATCAAGAAGGCACTGTATTTTGCCAACATGTTTGATAAGTCTGCCACTGCAAGCTGGGTGTTGGCCTAGCATGTCGCTACCGTTGCGCCGTATGGGAGGTGAAGTCGTATGCCCGATAAAAAGCTGACCGAGGAGTTGCTCAATGAGCTTCTCGACGCGCCAAACATCGATGGCTATATCAAAGAACACGACTTTGCCGCCCCGTCGCTTTCGGGGTATCTGAAACAGCTTTTGGAAGAAAAGGGGCTGGAGCGTTCGCGCGTGGTGCGTATGGCCGACCTCAACGAGACGTTTGGCTATCAGATCTTTACCGGTGCGCGGCATCCGAGCCGCAATAAGGTGCTGCAGATTGCCTTTGCCATGGCGCTGACGCTCAAGGAGACCAACCGCGCCTTGACGGCGGCGGGCGTCAATGTCCTCAACTGCAAGGACCGCCGTGACGCCATCATCATTTTCTGTATCGATCGTGGCTGCAGCCTGCAAAAGGTGAACGAGGAGCTGTATCGCTTTGGTGAAGAGACGGTGAGCTAACAGCTAGCTGCCGGCGGAAGCGGTGTTCACGATATTTAGAACGTGCAGGGCACGGGCGTCATGGGGCGTCCGTGCCCTGCGTTATTATGGACGCTATGGATACTCAGAGCCCAACATATTCCGATGATGAGCTGACTGCTGCGCTCGCCGGACACCTGGCGTCACTTGAGCGTGATGACAGTTATCGCGTAGACCGTGTGCTCAAGCACTCCGACGTCGAGACGACCGAGCTCGTGTACTTTGAGGGCTCCGGCGGAGGATCTCTTGGCCCCTTTGTTCGCAAGCGCATCGACGCGTCGGCCCAGATTGGCGGGGCGTATGAACGCCTGTTTGCGGCCCAGCATGCTGGGCGACGTTACGAGCACTTGCCTCGGATTGTCGATTGCCGCCGCGTGGGCGACGAGCTTTGCGTGGTCATGGAATACATCGAAGGCGAAACGCTCGGGGCCCTGGTGGGGCGTTTGGGTGCGACGCCCGATTATGCTTGTGAGCTGTTTGGCGCCCTTTGTGATGCAGTTGCGGAGCTCCATGCCGGCTTTGCGTCGGCGGGGGAGATGGCCGCTCCGGTGATCCATCGCGACCTAAAGCCCTCGAATATCATCGTGTCGGGCGCAAACTATACGCCCGATACAGGCATGACGTTTTCATCGCTGGTGATTATCGATTTGGGAATCGCTCGCGTGTGGCGCGAGGGAGCCGATGCCGATACCGTTAAGTTTGGCACGCGTCCCTATGCGCCGCCCGAGCAGTATGGTTTTGGCCAGACGAGCGTGCGCAGCGATGTCTATGCGCTCGGTGCCCTGCTGTTCTTTTGTCTGACGGGGGCCGATCCCAAGCCAGGTCGGAACATACGCGAGCAATGCGAGGCACGTGACGTCCCCGCCTCGCTTGCCGATGTTATTTGCATGGCGATGGCGCTCGATCCGGACAAGCGCTTTGCAAGCGCGAAGGCGCTAGGGCACGCTGCACGCGCATCGTATGCGTCGTCCGCGCCGAATGCTGCTTCCTTTCAAGAGCCTCCGGAGCGGCGAGCCGTGTGCCCTGCGCCCGTGCTCCCCACGGATCAGTCTCAGGGTGGATTGCCGTTGGTGCCTGAGCGCCCGAATTTACTCTCCCGCATTCCCGACACCGTTGGGCGCATTTGGAACGCATTCGTCTATCTTTCGCTACTTGTTTTCTTTGCCGGAAGCCATTTTGCCGTTTTTCATCCTACGGGCGCCAACCAAAACTACCCGATGTGGTTTCTCGCGATTGAGTATTTTATCTTCGTCGACGGTCTCGTAGTGCTCATCCATTTTGTGATGCTCGACAAACGCCGCCTTCGCCGGCGGTTTGAGCTACTCGATAGATACCGCGGTAAAAAGCTTGCAAAGCTTTGGCTCAAGGCTATGGGTGTGCTCTTGTTGGCAATGATTATCATTGTTGCCATTGCAAACGCGACTGGCGTCGTCGATACCTCCGTCGCGTAAAAGAAAAAGGGCCCCAATTGGGGCCCTTTGACGTTGATCTTAGATGCGGTTCATCTGGGTTGCAACCTTGTTGTACCAGTCCTGCCACGTGGGCGGGCAGTACTTTTTGGCGGCTGCCGGGGTAAGCGTGGAGCCATAGTTGGCGCCCAGGTAGGCAACGTGGGCAGAGACGCCCTCGCTCCAGCTACCAAAGCTCCGCCAGCCGCCGCCGCGGGCGCTCCAGCCCCAGGCGTTATAGGAGCCGGCACAATAGAGGCCCTTGCTGCTCTCGATGCAGGCGATGGCGGGAGACCAGCGAGGGTCAACACCGGTGTTCCAGGCTGCCACGGCAAAGTTGTAACCCTGGCCTGCCATGGGGGAGCCGGCGAGGTAGTTGTCGATGCGACTCGTCCACTCGTTGATAAACGAGTCGTAATCGGAGTTGCCGGTATTGGAGTTGTTCACCGTGGTGTCGATAGTGGTGTTGGCGTTATTGGCCTGGCTGTTGGAGTTGTTGCCGCTCACGCCCTCGCCCGAGAGCTTCTCGGCGGCAGCGGCCTTGTCGGCCTCGAGCTTGGCCAGCTCGGCGGCATTCTCCTGCTCGGCCTTTGCCTGGGCTTCGCTGCGAAGCTGCTGGGCCTGTGCCAGTGCGTCCTCGGCGGTTTTCTGCTCGGTCTCGAGTTGGGACTTGGCCTGCTCGAGCTCGGTCTTGTTCTGCTCGAGTTCGGTCTGCATCTTGTTGAGCTCTTCGATCTCGTCGACGCTCGAGCTCGTGATCTGGTTGGTGTACTTGCAGGTGGTGATGAACTCGCCCAGGCTCTGCGCGTTGACCAGGAAGCTCACGATGGGGTTGGTGCCCTTCTGGTACTTATACAGATCGCGCATGGCGGAGCTCGCCTTGGCCTGTTGATCGGGAAGTTCGGCTTCGATCTTCTCGATGCTTGCCTCGTTAGTGTCGATTTGCTTCTGCAGATCCTCGAGCTTGGTGCGGGCTTCGTTGTAGGCACTCGTGGCGGTTTCGATTTTCTGCTGGGCAGCGGAAAGCTGGTCCTGCGTTGCCTGCGAGGCGGCATACGCCGCAACGGGGGAGAGCATCGGCGTGGCCGTCAGCGCAACGGCGAGCGCGGCGCTCGTGATGATACGAGCCGGCTTCGACGCAATGAGCGCTGCGGTGCGATGATTCGAATGCTGCATCCAGTCCCTCTGCAATCAATCGTAGGTTATGGTTCGAACGGTATTCTACTACTGCTTTCGACCTCAACTGTAACCTTAAAGGTCCCAAAGGGTCAAGTTGAACTTGAGGCTTTGGCTTTGACCTGCAGTTATGATGAATTGTTGAGAAACCATAGAGTTCAACTTTAACGTTACAGAGCCCTGTTTGAGAGGAGTTTTGGGCTGTAAAAGCCATCTCAACGTGGGGTTTTATAACTACAGCGTGCCCTTCTGGCGAGCCTGCTCAATCTCTTCGATGGCCTCGGCGGGGGTGAACGAACAGGTGCCGTCGCCGAGTTTGATTACCTGGATATCGTCGCCGGCGTAGACCTCTCCGCCCTTTAGCACCACGCCGAAAACGCCCTCGTGGGGAAAGATGCAGTCGCCAGCGAGATAGTAGATGGCGCAACGGGTGTGGCAGACTTTGCCGATTTGGCTGATTTCGACGAGCACCTCGCTGCCTAGCTTGAGCTGCGTGCCCAAGGGGAGCGAGAGCAGGTTGATGCCCCGGGTTGTGAAGTTCTCTCCAAAGTCACCCTCGTGTACGTCGAGCCCGCGTGCCTGCGCCGTCTGGATGGACTCTGCGGCCAAAAAGGAAACCTGACGGTGCCAATGCCCGGCGTGTGCGTCGGAGGCGAGGCCAAATTGCTCTATGACGGTGTCGCGTCCATCGGCGACGGGCGACTTGCGCGTGCCCTTATGTGCCGACGTGTTGATCGAGACGATGCGGGCGGGTCCGTTGTAGGCGTCGTTTGCCGTGCACAGGGGAGCGGTCGCTTTCGCACGTTCCGCCAGCTCGCGCCTCGCGGCATTGAGGATGGGATTATCGGTCGGATGGTCTTGGGGCACGTGTGCGCCTTTCGCTCGAAGATGTCAATACGCTGAATCCTACAACAACGGTAGGTTCATTGCCCATTGTCATACAACGGTGGGCGCCGTCTTCGTGCTGGACGATTACGTCGATTGCCATAGATACGGTGGAGCTTTGGGCGCCGGCGGTTTGGCACGCTAGAATAAATCAGTTGCGCAAAGACCGCCCGTTGTGTGGGCAGTTCATGATAGGAAGTTTCCATGGCATTGCAATTTACAGAGCGCGAGTTCATTCCCGTGCTGCTCGGTGGCGACATCAACGCCTATTCGGTGGCGCGCGCCTTCTACGAGGAGTACCAGGTCAAGAGTCTGGTCTTTGGCAAGTATCAGACGGGTCCCGCGTACCGCAGCCAGATTATCGACTACACGCCCAACGTGGATATCGATACCATGCCCGTGATGCTCAAAACCGTCAACGGCATTGCCCAAGCGCATACCGATAAGACGATTGTCCTTGTGGGCTGTGGCGACAACTATGTCGCTCTCGTGGCTCAAGCCAAGGATGCTCATGAGCTGGCGGATAACATCGTCGCTCCCTACGCGCCCTACAGCATGCTCGAGCAGTGCCAGAAGAAGGAGATCTTCTACGAGCTGTGCGAGAAGCATGGTGTGCCCTATCCGCATACCTTTACCTTCACCATGGCGATGCTGAACGCCCAAGGTGAGGCGCCTGCCGAAGTGCTCGACCAGATCGATTTTCCTTACCCGATGATTCTGAAGCCTTCTGACGGCATCATGTGGTGGCAGCATGAGTTCGAGGGCCAGAAGAAGGCCTATGAGATTGCCGACCGCGCCGAGCTGGAACAGGTCATTCGCGATTCGTATGCCAGCGGCTACACCGACGATCTGATCTTGCAGGATCGCGTGCCCGGCAACGACGAGTACATGCGCGTGCTCACCAGCTATTCCGACCGCAACGGTAAGGTCCGCATGATGTGCCTGGGCCATGTGCTGCTCGAGGAGCATCAGCCCCACGGTGTCGGCAACCATGCCTGTATCATTACCGAGCCTAACGACGAACTCATGGGCGGCGTGCGCAAGCTGCTCGAGGACCTTCACTTTGTGGGCTATTCCAACTTTGACGTTAAGTACGACGAGCGCGACGGCTCGTTTAAGTTCTTCGATTTCAACACGCGCCAGGGTCGCAGCAACTACTACGTTACCAACAGCGGCTTTAACGTTGCCAAGTATGTGGTGGACGAGTATGTGTTCAACCGCCCGTTTGAGCCGGAGTTTGTGACGGCGCAGGACGAGGCCCTGTGGATGGTCGTCCCCATGGGCGTCGTCGACAAGTACGTCAAGGATCCCGAGCTGCGCGCTAAGGTGCATCGCCTGGACAAGGAAGGTAAGGGCGCCGACCCTTCGTTTATGAAGGGCGACTTTGTCTTTAACCACTGGCTGCGCATGTGGCACACCAAGCTGCGCCACTTTAAGCTGTTCAAGACGTATTACAAGTAGATGAGTGCGGCGCCCGTCCGGTTTGCATCGGGCGGGCGCGGGTATGATACGCGCAATTGCGCAAGCGTCACCAAGGAGGCGGCGATGGAAAAGCTGGGAGTTATCGGCGGCATGGGCGCCGAGGCCACGTCGTATTACTACGACCAGGTGGTGCGTCATACGGCTGCTGCCTGCGATCAGGAACATATCGACATGGTGGTGCTCTCCAAGTCGACCATGCCCGACCGCACGCTGGCCATTAAGACCGGCGAACATGCCAAGCTGCTGGCGACCATGAAAGAGTGTGCCCAGGCACTTGAGTCGCTGGGCTGTGCGCACATTGCCATTCCCTGCAACACGTCGCACTACTTCTACGACCAGATCCAGTCGTTTACGAAGGTGCCGATTATCCACATGCCGCGTGAGTCGGTTCGTTATGCCCTTGCGGGTGCGGTGATGGGGGAGTGCGAGTTCGATCCCAACCTGAGTATGCCGGCCGAGCCGGTGCACAAGATTGGCATCATGGGCACCGATGGCACCGTGGGCGCGGGCGTCTACGGCCGCGAATGTAAGGCTGCGGGTGTTGAGGTCGTCTATCCCAGCGAGAAACGTCAGAACGATGTGATGTCGCTTATCTACGATGATGTGAAGGCCGGACGTGAGCCCGATATGGATAAGTTCGACCGCGTGATGTGGGAGTTCGCCCGTAGCGGCTGCGACCGCGTCATTCTGGCCTGCACCGAGCTATCGGTGCTGCAGAAGTACCGAGAGATGCCCGAGATCACCCTCGACGCCATGGACGTCCTGGTGCGTGAATCCATCATCCGTAGCGGCGCTCCCTACCGCCTCTAGCTTCCGACCCGCCAAAAAGGGACAGGTTTATTTTGGTAGGTTTTATCTGGTGAAACAGTAAAGGCCCCGGCTCGTTTGGTGCGAGCCGAGGCCTTTTGCGTTGGGCGGTTGCTGTCGGTGGTGAACTAGAACAGGAAGCCGATGGCGATGAGGGCGATGCTGACGATGAGCACGGCGATGTCCAGGCCCTTGATGGGGTAGCGCTTGTACGAGCTGGTGCGCGTACGCAGATAGAAGCCGCGCTGTTCTGCCGCCAAGGCTGTGGCATCGGTCTTGCCCACGCTCGAGATGAGCAGTGGCACACACAGTGGCAGCATGAGCTTAAGCTTCTTGATGGGGTTCTTGGTGTCGTACTCGACGCCGCGTGCGGTCTGCGCCTCCATGATGGCGTTCATCTCCTGACCAAACACCGGCACAAAGCGCAGCGCCGTGGTAAAGGTGAAGGCATAGCGATACGGCACGTGCAGCACCTCGACGCAGGCGTTGGCAAGGTCGTTGAGCTTGGTCACCATGAGCATGAGGATGAGCGGTAACGCCACACCCAGCAGGCGCAGGCAGGCCTTCGATCCTGTGATGAGGCCCGTGTCGGTGATAAAGCCCCACACCACGTTGCCATCGCGCATAAAGGCCAGCTGGAGCACCAGCATGATAAGCGCGAGCGGAATCAGCAACTTGAGCAGCGAGAACAGACGGTCGACGACGCCGGCATAGGCACCCAGCGCAAGGGTGAGTGCCAAAAAGCCCAGCAGCGCCACGTAGGCGTCGGACAAGAAGATGCCGACGATGATGGCGGCGGCGAGGCCCAGTTTGACGACGGGGTTCAGGCGATGCAGCAGCGTGTCACCCGGCATGTAGTCGATGACGTTAACCACGGTGGACCATCTCCTTGGTAATTCGAACGACATCGGTGACCTCGCTCACCTGCGCAAAAGCGGGCGAGACGGAAGATGCCAGACGGCGCGAGAGTTCGATGACCTGGGGCGGCTCAACGTAGGCACGCTGCATGAGATCGATGTTCGAGAATAGCTCGTGCGTGCGGCCGCGGTCGAGGATGCGGCCGTCGGCCATTACCACGATGCGCTCGGCAAAGTCGGAGACAACTTCCATGTCGTGGCAGACCATGATAACGGCGCAGCCGCGCTCGGCCATGGTGCGCACGGTTTCCATGACGGTCATGCACTCGCGGTAGTCAAGGCCGCTCGTGGGCTCGTCGAGCACGACGATCTTGGGCTCAACCACTACGACGGAGGCAAGCGCCACCATTTGTCGCTGGCCGCGCGAAAGCGAGAAGGGCGCCTCGTCGGCCGGCAAGCCAAAGCGATCGATGACCAGCTGGGCGCGACGCAGGGCCTCGGCGCGGTCCATGCCGCCCAGTTCCAAGCCAAAGGCGACCTCGTCGAGCACGGTGTCCTTGCAGATCTGGCGGTCGGGGTTTTGGAAGAGGGTCGCGACCTCGCGGGCGATACGGCTCGTGGGGACCGCGGCAGTGTCCAGGCCCGTAACGCGTACGCTGCCCGAGGAAGGCTTAAGCAGGCCCATGAGCAGCTTGGTGAGCGTAGTCTTGCCGGCGCCGTTTTGGCCGACGATGCTCACGAGCTCGCCAGGATAGAGCGTCAGGCTAAGGTCGTGTACGGCGGCGCCACCATTGGGATAGGCAAACTCAACATGGTCGAAGGTGAGTACGGGTTCGGCGTCCTTGGCATGAGGACGCAACGACGGTGCATGCGGGGAACCGGCGGGCGCCTGGGCTTCGATAGCCGCGTGTGCGGGGTCGACGATGCCCGAAATCAGGCGCTCGGCCTCATCGACATCCAAGCAGGGGGTACCGCTTACCAGGCCATCGGCCTCGAGGCTATTGAAGATACGCGTGACGCGAGGGCAGTCGACGCCGATGGCACGGAGCTCGTCGGTATGCGCGAAGACCTCGTGTGGCTCGCCCTGCAGCGCGATTTCGCCATGGTTGAGCACGAGCACGCGGTTGCAGTACTCCGAGAGCAGGGCGACCTTTTGCTCAACGACGACGATGGTGATTCCAAGTGTGCGGTTTGCCTCACGCAGCGTCTCGAAGACCAGCGTGGAGCTGGCGGGGTCGAGTGCCGCGGTGGGCTCGTCGAGAACCAAGACGCGCGGACGCATGGCGAGGATGGCGGCGATGGCCACCTTTTGCTTCTGTCCGCCCGAGAGGGTGGCGATCTCGCGGTCGCGCAGGTCGCTGATGCCGACGGTCTCGAGCGTTTCGCTCACGCGCTGCTCGATCTGGTCGTGGGGAACGCCAAAGTTCTCGAGGCCAAAGAGCATCTCGTCCTCGACGACCGAAGCGACCATCTGCGTGTCGATATCCTGCAGCACACTGCCGACGATTTGCGACACGTCGGTGAGCGAGACCTCGCAGGTGTCGTGGCCGTCGACCATGACGGACCCAAAGAACGTGCCGGTGTAGTGGTGGGGCACGGCGCCCGACAGGCAGGCGGCAAGCGTGGACTTGCCGGCGCCCGAGGGCCCGATGATGCCGATGAAATCCCCCTTGTTCACGCTGAGCGAGATATGGCTGAGCGCCTGCTCGGTCTGCGTGCCATAGGAGAACGAGACATCGTCGACGTTGATGATCGTTTCCATGGATACCTTTCATAGTCATTGGGGACGTTCTTAAATGACCAGTCGTTTAAGAACGTCCCCAAAAGCTAGTCGTTTGGGACAGTCTTTGCTGGTGGGGCAGCGATGAGTTAGTTGAGCTTCAGGGCCTTCTGGATGGGCAGGTAGAGGGCGCCGACCAGAATGGCGTTAAAGACGGCGGTCATGGCAACGACGGGCAGCATGGCGGCGGCGAGCTCGCCTACCACGCCGAGCATGGCCATCTTGATGACCATGAAGATGACGCCGGAGACAAAGGTGGTCAGGAAGGTTGCAACAATGGCGATGGCGGGCTTGACCTGACCGTTCTTGCCGGCGGCGTTGACGATGCCGGCCATGAGCATGGCGGCGATGCCCTCGGCGGCAAAATCGACGAACGGCGAAGTGGTGGTGATCTGGATCACGGCAGCCGAGATGAGGCCAATGACGAGCGCCTGACCGATGTTGGGGCGAACGACCAGAATGGTGAGGCAGAAGGCCGAGATGATGAACTCGGGGCTGATCATACCGCCCGAAATGCTCGAGACTGCCTTGCCGACGGTGAAGTTGAGGATGAAGCCGGCGGCGAGCAGGATGGCGAGCAGGACGAGGGCACGGACATCGAGTTTGCCGCGGTCGGCGGTCTGGACGGTGCGGGGCTGGGCGGCGGTGGTGTTCTGAGACATGGTGAAAATCCTTTCGGAATGGGAGTGCAAGAGAAAAGCGGAGGCGCGTGATGCGAATGCGATCGGGCTCGAGATAGAAAAAGGCCTCCGGTCGAAACCGGAGGCCTTTCAATCACCTAGAGCGCAAAAACAGGCGTGAGGGACTCACTGTCGACCGATCGTATTCGTATCACGCCACCACCAGTTGTTGAGGGACTTCATCGTGTTCATCATCTTGGTGGCTCCTTTCGTGATGCCGTGGCGCGGTCGCACCTAGTTGCTGTTGCGCTGCACTATAGCACAGCAAAGTGTGTGCGGGGAAATCTTTTTTGAAAAGATTTCAGGCGGGTTTCCCGCCGGTCAAAAGAGCGGGCTGAGCGGGCGAGGCTGCCATTGCTGCCTCGCCCGCTCAGCTAGGACGTTACTCCTTATTGCGACGGTAGAGGAAGTAACCGCCCGTGGAGATGGCGGCAACGCCAGCGATGGCGAATGCGGCCACCATGCGGCCATCAAAACGATCGCCAGTGGTGGGCAGGCCGCCCTTGGTGTTCGTCTTGTTAGTGGTTACCGTGGTCGTGGTGTCGGACTTGCCAGGCTTCTCAGGCTTGGCGGCCGGCTGCTCGGGCTTAGCGGGCTGCTCGGGCTTAGCGGGCTGCTCGGGAGTGCCAGGCTGCTCAGGAGTGCCGGGCTGATCCGGGGTGACCGGATCGGTGGCAAGAGCATCCTTGGCGTAGGTGATGGACACCTTGAGGCCGTTGGTCTCGGTGTTCAGGTCGCTTGGGGTAAAGGGCTGGTCGAAGTTTTCGGCCTTCTGATAGGCGCGCATCTCCTGGAGCAGTGCCTTGCACTTCTTGTAGGTGTTCTCGGTAGCAGCCTTGCCGGCCTTGTTGGCCAGGGCAGTGCGGCCCTCGGTGTTCGTCTCGGCCAGCATGGCGGCGTCAACTTCCTTGTTCTGCTCGATAAGCTCGTTCTGGAGCGCATCGAGGTAGGCACGGACGCTGACACCAAGGGTGTCAGGGTTCTCGAAGCAGAGCGAGCTGATGTCCATGAGGACGTAGTTGATTGAGTTCTCGGGCTCCTCGTTGTACACGACGTCAGTCTGGTTGCAGTGATCGAAGGAGACGGTCTGATCGCTGAAGTACGGGCTGACCTCAGTTATCAGAGCGGAGTACAACGGGATGGCGACGGAGTACGCGGCGCGGGAGAGCATTTCCCACTGGATGGTAGCGACTTCGGGGTCATACCCGCGACGAATCTGGAAGAGGTTGATCTCGGTGTTGCGCTCGCTGCCGATGCAATAAACACCATCAGTGTTCGCATTGAGGCCAGGGACGTTCTCGCCGCGGTTGCCAAAGGCACGAATCAGCTCAAAGGTGCTCCAGCCAGACTTGCCAGGCCTGAAGAACAGGGGCTGGATTTCGCTGACCATGGCTCCCTTTTGGTCAGGTTTTCCATCCTTCTTTACTGTGATAATGTCGTAATCTGTGCCTTCGGTCAGCTGACTACCAAAATAATCGCGGCCTTGCACATAGCGGGACCACTGGTTTACGCCGGAATCGGCGAGGCTTTCGCCATACGTTTGGGCGACATCGAATTTGCCGTCAGCGGAGTATTTGGCGAAGCCCTTCTCCACGGGCATGGACTCGATGCCCTCGGAGTGTAGGCAGTTCTCGGGGTCATCAAGGTCGACATCGTAGTTGAGGCTCCCGATATTAGGGTTGAGCGACGCGACGTCGTCAGCGAGCTTCATGGCGATCCACTGATGGGCGGAAAGTGTGGCGAACAGCCAGGTCTCGTTGTTGTCGGCGATGATGATCTGGTCGTTGGTGCAGACGCCTTGATCATCGATCAGTCTGCCGAGAAGCTCGACGCCCTCGCGGGCCGTGGCGCTCTCGCCCAGGATGATGCTGCCGTAACTGTACTCGCCCAGACCCACTTTCTCATCGATGTGGTCTGCTGCATCGGCCTCCTCGTTATAGGAAGTGCTTAGCGTGGCAGAGCAGGAGACGCCCTTCTCGTTGATTCCGGCTTCGGAATAGGCGTCGGTGCGACCCATCCAGTTGGAGGGGTGGTCGCGTACATAGCTGTAACGATAGGTAGGCTTGTTCGAAGTGTATTCAAAAGCAGATTCAATCGAGCTGTACTTAAAGCCAGGTTCGTGGGCAGGTTCGATGCCGTAGTGCTTAAGATAGCGCTTGCCAAAGTCCTCGGCGCGGCCATAGTACGTGTTACCGTCGGCCGTAAGGTTCTTGCCCATGTACATCTGCGTGCAGGCGAGCGCAGACGTCGGCATAGACATGATGGTTGCAGCTCCAAAGGCGAGGCCTATGCCTAGCTTCTTGAGCGCGTTGACGGGGTGAGTTTTCCTCATTTTCCCTCCCAGCGTGCGAAAGCCCTCTGTCGCCAGAGGGCTTCAGCCAATAAAGACACCCCATTAGCGTAACGAACTGGAAACAATATTCATCTATGAAAGACACTTACTCGATAAGCGTGATGAAATATGCGACAAGCGGTTAATTGTACTCAGTTTGTAGCTTTACTTTAATAAAGACGCCCTGTAATTACTGTAGCCGAATAAAGTAGCTGGGAATGCCTGAAATGAAAATCCCCTGCTGTTTGGCAAATGCATAAACAGCAGGGGAGACGATAATTGGATGAATATCATACCAATGTGGAATTACTTCTTCCGGCGGTGAATCACGTTGATCGCATAGCCGACGAGCATGGCCAAAACGATGATGATAAAGCCGAGCAGGGGATTGTCGTTCATAGGGTCCTCCTATTTTCCGAGCGGGGAGAATTCGTCGACGATGAGGTCGAGGCATTGTGGAAGCGCGCGGGCTCCAAAGACGCCCGAATTGCTGGAGATAATCTCGCCATCGAACTGCATGCCCAGCGACGGGGTGCAGGTGATCTTGGCTTCCTTGGTCTGGATGATCTTGAACTGCGGGCGCCCGAGTACCTTGCCGGCGGGGTCGAGTGCGGCGGTGATCACGGTAGGCAGCAGCTGCACGGTGCGCACGGGTTCGATGACCGCAATGTCGACCATGCCATCGTTCATACGGCAGTCGGGGAACAGGTTGATGTCGTTTTGGATGACCGAGGTGTTGCCGGCCATGCAGCAGATGCCGTCGAGCTCCTCGACAATGCCGTCATGCTCAATCGTAAAGTGCGCCACCGTGGGATTGGGCGTGGCGAGCGCGGAGAGGAAGTAGGCGATCTCGCCGATGTCGTTTTTGGTGGGGGCGGCCTTCATCATGATCTCGGCGTCGAAGCCCGAGCCGGCGATGATGATAAAGCCGTGGCGCTTCTCGTTGCCGTTCTCGTCGAGCCAAAAGAGCTCGCCCATGTCCACTTTGACCGTGCGACCGGCACGGCAGGCCTTGGCGAGCGCCGCTGCCTCGGGGGCATTGCCGATGTTGTTGAAGAACAGGCAGGCTGTGCCGGAGGGGAAGACGAGCGTGGGGACACCGCACCCGCGCATCTGGTCGAGCACGTTGGAGACGGTGCCGTCGCCGCCCGAAACGACCACGCGGTCAAACTCGCGCACGTCTGCCACGGCGTCCTCGGGCTCCATGCCATCGCCGATAAAACGCATCACGACCTCGTCGCCGCCCTGCGCGAGGGCGTGCGTGAATGCGTAGATTTCATCTGAGCTGGGGCCCGATGCCGGGTTGTGGATGATAAGGCAGCGCATACTTACGTTCCCGTTCTGTGACTAACCGAGTATAGTTGTAAGGCAATGCCGATATCCTACCCGTGTTTTTCGGGCCTAACCTTATTCGATGGGTTGATATGTACATTTCCACACATCAGGCTCTACTCGACTTTTGCCAGCGCGCCCGTGAGTTCGACGCGATTGCCGTCGATACCGAGTTTTTGCGCGAGCGCACATTCCACCCGCGCCTGTGCTTGGTTCAGATTGCCACCCCTGCCGAGAGCGTAGCGGTCGACCCTCTGGTGATCGACGACCTCTCGCCGCTGGCCGAGCTTATGGCCGACGAGAGCGTGACCAAGGTCTTCCACGCGTGCTCGCAGGATATGGAGGTCATGCTCCATACCGTGGGCGTGCTGCCACGACCGATTTTCGATACGCAGGTCGCCGCCGCCTTTTTGGGCGAGCGCCAGCAGATTTCGTATGGCGCGCTTGTTCAGACGTTCTGCGGCGTATCGCTGCCCAAGACCGAGTCGCTGACCGACTGGTCGCGCCGCCCGCTGACCGATAAGCAGATTGAGTATGCGATCGATGACGTCAAGTACCTGATCGTCGCCTATACCGAGATGATGAGCCGCCTGCGCGAGCTGGGCCGTGTGGACTGGGTGCTCGACGAGCTGCGCCCGCTGGCTGACGAGTCGCACTATCGCGCCGATCGACACGAGGCGTTCCGCAAGGTCAAACGCATCAATTCGTGCAGCCGTCACCAGTTGGGCATCGCGCGCGAGCTCGCCGCCTGGCGTGAGGACCGCGCCGAGCGCCGTAACATCCCGCGCAAGTGGGTCATGTCCGACGACACGCTGCTTGCGCTCGTTAAGCGCAATCCCGTGCGCGTTGAGGAGTTCCGTAGCATTCGCGGTACCGATCAGTTGGGGGAGCGCGACGTGGACGGTGCGCTCATGGCCATCAAGCGCGGCGCGAGCTGCCCGCACGATCGCCTGCCGCTTATGGTGCGCGGGCACCGTCAGATTTCGCCGGAGTTGGAGAGCGTGACGGACCTGATGTACGCGCTCATCCGCCTGGTTGCCGAGCGCTCGGGCGTGGCGACCTCGGTCATTGCCTCGCGCGATGACCTGGCCGACTATATTGAGCATCCCGAGCAGAGCCCCCTGCGCGAAGGCTGGCGCTTTGAGCTTGTGGGCTCGCGCCTGGACGATCTGCTTTCCGGCAATATGGGGTTGACGGTGAAGGACGGCAAAATCGAGCTCCTGTAGGGAAGCCTAGCCGGTTGAGTGGGTAAAATGCCTCCAACGTGTAACTCGACTCGGAGGAATTCGCATGCCTTATTACTATGGATACGGCTTTGGCATCGACCCGCTGTACCTGCTGGTTGTTCTTGTCTGCACGGTGCTTGGCCTTGCCGCACAGAACTATATCAACTCGACGTACAAAACCTGGTCCAAGGTTCGCTCGGACGGCGATACGGGTGCCACAGTCGCTCGCCGCATGCTCGATGCCAACGGTTGTAGCGCCGTGGGTATCAAGGGTGTCGCTGGCGAGCTCACCGACCATTACAACCCGCAGGACAACAACCTGTATCTGTCGGATGCCAACCGTTCGGGCGGTTCGGTCGCAAGCGTTGCCGTCGCCTGCCACGAGGCGGGCCATGCCGCCCAGCGTCAAAGCGGCTATGCCATGATGAAAGTGCGTACCGCCCTCGTGCCGGTCGTCAACTTTACCCAGAACACCTGGACCATCGTGTTACTCTTGGGCCTGTTTATGAACATTGCCGGGCTCACGACCCTTGCGTTGATCTTCTTCTCGTTTAGTGTGCTGTTCCAACTCGTTACGTTGCCTGTCGAGATTGACGCCAGCCGACGTGCTGTGGCGTACATCGAGCAGTCAGGCATGAGCTCCAAGCAGGTCAACGGCGCCAAGAAGGTACTGACGGCAGCCGCGCTTACCTATGTGGCTGCAGCGCTCACTTCGATCATTCAGTTGCTCTACCTTATGGCTCGCTACAACAGAAACTCCAACCGATAACAAATGGGACAGGCAGGCGCCGCGGGGATTCGTGTCCTCGCGGCGCTGTACTATGTGTTGGACTTAATTTCGCACGGGGCCGGAGCCTCTGTGCTCGATAACGAAAGGAGGCTGCGTGGCAGGCTGGAACCTAACCGGTAATGCCGTTTCCGCCGAGTTCGACGGTTCGGACGAGCAAGAGCGCAAGGAGCTCAGCGTGAGCCAGGCGGTGGAGATCGCCGCCGGTGCGCTCGATGCCATTCCGCAGCTGAGCGTCTTGGGCGAGGTCACGGGTTTTCGTGGTCCTAACGCCCGAAGCGGCCACTGCTATTTCCAGATCAAGGACGATTCGGCCGCCGTTGACTGCATCATTTGGAAGGGTGCCTATCTCAAGCGCACGTTCGATCTGCGCGACGGTATGCAGGTGAGCTTTAAGGGCAGCTTCAATCTCTATAAGGCTACGGGCCGCATGAGCTTTGTCGCTCGCTCGTTTTCGCTGGCGGGGGAGGGTCTGCTGCGTCAACAAGTGGCGCAACTGGCCGAAAAGCTACGCCGTGAGGGTCTGATGGACGAAGCGCGCAAGCGCCGCATCCCGGTGTTCTGCTCCCGCGTGGCGGTCGTCACCTCGCTTTCGGGTGCCGTAATCGACGACGTCAAGCGCACATTGCGTCGTCGCAACCCGCTCGTCGAGCTCGTCTGCGTGGGTGCCAAGGTACAAGGCGAGGGTGCGCCGACAGAGCTCATTGAGGGCCTGCGACGCGCCGCTTCCATTACGCCGGCGCCCGACTGTATTTTGTTGGTGCGCGGCGGCGGCTCCTTTGAGGACCTCATGACCTTTAATGACGAGGAGCTTGCCCGCGCGGTGGCGGCTTGTCCCGTGCCCGTGGTGACCGGCATTGGCCATGAGCCCGATACCTCGATTTGCGACATGGTGAGCGACCGTCGCGCCTCCACGCCTACGGCGGCGGCCGAATCGGTGGCGCCGGCTATGACGGAGTTGGCCGATGTGCTCGAGGCGCGCTATCAACGTCTGGGTGCTGCGATGGCATCGATGATTGGGTCGGCCCAGGTCGACCTGGAGATGCTCGATCAGCGCGGTCGCCGTGCCTGGGATACCTATACGGCTCGCTTGGGCGATGCGCTCGATGCGGCTGCGTGCCGCCCGTGCCTCAACGACCCAACGTTTATGGTTGAGCGTCGCGAGTCTGAGCTTGCCCTGACGGCCGATCGTTTGTCCGGCGCCATAACGCGTTCGGTTGGGGCATTCCGCTCCAACTTTGAGCGTCTGCCCGAGCGCTTGATCGCAAGCACCTCAGGACTCGATGGCAAGCGCCATGCGCTCACGCTCGCAAGCTCCCGCCTGGAGCATCAGGGGCGTACGATGCTCAGCAAACCCGCGTCCGACCTGGGCCGAGCTGCTGCGTCGCTCGATGCCCTGTCGCCGCTCAAGGTGCTTGCCCGTGGTTATTCCATCGCGTACAGCGATGATGGGGTGGCCACGAGCGCCAAGACCTTTAAGCCCGGTGACGCCATTCGCGTGCGCATGGCAGACGGCAACGTGGCGGCAACGGTCGATACGGTCGAGTAGGCCGCGTTTCATAGCGATAAACCTTTAGGAAAGGAAACAGATATGGCAGAGAAGACCCCGGTCGAGCAGCTTACGTACAAGCAGGCTTCACAGGAGTTGGAGCTCATCATCCGCAGCTTGGAGTCGGGTGATATGGAGCTCGAGGAGTCGCTTGAGAGCTATACCCGCGGCGTCGAGCTCCTCAAGAGCCTGCGTACCCGCTTGTCCGATGCCGAGCAGAAGGTCTCGGTGCTCCTGAAGGACGTCGACGGCAACGACGTGCTCGCCGACGGCGAAGCCGCCAACACCGACGACAACCTTTCGTTCTAACCATCCCGACCAAATATAATTACCTTGGTCTGTGAGAAAGGAACCAACCATGTGTGATTGCATCTTCTGCAAAATTGCCAACCACGAGATCCCCTCGACCGTCGTCTACGAGGATGACCAGGTCATCGCGTTCGACGACCTCAATCCCCAGGCGCCGGTCCACACGCTCGTGATCCCCAAGAAGCACTACAGTGACATCGCCGATAACGTGCCCGCCGAGACCATGGGCGCCATGGCCCACGCCATCCAGGAGGTCGCCAAGGCCAAGGGTCTGGAGGACGGTTTCCGCGTCATCTCCAACAAGGGCGTCAACGCCGGTCAGACCGTCATGCACTTCCACATGCACGTCCTCGGCGGCAAGAACCTGGGCGAGAACCTCATCTGAGGACGCACGGCCCGTCGCCTTGGCTGCCTTTGGAGTAACCTATGCAGTTTTCTCAACTCGAATACCTTCAAGCGGTAGCGAACTACGGCGGCGTGCGCAAAGCGGCTCGCGCCGTTCACGTGAGCCCACAGGCTGTCTCGTCGGCAATTAAGAAACTGGAGTCTGAGTATCAGATCGTTTTGCTCAACCGATCGGCGGGGGAGGCTGTTTTGTCTCCGGCGGGCAGAGAATTTGCACGTCGTGCACGCGTGATCCTGGCACAAGTCGACGATCTCAAAAAGTACGCTCAATCGAGGGACGACGGCGTCTCGCCTGACGGCCATTTCCGTCTTTACGCCCCCTGCCTTCATGGGCGGGGGCGCCTTTTTGCCGAAAACTGGTATGATTCGTTTGAAAGCTCGCACCCTCAGATTCACCTTGATGTGTGGCATCAGCCAACGGCTACATGCTTTGAATCACTTGTGCTTGGCATTTCGGATGCGGCCATCTCATTTGAGGAACCAAGGGACAGTGTCCTTTCTTCAAAATATTTGGGTGAAAAGGAGCTCAAGGTTCTTTCATGCCCAGCAGGTCATCAATCTGTTGACGCTATGACCATCCGTGAGTTACTGGGCGGCAGGCTCGCTGTTCCAATTAACTTGTCACCCTGTCTCAATGCAATCAATCAATGTCCTGAAGCTCAGCTGGTTAATTTCCGCTTTCGCGATGTCGAATACGGAAACAGGGCACAGGCTGAGTTTCTTCAGGCCGGGGGATTGATATTGAGTTTTTCTGGCTCTTCTCTCGCATCAGATGGACTGGAAGTGAGCGAGTGCTCCATTGAAGGCTCGCATGACGTAGCCTTGCCCATCTACTTTTGCTATCGACAAAATGCCTGGACCGATCGACACCAGACGGTATTTCTTCACCTATTGCGTCATCTCGCTTCGTGAGGCCATTTGGCCTCGTGGCGTCAAGTGAATGTTGACGCCTTGTAACACATGACTGACGGCTTTGCCTTCATGCTTTTCCAAGATTTCGGCTTGGGTTATTGGTTCTTGGAGGGCGGAGTATGAAAAACCGTACGGTTTTGCTTTATATGACGTTCGTTTTTCTGTCGAACTTCAGCACCATCTTGTATTTTCTGACGGTTTACCTTGAATTCGTCGGATTCTCGATGGTGGCGATTTCTAGCATGATGATTGCATATCAAGTGAGCAAGTTCATCCTTGAAGTTCCCACTGGCTATATTGCTGATAGGTTTGGACGAAAGACAAGCGGCCTCGTTGGCGTCGTGGGAATGCTTGGATACTACGCCGCCCTGCTTCTCGTCCGTTCTCCTCTGCTTTTAATCGGTGCGTTTGCTCTTAAAGATTTTGCCGTTGCATGTGTGAGCGGATCCATCGAAGCGATTTACATTGACAGCGTCTCTCAGGACCAGCTCGTAAGACTTAATGTCGTTGAGCGATTTGTTTTCTATGCCTCTTATGCCATCTCCGCTTGCGTGGGCGGTTTCATTTCGTCTGTCGGTGCATATCTCATTGGTCTTTCGGCAGATATCATCGCAATGGTGTTGACGTTGGTTGTCGTTGTCTGCATTCCTGAGATGCAAAGAGGGAGCACTGCGGGGACACCTGAGCGTGGAATTAGCCCGAAGATGATCGGTGCCGCTATTGCGTGTAATGGCATTCTTCGTTCAGCGTTCATCATGGACTGTTCTCAGGCATTTGCTTTTGTCGCCCTGGAAGACTTTTTCTCACTGCTGCTTGCGGGTCGCGGAATGAATGCCGTCGCTTCGGGTGTGACCATTGCGGTCCAGCTCCTTGCCTCGGCCTCCATAGGGTTTATTGTGCCCAGTGCGATTACTCGTGTCGACAAGGGCCGTTTTGCGTGTATATGCGGCATCATTCGCTTAGTATTGACAGCTTTGTTTTTGATTCCCCTTACTCCGGCTAATTTGCTGCCCGTGTTCTATGTGCTGCAGACGGTTGCGTACTCGTTGTTTGCCCCAATCAAATACTCAGTTTTTCAAAATGCTGCCGATTCTTCGATGCGCTGTTCACTGATTTCGGTTCAAAGCCAGATGGTGGCGGTGGGTGCCGTTCTTTTCTATCTGCTCAACGCTGTGTTGAGTAGCGTTGCAGGCATTCGAGTCGTATTGCTTGTTGCGCTCGGGATTTCTTCCTTGGTGTATATCCCCGCGCTCTTTCGTCTTACAAGTCAAAGGCCGTGAGTATTTGGACACCGATAACTTATATATCAACGCAATAAACCCGAGCGCGAGGGCGTTTGGGTTTATTATTGAAGCGTATGTAACCTGGCGGCGCCACACCGCCTGTTAGTAGGGAGACACATGAACGTTCTGGTCGTCAACGCAGGATCTTCGACCCTTAAGTATCAGGTCATCGATACCAAGTCCCACAAGGTGTCCGCAAAGGGCTCCTGCGAGCGCGTCTGCTTTACCGGCGGTACCTTCACCCATGCTGCCAATGGCTCCAAGAAGGTGACCGAGAACATCGAGTTCCCCGACCACAAGGTCGCCATCGAGGTCGTCCTGAAGGACCTTGAGGCCAACGGCGTCAAGATCGAGGGCATTGGTCACCGTATCGTTCAGGGCGGTTGGTACTTTGGTGATTCCTCCCTCGTCGACGAGGACGTCCTCGCCAAGATTCGCGAGGTCGCCCCGCTGGCGCCGCTGCACAACAACCCCGAGGCCAACGTTATCGAGTACTGCCTGGAGCAGTATCCCGATCTGCCCAACGTCACGGTCTACGACACCGCTTTCCACTTCAACATGCCCGAGGTCGCCAAGACCTACGCCCTTCCCAAGGATGTTTGCGACAAGCTGCACATCCGTAAGTATGGCGCTCACGGCACCAGCTATCGCTACATCTCCAAGAAGGTCGCCGAGATGACCAACGGCGAGGCCCGCAAGGTCGTCGTGTGCCACATCGGCTCCGGCGCTTCCCTGTGCGCCATCGAGGACGGCAAGTGCATGGATACCACCATGGGCTTGACGCCGCTCGACGGCGTCATGATGGGCACCCGCTGTGGCTCCATCGACCCGGCTACCGTGTGCTACCTGCAGCGCGAGGGTGGCTACACCTTCGACGAGGTCGACGAGATGATGAACAAGAAGTCCGGCCTTTTGGCTGTGACCGGCGGCAAGACCAACGACTGCCGCAACGTCGAGGAGCTCGCCGCCGCTGGTGACCCCGATGCTCAGCTCGCCTTCGACATGTTTGTCTACAAGATTGCCGCCAAGGCTGCCGAGATGGCTACTTCTATGTGCGGTATGGACACCCTTGTCTTTACTGCCGGCATCGGCGAGCACGCTCCGGCGGTCCGCGCCGGCGTTGCCGACCGCCTGGCCTTTATGGGCGTCAAGATGGATCATGCCCGCAACGCTCTGCGTGGCGACGGCGCTTGGTGCCTGTCTGCCAAGGATTCCAAGGTCAAGATCTTCGTCATCCCCACGGACGAGGAGTTCATGATCGCCTCCGACGTCGAGCGCATCGTCAACGGCAAGTAATTGCAAGAGGGGAGGGGCTGGACGACCGAGCGCCGTTCGGCCCCTCTTTTGCGCTCGTTGGGCGATATGACTGATAGCTATTTATCAAGTTGTGATAACTTCTTATTAAAATGCGGCCGCCTTAAGGGGTCTGCGTCGACCGTATTGCACTGCAAAGGAGTCTCATGAACGTACTTGTTGTCAACGCCGGCAGCTCAAGCCTTAAATATCAGCTTTTGGATACCGATACCCGAGAGGTTTTCGCCAAGGGCAACTGCGAACGTATCGCTTCGGACATGGGCATCTTTGGCCACTCCGAGAACGGTGGCGCCAAGCAGACCGAGGAGGTCCCTTTCCCCGATCATCGCTCTGCTATCGCTCGCGTGCTCGAGGAGCTCGAGAAGACCGACTTTACGATTGATGGCATTGGCCATCGTATCGTTCAGGGCGGCTGGCACTTCGATGATTCCGCGGTCGTCGACGATGAGGTCATGGCTAAGATCCTTGAGGTGGCACCGCTCGCTCCGCTGCACAATTACGGCGAGGCCGCGGCAATCGAGTATTGCCGCGAGAAGTATCCGGAGCTGCCCAATGTGGCCGTCTTCGACACCTCGTTCCACATGACCATGCCCGAGGTCGCCTACACCTACGCGCTGCCCAAGGACGTGTGCGACAAGTACCACGTGCGCAAGTACGGCGCACACGGTACGAGCCACCGCTACGAGTGGATGATGGCCAAGGAGATCCTGGGCTCGCGCTGCCACCGCCTGCTTTCGTGCCATCTGGGCAATGGTGCCTCGCTTGCCGCCATTGAGGACGGCGTGTGCCGCGACACCACGATGGGCCTCACGCCGCTTGACGGCCTGATGATGGGTACCCGTTGCGGTTCCATCGACCCGGCCACCGTGTGTTATCTTCAGCGCGAGGGCGGCTACAGTTACCAGGAAGTCGACGACATGATGAACAAGCAGTCTGGTCTGCTTGCCATTTCGGGTATCTCCAACGACGCCCGCGACATCCGCACGCGCGCCTCCGAGGGCGACGAGCGCTGCCTGCTCGCCTTCGATATGTTCGCCTACAAGGCCATGCAGCAGGCCGGCTCCATGATTGCTTCCATGGCGGGCGTGGACACCATCACCTTTACCGCCGGCATCGGCGAGAACGACTGGTCGATCCGTAAGGCCTTCTGCGACTGCTTTGAGTGGCTGGGCGTGCGCATCGACAACAACAAGAACCGCGAGGCCGTGGGCAACGGCCCGCAGGTCATCAGCGCCGCCGGTTCCGCCGTCACGGTCATGGTCATCCCCACCGACGAGGAATACATGATCGCCCACGACGTCGAGCGTCTGACCAAGAACAACTAACGCGCGCATTTGCAAGTAAACGAAAGGCCTCCAGAGCAACAGCTCCGGAGGCCTTTTTACTAGTAGGCGGAAATTCCAGTCCCAAAGTGACCATCGCCGGCAACGCCTGCGCTGCCTTCGGCGGGGATATGTCTGGCTACTCAGCCATCTGAGCCTGGACGGCGGTGATGGCCACGACACCCACGATGTCGTCGGCAGAGCAGCCGCGCGAAAGGTCGTTAACCGGCTTGGCGATGCCCTGCAGGATGGGGCCGTAGGCGTCGGCACCGGCGAAGCGCTGGACCAGCTTGTAGCCGATGTTGCCGGCCTCGAGGTCGGGGAATACGAGCACGTTGGCCTTACCGGCGACGGAGGAGCCGGGAGCCTTGAGCTGGGCGACAGTGGGGACGATAGCGGCATCGAGCTGCAGGTCGCCGTCGATGGCGAGCTCGGGAGCCTTCTCCTTGCAGAACTTCACGGCCTCTTGGACCTTCTTGGCGACCTCGCCGCCAGCGGAGCCCATGGTGGAGTAGGAGAGCATGGCCACGTGCGGCTCAACGTTGCCCATGAAGGTGGACCAGGAGTGAGCGGAGGCGATGGCGATCTCGGAGAGCTCGTCGGAGGACGGGTTGATGTTGAGGCCGCAGTCGGCGAAGATCAGCGTGCCGTCGGTGCCGAACTGCGGGGTGTCGGTGCACATCACGAAGAAGGCCGAGACCAGCTTGGTGCCCGGGGCGGTCTTGAGGATCTGAAGCGCGGGGCGCAGGGTGTCGGCGGTGGAGTGGCAGGCGCCGGAGACCAGGCCGTCGGCATCGCCCATCTTGACCATCATGGTGCCAAAGTAGGTGGCGTCCATCACCTGGGCACGAGCCTGCTCGATGGTAACGCCCTTCTTGGCGCGGAGCTCGGCAAACTTCTGTGCGTACTCCTCGTGCTTCTCGGCATTGCGCGGGTCGATGACGGTAGCGCCGGGAACGTTGATCTCGTCGGGGTTGCCCAGGATGACGATCTTTGCCAGGCCCTCCTCGATGATTTTGGTGGCCGCGACGATAGTGCGCGGATCCTCGCCCTCGGGCAGGACGATCGTCTTAAGGTCGGCCTTGGCGGCAGACTTCATACGGTTTAGGAAATCGCTCATGTTACTCCTTACAAGCGTTTCACTAAGCTCCAGGCGCCCGGCTGTTCACGAATAAACCCGCTGCTAGCGGGTTTACCTTTCAATTATGTTCGCCGCGGTGCTTGAGCTTTCCTTGTGTGGCAAGCTCATTATAGGACGCATTAGCGCTATAATCGCTCTGATAAATATGTCTCGAAGAATGTTCGAGAAAAGCCCAGCTAACGAGCCCGTGGCTTTTGACAAGGAGTATCGATGCAGATTACCTCAGGCCTGCCTGAAGGCTTTAACGCCGGCGCGTACGACATGATTGTCGTCGGTGCTGGATATGCCGGTGCCGTTTGCGCCCGCCGTCTCGCCGAGACCATCGGCTATCGTGTTGCCGTTTTGGAGCGCCGTAGCCACATTGCGGGCAATGCCTATGACTGCACTGACGAGGCCGGAATCCTGATCCACGAGTACGGTCCGCATATCTATCACACTTTTAACGAGCGCGTGCACAATTTCCTGTCGCGCTTTACCAAGTGGACGGATTATCAGCACAAGGTGCTCGCCAACATCAACGGTACCCTTATGCCCGTGCCCTTCAACCATGCGAGTCTCAAGCTCGCTTTTGGTGACGAGCGCGGCGAGGAGCTGTACCAGAAGCTCGTGGAGACCTTTGGCAAGGATGTCAAGGTGCCCATTATGGAGCTGCGTAAGAAGAACGACCCGGATCTTGCCGAGGTCGCCGATTACGTCTACGAGAACGTCTTTTTGCATTACACCATGAAGCAGTGGGGCCAGACGCCCGATCAGATCGATCCCTCGATCACCGGCCGCGTTCCCGTCTTTGTGGGCGATGATGACCGCTACTTCCCGCAAGCTCCCTTCCAGGGCATGCCGCAGGAGGGCTACACGGCGCTCTTTGAGCACATGCTCGACCACGACCTGATCGACGTGTTCTGCGACGTGGACGCCCGTGACCTCTTTGAAATCGACGAGACTACCGTCAAGATCGACGGCAAGGTCTATGGTGGCGAGATCGTCTACACCGGTCCGCTCGATGAGCTGTTCAATCTCGATCTGGGCGCGCTACCGTACCGCACGCTCGACATGAAGTTCGAGACGCTCGATATGGACCAGTTCCAGCCCGTGGGCACCGTCAACTACACCACGAGCGAGGACTACACGCGCATCACCGAGTTTAAGAACATGACCGGTCAGGTCCTGCCCGGCAAGACCACCATCATGAAGGAGTACTCCAAGGCCTATACGCCCGGCTCGGGCGAGACGCCGTACTACGCCATTCTTGAGCCCGAGAACCGTGAGCTCTATGAGCGCTATCTTGAGCGCGTCCAGAACCTGACGAACTTCCACCCGGTGGGTCGTCTGGCCGAGTATCGTTACTACGATATGGACGCCGTGACCAATTCTGCCCTCGATCTTTCGGATGAGATTATCGCCTGCCATGCATAAAGTCATAACATTCGGTATTCCCTCGTATAACGCCGCCAAGGACATGGACCATTGCATCACCTCCATCTTGGAGGGGAGCAATTACGCCACCGATATCGAGATTATCGTGGTGGACGACGGCTCCAAGGACGAGACTGCCGCCAAGGCCGACGAGTGGGAGGCACGTTATCCCGGTATCATTCGTGCGGTACACCAGGAGAACGGCGGCCACGGTATTGCCGTCCTTTCGGGTCTGCGCGAGGCGCAGGGCACCTACTACAAGGTCGTCGACTCGGACGACTGGCTCGACGCTGCGGCTCTTTCGACTATGCTGTCGATTCTGCGTGGCTTTGAAGAGCGTGATCAGCGCGTTGACCTGTTTATCTCGAACTACGTGTACGAGAAGGTTTACGAGGGCACGCATACCGCTATTGGCTACAAATTTGCCCTGCCGCGCAAAAAGATCTTTTCCTGGGATCAGATCGGTCATTTTCGCCTGGACCAGAACCTACTCATGCACAGCCTGTGCTATCGCACGGATGTGCTGCGCGAGTCCAACCTTCCCATGCCGCCGCACACGTTCTATGTGGACAACATCTACGCCTACGTGCCGCTGCCGCGTTGCAAGACCATGTACTACGCTGACATCGACCTCTACCGCTACTTTATCGGTCGCGAGGGCCAGAGCGTCAACGAGGCAACGATGGTCAAGCGTCTGGACCAGCAGTTCCGTGTGACGCGCATCATGATGGAGTCGTACCACCTGTACAGCGATGTCGAGTCGTCGCGCCTGCGTTCGTACATGATGGGCTATTTCACCATGATGATGGCGATCTGCTCGGTGCTCACCAAGCTTTCCGAGGAAGATTGCGCCGACGAGCGCCTAAAGACGCTGTGGAATGATTTGAAGGCCTACGACGAGCGCATGTATCGTCGTGCCCGCTACGGCGTGGTCGGGTTCTTCACCAACCTGCGCGGACGGGCCGGAGACAAAACCACACTCGGCCTATACCGTCTTGCCTCAAAGATCTTCAAATTCAACTAGCTGCTGAGTAATCGCTGCTGATAGGTTGACTGGGCCCCTTGGCCTTTAGTTTGCTACTGCGAACAGTCCTGCTCGCGCGGGACTTGTATCAAACTAAAGGCCAAGGGGCCTCTGCTATAAGAATCGATTGTCAGGTTATTTGAATTTGAAGATCTTCGAAGCGCGGTACACAGGGGCCTGGGCTGAAAAGAATTAGGTTGGAAGTCGGTCGGAGGCGGGCGGGCATTACGTTTGTCGCGAGTTCCGCATGCAAAGAAGGCCACTTAATGTGGCCTTCGTCTTGCATAGGACTGTAGAGCAGCAAACGTAACGCCCGCCCGTCTCCGACCGACGGTCGAGTGGACTACTTCGCGGCGCCGGGGATGCTGTGGGAGGTTTTGGCGGTTTTGGCTCCGTTTACGATGGCAGTTTCCAGGGCCCTTACTGCGAGCATGCCCAGCAGGTCTAGGGGAACGGCGGCGCTTGCCTGGGCGCCCAGTTTGCCGCTGGCGAGGGTGTAGATGGTGTCGCCGTCGTTGGTGGTGTGTGTGGGGCGGATGGCGTGTGCGTAGGCGTCTGCGGCCATCTGGGAGACCTTAGTGGCTTGTGCCTTAGTGAGTTCCACGTTGGTGACGATGCAGCTGATGGTGGTGTTGGTGCGGTCGAGCGGCATCTGCATGGATCCGGCGGCGGCAAAGGCTGCGAGTTCCATGTCGACGATTTGGTCACTATCGGCTGCGGCGCGCATGCCGGCGACCCACTCGCCGGTGAAGGGGTCGACAACGTTGCCGCAGGCGTTGACCGAGACCACGGCGCCCACCTTGATGGGGCCGAGCGCCACGGCGGCAGCGCCAAGGCCGGCCTTCATGCAGGTGGCGGGCCCCATGAGCTTGCCTACAGTGGCGCCGGTGCCGGCGCCTACGTTGCCCTGCTCGAGCGTGGTGGGGGTGTTGTCGAGTGCTTCGCGCACGGCGGCAATGCCGGCCTCAATGTCGGGGCGAACGGTGGGGCTACCAAAGGCGAGATCGAAGATACAGCTGGAGCACACGATAGGCACCTGCGTGGGGCCGACGGGAAGGCCGATGCCGCGGCTCTCAAGCTCGCGAGCGACGCCGCTTGCAGCCTCGAGGCCAAAGGCCGATCCACCCGAAAGGCAGACGGCGTGGACCTTGTCGACGGTGTTCTCGGGTCGCAGCAGGTCGGTTTCGCGCGATGCTGGAGCACCGCCGCGAACGTCAACGCCGCCGGTGGCGCCCTCGGGTGCCACGATTACGGTGCAACCGGTGCCGGCCTCCTCGTCCGTATAGTTGCCATAGCAAAAGCCATCGACATCGCAGACGTCAATGGCCTCGAGCAGTGTATCCATGTTTAACTCCTATCGGTTTTCCGCCGCGCCTTGTGCCCGGTCGGGATCCGTACGGTACGCCAAAATTGTAGGCGCTGGGGAATACCCAGCGCCAGATACAATTACGAGAGTTTTTGAATCGCGCGCGCGACGCGGGCGATGGGTAGGCCCACCACGTTATAGAAGTCGCCCGAAATATCGTGCACGAGCATGCGTCCGCCTGTGCCCTGAATGCCGTAGGCGCCGGCCTTGTCCATGGGCTCACCCGAGGCGACGTAGCGTTCGATCTGTTCGTCGGTGAGCTCGTAGAACGCCACGTCGGTCACATCGACAAAGGATAGGCTCTCGGCGGCATGCGGGGCTGTAGCGTCGCCGGCTTTAACGATGCAGACGCCGGTTGCGACCTGGTGCGTGCGGCCCGAAAGTTCACGGAGCATGGTGCGCGCCTCGTCCTCGGTTGCCGGCTTGCCCAGAATCTTGCCGTCAAAGGTGACGATGGTGTCGGCCGCGACCGTCAGCTCATTGGGCTCGGCATACTCGGCAGCAACGGCAGCCGCCTTGGCGCGTGCCAAGCGCTCGACAAGCGTGAGCGGGGCCTCGCCATCAAAGGGCGTTTCGTCGATATCCGCGGGAATCACGCGAATGTTGTAGCCTGCCTCGCGCATCAGCTCTATGCGGCGCGGCGATTGCGAAGCCAAAATCATAGTTGGATACCCTCGGCGACCTTCTCGACGGCCTTGTCGCCGGCGAGCGTGCGTAGCAGCTCCAATGCAAAGGGGAGTGACTGTGCCATGCCGCTGGCAGTGATGATGTTGCCGTCTTGCGTGACCTTCTCGCCGGTATAGGCGCCCTTGGGGAAGCTCTTCTCAAAGCCGGGGAAGCACGTGGCGCGGCGCCCCTCGAGCAGGTCAAGCTCGCCCAGGATAAACGGGGCGGCGCAGATGGCGGCAACGTGCTTGGTCGCGGCGAACTCGCAGACTACGTCGCAGACGCGCTGGTCGGCGCGCAGGTTAGTGGCGCCGGGCAGACCGCCGGGCAGCACGACGCAGTCGTACTCGTCAAAGTTGATCTCATCAAAGAGCGCATCGCAGGTCACGGGGATCTGCAGCGAGCTTACGACCTCACGCGTGGGCATGATCGAGACGAGCGTGGCACGCACGCCGCCGCGACGCATGACGTCGACCATGGTCAGACATTCAATAGTTTCAAAGCCATCGGCGGCGAGAACGGCAACGCTGGGCATGAGGGTTCCTTTCATAGGCGGCATACAATTAGCCGTCTTATACCCCGAAGACCTCCGCTTGCCACGCTCGATTTCCCAATGATTTTTTGAGCAATGATTAAGTGGCTAGTTGCGCCTAAGGTGGACGACGGTCTCGCAGTGGAAGGTTTGTGGGAACAGGTCGACTGGCGTGATCTTTACGGGAGAGAAAGTACCTTCTTCGACAAAGCGTTTGAGATCGCGTGCCAGGGTGGCCGGGTCGCAGCTCACGTAGGCGACATCGCGAGCACTCGTGCTGGCGATAAGGTCGATCGCCTCGGGGGCGAGGCCTGCGCGCGGCGGGTCGACCACCAAGACGTCGGCATCCTGGTCGGGGAACTCGCGCACCGCGTCTCCGCCAATGACGTCGACGTTATCAAGCTTGTTGATCTCCAGGTTACGGCGCAGGTCGCGCACGGCGGGGCCGTAGGCCTCGACGGCGGCGACAAAGTCGCAGCGGCGGGCGAGCGGCAGGGTAAAGGTGCCGGCACCGCAGTACAGGTCCACGGCAAGCTCGTCTTCCTGCGGATCGAGCGCTTCCATGACAAGCTCGATCAAAATCTCGGCGCCCTTGGTGTTGACTTGGAAAAACGATGGGGCGGACAGGCGCATCTGGCCGTCAGCGATGTTCTCGGTCCACGAGCCCTCACCGGCGAGCATCTCCACCTTAGAGACGCGGCGGGCCTTCTTTTCGCCCTTGCTCATCACGCGCACGATGCTCGTGGGATGAGCGGCGTCCGCCAGCACGCGGGAGACCTGCGAGCGCGGAAAAGAGCCTGTCGGCGTCCAGAGTGCGACCTCGAGTGCCTTGGTGCGGCGCGATGCGCGAATGCCCACGCGTTCGAGCCTCAAGTCATGGCTGCCGCTTAGATAGTTAAGTGCGCCGACGACCGATTTGAGTGCCTTCGGGAAGCGCTTATCGAACAGCGGACACATATCGACGGTCACGATTTTGCTGGGGTCGACACCGTGCATGCCAAGGCGCACGCGACCGTTGACGACGGTCGGTTCGAGCTCGATTTTATTGCGGTAGCCCCAGTCGTCCTTGGTGTGGCAGATGGGCTGTACCAACTCATCGACCTGCTCAGGAGCGAACTTGCCGATGCGCTCGAGCGTGGAGCGCAGGTTTTGCTCCTTGGCGGCGAGCTGTGCCGTGCGTGAGAGATTGCCCCACGAACAACCACCGCAGATGCCCACGAAGGGGCAGGGGGGCTGAATGCGATCGGGGCTCGGCTTCAGAATCTCGGTCGTGCGGGCGCGCATAAACGACTTGCCGTCCTGCACGACCTCGGCTTCGACGGTGTCGCCTGCCACGGCGCCCTGCACAAAGACGGCCTTGCCGTTGTCGGCATGTGCCAGACCGTCGGTGCCGTACGTCATCGATTCTATGGTGAGCTTCATATTCCTGCCTGCCATTCGCGGTTTTGTTCGCAACCATGGTAGCAGGGAAAAGCGCCCCGTATCTGGGGCATTCCTCAAATACGGGGCGCTTCTACAAACGACTATTTCGTCTTGCCGGTAATGAGCGTCTTAAGACCCAGGCCGATCAGGCCCAGGCCCATGCGCACGCGACCGGGGCGATGGCGCTCGATGGCCTTGGTCTTGCCGGCGGGCTTATCGCGACGGGTGCTCGTCTCGGATGCGGGCTTGGTGACCTGAGGCTCGGGCCGAGGTGCAGGTGCAGGCTCGGGCTCAATGACGGTCGCCTGGACCTTCTGAACCTCGGTTGTGGCCGGCTGCGGTTCGGGCTCCGGCTGGGATGCGAGTGCGGGTTCTGCCTTGGCGGCGGCCTCGGCGTTGCGATAGGCACGCTCCAGCAGAGCCTCCTGCGAGTTGAAGGGTTTCTCACCCTCTGCACGCTCCACGGGGACCCAGGTGCCGTCGCTCGTGAGGCTGCGGGCCTTCACGTTGTCGCGCAGCTGCATGCCCATGTACTCGTGCACTAGGGCGCGGCAGGTGGGGTCGAGCACGGGGAAGGCAATCTCCACGCGGTGCTCGGTGTTGCGCGTCATCATGTCTGCCGAGCTCAGGTAAATCATGTCCGAGTCCACGCCGAAAGCATAGACGCGCGCGTGCTCCAAAAAGCGTCCGACGATGGAGCGGACATGCACGTTCTCGGTCTTGCCTGGAACACCGGGCTTGAGGCACGAGATGCCGCGGATGATCATGTCTACGCGGACTCCAGCGCACGATGCCTCGGCGATCTTGTCGATGACCTCGCGGTCGGTGAGCGAGTTGAGCTTAAAGAACACGCGGGCGGGCTCGCCAGCGAGAGCGCGCTGAATCTCGCGATCCAGACCGCGCATGATGAGCGGCTTGAGGCCTACGGGCGCCACACCCAGGAAGCGGTAGTCGCCGCGCAGGTTGCCCAGCGACAGATTGCGGAAGAACAGGTTGGCGTCTTCACCGATGCCGGGATGGGCTGTCATGAGCATAAAGTCGCTGTAGAGTTTGGCCGTCTTCTCGTTAAAGTTGCCGGTGCCCAAAAGCGTGAGGCGGGTGAGCGCCATGCCCTCGCGATAGGTGAGCTGGCAGATCTTTGAGTGGCATTTAAAGCCCTCGGAACCATAGATGACGGTGCAGCCCGCCTCTTCCAGACGCTCGGCCCACTCGATGTTGTTCTGCTCGTCGAAGCGGGCGCGGAGCTCCATGAGCACCGTGACCTCTTTGCCGTTCTCGGCGGCATCGATCAGCGACTCGCATAGGCGGCTCTGCTTGGCCACGCGGTAGAGCGTGATGCGCAGCGAGATGCACTCGGGGTCGTAGGCGGCCTCGTGCACTAGATCCAGGAAGGGGTTCATGGCCTCGTAGGGATAAAAGAGCAGCTTGTCGCCCTGCAGCACCTGTTCGCGGATGGAGCGAGTCATATCGATGGTGGGATTGGGCTGCGGCCTAAACGGCGTAAAGAGCAGCTCGTTGCGCAGGTGCTCGGGAATCTTGCCCTCAATGCCAAAGACGTAGCCCAGGTCGAGCGGGATATCGCAGGTAAAGACCGAGCGACGCGAAAGCTCGAGCGCCTTGCGGATAGTCTTGAGCGTCGCCTTCTCGAGCGATCCCGAGACCGCGAGCACTACCGGCTGCAGGCGCAGGCGCTTCTTGAGAATGCGCTTCATGTGCTGGCGGTAGTCCTCTTCCTCTTCGACGCCCTCGCCGTCCGGATCGATGTCGGCGTTGCGGGTGACGCGGATCAGCGCACGATCCAGCGGCTTATAGGAGCCAAAGCAGCTGTCCAGGCAGGCGAGGATGACGTCCTCGAGCAAGATGTAGGAGTAGGTGCCGGTGGGCGAGGGGATCTCGACCACGCGGTTCATCGAGGCGGGAATCTCGATAAGGCCCAGCAGGCTCTCCTCGTCGGTGGCGCCGTCCAGACCACAGGCCAGATAGAGCGCTCCATTGCGCAGGTTGGGGAAGGGGTGGCGAGGATCGATGACCAGCGGCGAGATGACCGGCGACACGTAGGCCTGGAAGTAGCGGGTTACGAAGGTGCGCTCCTCGGGCGTAAGCGAATCGATGCGGGCGCGGTGAACGCCCAGAGTGTCGAGCTTGCCCTCGATGCTCTTAAAGATCGACT
Organism: uncultured Collinsella sp.; assembly: GCA_900542555.1. Taxonomy (GTDB): domain Bacteria; phylum Actinomycetota; class Coriobacteriia; order Coriobacteriales; family Coriobacteriaceae; genus Collinsella. The sequence continues at coordinate 48,117 of UQNU01000009.1, forward strand.
CCCAGCGGGTAAGGAGCCCGGGCAGCTCTGCCATGACGGCGTTGACCTGCTCGGAGGCGGTCATATTGCTCTTGTTATCGACAGGCTGTTTTTTGAGTTCTGCCAGGTCGGACAGGCCGCCCACGCGTACCATAAGGAATTCGTCGAGGTTGGACTCGAAGATCGAGACGAATTTAAGGCGCTCGAACAGCGGCACGGACTCATCGAAGGCCTCGTCGAGCACGCGGTTGTCAAAGCGCAGCCAGCTGAGCTCTCGATTTTGCGTGTACGAGAAGTCGCGCGGCGGCTTGCGCTGCTTAGCGGCCTTTTGCTTCTTTTCGATTTTGCTCGGCATATGCATCTGTCCGTTCAGTCCCCGCAGGGGACGGTAGCCTAACCCTATTCACTATTGTCTCAATTTAGTCGACTTGTGGCACGGACGTATTGTGCGAACGGTATCTTTACCTACTTCTTACGCTGACAAGTCATAGGACTGACGCCCTGCTCGTCTGCAAGCGGTCTATATCCTCACTCAACTGGTACGTAAGTGTGAATAAGAATGATGGATAGCTGAATATCATTGAATGCAGGCGGAAACGTAAACAAACATCATTTATATACATAAAACCGATTTAGCTATGCAATTCTGAATCAAAAGTTTAGAGATGCAATTGCAAATAGTTTTTAGGAAAAAAGAGCGTTTACCTTAGAAAAGTTACTTTAGAACGCCGAAGTACATTATGGGGGAATCTCATGCGATATACCGTTCATCGCACTTTGTTGACCGTTCGGGGGCGAGGTGGAATTGCGGGTGGAATTTGGATATAACTAGAGCTGTCAGCAAGCAGCGTCCGCTATGGAAGGGCGCTGAGAGATTCGGCCGAAAGGCCCGAAAGAAAGGTAGGAGGCCATGACGAAAGGTCTGCACGTGCCTTCCGAGA
>UQNU01000010.1 GCA_900542555.1 uncultured Collinsella sp.
ACAGGAGGCCACTTAATGTGGCCTCCGTCGTGAGCAGGACTGTAGAGCAGGAAACTTAGCCCGTGCCGGGGCCGCTGAGCCCTGACCGGCGGGATACACAGGTTCAGATGGGGCTTTGATGCATGGGTGGTCTGTTGTTGTGCAAATGGGTATCATACTGTGGTTACTGCATCGACTCTGTGATGCATGTTTGTACGTTCCCGGCGGTCGGTTTGCCAGAAGCGCCCCGTCGGTTGTTCCAGACCCGTTTCGAAGAAAGGAAACCACACTAACCTATGGCAGCTAAAAAATCATCTCCCTTGAAGATCATTCCGCTCGGCGGCCTTGACGGCATCGGCAAGAACATGACGGTCTTCGAGTGCGGCGACGACATGGTGCTCGTCGACGCCGGTCTCATGTTCCCGGATGACTCCCAGCCCGGTATCGACCTGGTTCTTCCCGACTACACCTATGTTCTGGAGAACGAGGAGAAGCTCCGCGGTATCGTCGTCACCCACGGCCACGAGGACCACACCGGTTCGCTTCCGTACCTGCTGCAGGACCTCAACAACAAGGTGCCCATCTTTTCGAGCAAGCTGACGCTTGGCTTTATCGAGGGCAAGCTTTCTGAGTTCCGCATCCGCGCGCCCAAGTTCCGTGAGGTCAAGGGCGGCAGCCACGTCAATTTGGGTGGCATCTCGCTCGACTTCTTCTCGATGACGCACTCCATCCCCGGCGCTCTGGGCGTGTTCATCCGCACCAACCAGGGCACCGTTATGCACACCGGCGACTTTAAGCTCGACCAGACGCCCATCGATGGTGTCACGCCCGACTATGCCGCTATCAGCCGCTTTGCCAAGCAGGGCATCGACCTGCTGCTGTCCGACTCCACCAACGCCACGGTTCCCGGCTTTACTAAGTCCGAGGCCGAGGTTGGACCCAACCTGCTGCACGCCATCAAGAACGCCCCGGGTCGCGTGTTCGTCGCGTCGTTCTCGAGCCACATTCATCGCCTGCAGCAGATCTGCGATGCCGCCCGCAAGTGCGGCCGTAAGGTCGTTGTGACCGGTCGCTCCATGCTCACCAACACCCGCGTCGCGCGCGAGCTGGGCTACCTCAACATCGACGATGCCGATATCATCGATGCCTTCGATATCGATAACCTGCCCGACGACAAGATCGTCGTCATGTGCACCGGTTCGCAGGGTGAGCCGCTGTCGGCCCTGTCCCGCATGGCCAATGGCGAGCACAAGACGCTCTCTATCCACGAGGGCGATACCGTCATCCTCTCGGCAACTCCTGTTCCCGGCAACGAGAAAGCCGTCCAGCAGGTCGTCAACAGCCTGGCCAAGCTCGGCTGCGACGTGTGGGATAAGAACCGCGCTCTTGTCCACGTCTCGGGCCACGGCAGCCAGGAGGAGCTTAAGCTCCTGATGGCCATGGCCAAGCCCACGTACTTTATGCCGGTTCACGGTGAGGCCGTGCATCTGCGCGCCCATGCCCAGCTGGCCCGCAAGATGGGCATCAAGGACGATCATATCTTTATCCTCGATAACGGCGACACGCTCGAGATGCGCGGTGGTATCGTCAAGCGTGGTACGCCCGTCGAGTCCGGCGTCGTCTACGTCGACGGCCTGCGTATCGGCGATACCGACCCCATCGTCCTGCGCGATCGTCAGAAGCTCGCCAATGACGGTATGGTTACCGCTGTTGCCATCGTCTCGCTCAAGCACAAGAAGATCGAGGCCATCGAGTTCTCGGGCCGCGGCGTCTCGTTTGCCATCGACGACCAGTTCTCCGAGGATGCCTCCGCGTCCATCATGAAGACGATCGAGAAGGGCAAGTTCAGCTTTACGAGCAGCGGTTCCGATGCCATTCGCAAGGCCGTGCGCGATTCGCTCTCTAACTTTATCTGGAGCCGTACGCGCACCCGTCCGATGATCATCCCGGTCGTCATGGAGGTTTAGTTTGGCGCGTGGATCTGCACAAAACGCCAAAGGCAATAAGGCCAATAACCAACCGGCATCTGCTAAGGGTGCCGGTTCCCATCTGCGCGCCAATAAGGGCCACGAGGCGGACTTCGACGATTTTGAGCCCTTGGTCGAGCCCTCGGCCAACCGCGATATCGCCGGCGTGGTCATCGCCGTTTTGGCGATTGCGTCCTTCATTGCCGTGATTTCGCCGGCGACTGCACCCGTTACGGCTGCGGTTGCCGGTTTCTACCACCTGGGCTTTGGTCTGGGCGCCTACGTGCTGCCGATCGTCATTTTGCTGTTTGCCGCCACGCTCTTTTTAGGCGAGGACTCGCCGCTCAACGCGCGCTCTGTTGCGGGCGGAGCCGTGGTCTTTATCGCCGTCGTCTCCATTCTTTCGCTGGTGGTGCCGGGTACGAGCGACTCGTGTGACCTTATGTTCACGCCGCAAAATCTGTCCGCCTCGGGTGGCTACATCGGTGCGTTTATTGCGAGTGCGCTGCAGAATGCCCTGGGTAAGCCTATCGCGATGGTGGTCCTGTTGGGTCTGGCCGTCGTTGGTTTTGTCATCATCGGCTTTTCGGTGGGCGGCGTTTTGCGCTCTGCCCGCGACCGTGCGGCAGATTTTGCCGAGCGCCGTCGTGCCGACGTCAACGCGAGCCCGTGGGGTGACGACGAAGCCCTGTCGGTGCCCGGCGTTGCCCGTCCGCACCTGAGCATTCTTCGTCAAAAGGGCTCCGATGCTGCCGTGACCACGGTCATGGGCAACGATGTGGACCCGGTTTTGGACGATGACGACGAGGACGAGGATCCGTTTGTCGACGTATCCGATGCCGTGGAGGCCGAGCGCGCTAAGACGACGCTGCTGCCGCGCCGTCATGTCAAGAAGGGCAAGGCCACACCCAAGTTGAATACAAGCGAGCCCGACCCGTCTTGGTCCGATAGCGAGATTGAGCTCACCGAGGGCGATGACGAGGACGACGAGGCTCCGATTGAGACCGCAAAGACAACTTTGCTTCCGCGTCGCCATGCAAAGCGCGACCAGGTAACCGGTCAGCTTTCGATGGAAGACGACCCCGATAAGATTGACGAGTCCGAGCCGCCGTTTGCCGTGAATCCTGTCTCTGCAGCACCTCAGATTCCCGACTTCTTGAAGCATCCCAAGGTTGCCGATGCGCCTGCCTCGAGTGCTGTCGGATCGGCTGCGGCTAGCGATGGGGGAGCGGACGGCGGCGCCGCAGATAACGAGGGCGAAGAAGAGGATGGCCTCAAGCTTCCGCCACTCGAAATCCTGCATGCCAACCCGCAGTCGGCTTCCTCCGCGTCTTCTGACAAGGAGCTGGAACAGACTGCCGAGTCTCTTCAGTCCACCTTGCTGGAGTTTGGTCGTAGTGCCCGCGTGGTCGGCTGGATCGCCGGCCCCACGGTGACGACCTTTAAGCTGCAACCTGGCGAGGGCGAGCGCGTGAGCAAGATTTCGAGCCTCGAGGACGATATCGCGCTTTCGCTCGCTGCCCAGTCGGTGCGTATCTTTGCCCCGATCCCCGGCACCTCGCTCGTGGGCATCGAGATTCCCAACCGCAAGCGCCAGAACGTCAACCTGGGCGACGTGCTGCCCTATGTGAAGGGCGGTCCGCTCGAGCTCGCCATCGGCCGCGACGCCGAGGGCACGCCGGTCGTCGCCGACCTTGCCAAGATGCCCCACCTGTTGATTGCCGGTACCACGGGTTCCGGCAAGTCGGTCATGATCAACTCCATCATCACGACCCTGCTCATGCGCGCCCTTCCCGAGGACGTTCGCCTGATCATGGTCGACCCCAAGCGCGTCGAGCTTGCGGGCTATAACGGTCTGCCTCATCTTTACGTGCCTGTAGTGACCGAGCCCAAGCAGGCCGCGAGCGCTCTGCAATGGGCCGTGTCCGAGATGGAGCGTCGCCTGAAGGTCTTCGAGCGCCTTAACGTTCGTAAGATTTCGACCTATAACGAAAAGCAGGCCGCCGGCGAGTTTGAGCATTACGACAACCCGCCGCAAAAGATGCCCTACTTGGTCATCATCATTGACGAGCTCTCGGACCTGATGATGGTCGCCGGTAAGGATGTCGAGGCCTCGATCGTGCGTATTGCTCAGCTGGGCCGTGCCGCCGGTATCCACCTTATCGTGGCCACGCAGCGCCCGAGCTCCAACGTGGTGACGGGCCTCATTAAGGCCAACATCACCAACCGCATCGCCTTTAACGTCGCCACGGGCATCGACTCGCGCGTCATCATCGACCAGATGGGTGCCGAAAAGCTCACCGGTTTGGGCGACATGCTGTTCTCCAAGGTCGACTGGGGCAAGCCTCGCCGTATCCAGGGCTGCTTTGTCTCGGATGATGAGATCAACGAGATTGTCGAGTTCGTCAAGTCGCAGAGTGAGCCAGACTACCACGAGGAGATCCTGTCTGCCGTGGCGCCCGCTTCCATGTCCATGGCGGGTGGCGGCGGCATTGTCCGCACCGGAGTCGCCGAGCCGCAAGACGATGATCCGCTCATTTGGGAAGCCGCCCATATTGTGGTGGAATCGCAGCTTGGCTCCACATCTGGCCTGCAACGTCGTCTGAAGGTTGGCTATGCGCGTGCCGGGCGTATTATGGATATGCTGGAAGAAAAGGGTGTCGTCGGCCCGCCTGACGGTTCCAAGCCGCGTGAGGTCCTGTTGGACGAGGAGGGGCTTGCCGCGCTGGAATCTGTCGACGCCGAGATGGCACGTGAGGATCGTGAGTTTGGAGGATTCTGATGGCTGCACGCTTTGGTGACATGCTGCTCGAGCAGCGTCGCCGGATGGGCCTTTCCATTCAGCAGGTCGCCAACACCATCAAAATCAGGCCGCAGATCATCGAGTTTTTCGAGACCGGTAACTTTGCTTCGATGCCGCCGCGCGGCTATGCGCAGGGCATGATTTCGAGCTATGCTCGCTTTTTGGGCCTCAATCCGCGCGAGGTCGTCAATGCCTACTTTGACGACCTGATGGCATACGAACGCGAGACGTCCCAGCAGGGCGGTCGTTTTCAGGACGCCGCCGGCTACGTCAATTCGCGTTCCTCGGTCGACAACGGGCGCTTCCTGATGGTTCAGGGCGGTCGTTCGACCCGCTATGGACAGCGTCCTCAGCAGGCCGGTTATATTACCGAGACGGGTTCAGGCGAGGAGATTCGCTCACAGCGTGACCGGTTCCGCAGTACGCCGATGCCCGAGGACCGTGCGCTTCCCGCTGCCCGCGGCGTGGCGCGTGACCCTCGTGCCGGCTACGGCGACGGTGGCTATTCCGATCGCGGTTACCGTGGTGTCTCTACGGGACGCTCTCGCGGTGGCTATGCGGATGCCGATACCACGCAGGTGACGCCGCGTCTTCGCTCTCAATCACAGCCGTATGGCCAGCGCTCTTCGGCTCCGCGTTCGGGCCAGCGTGGCTATCAAGGCCGCGGTGAACTTGCGCCCCGCTCGGGTCAACGCAGCCTTCAGGGCCAGGGTGGCTATCGCGGCCGTTCCGATAGCAATCGTGGTCGTATGCCTCAGGGAGGCGGCCGCAACAGTTCCAGTCGTGGACGCGGCGGATCACGTACTCCTCAAAACAACGGGCTCGATCCGCGTATCGTCTACGCCGGCATCGGTGCCGTGGTGTTGCTGCTGATTGTGCTCATCGTGGTGCTTCTGCGCGGCTGCGCATCTTCGGCGCCCGAGAACACGCCCGAGACGCCCGCTGCCACCAAGACGACGACCAAGAAGTCTTCTAAGAAGACCGAAACGGTCGACGAGGACGAAGACACCGATGAGTCTACGGATGAGTCGGCTGATTCGGACGCTACCAAGACGACGGCCAAGAAGGAAGAGAACGAGGTCACGAAGGTCAAAGTCTCCGTTGCCAAGGGAAAGACCGCGTGGATTGAGGTCAAGGTCGACGGCAAGTCGGTCTATGGCGCCCAGGCGACTGGCCCCTTTGAGCAGGAGTACACGCCCGAGTCCTCAATCGAGATCACCACGTCCAAGCCTTCCGATGTCACCGTTACCAAGAACGGCGAAAAGGTCCGCTACGACACCAAGACCTCGGGCGTGGCGCGTGTGACGATCACCGTTCCCAAGAAGGAGACGTCTGATTCCGAGAATGGTGAAAGGTCTGATGGTACCGACACCACCGATGGTACCGATACCACCGACGGTACCGATGCCCAGTCCACGGATGGCGCCGATACCGCAACTGACGGTCAGACGCCTACCGATTCTACCGACTATTCGTACGATAGCTACTAAGCCGCTCGTACGCGAAAGGAAACATCATGGCTAAAGATTCCAGCTTCGACGTCGTGTCCGAGGTCAACATGCAAGAGGTCGACAACGCCTTCCAGCAGACCACGCGCGAGATTTCCCAGCGCTATGACCTTAAGGATTCCGGCGCCACGATCGAGCTTTCGAAGGGCGACAAGCTCTTTACGATCAACGCCCCGGCCGACTTTGTCTCCAAACAGATTGTCGACGTGCTGAGCTCCAAGCTCATCAAGCGCGGCATCGACCTCAAGGCTGTCTCGTGGGATGCTCCGCAGGCGGCATCGGGCAGCACCGTGCGCGTGCTCGGCCATATCGTCGAGGGTATCGACCAGACGACCGCCAAGAAGATCAACAAGGACATCAAGGACCAAAAGCTCAAGGTCAAGGTGACCATCGAGGCCGACAAGCTGCGTGTTTCCTCTGCTTCGAAGGACGCGTTGCAGACCGTGATCCAGTTCCTGCGCGACCAGGACTACGGCCAGCCGCTGCAGTTCACCAACTACCGCTAATATCAATCGAAAGGACCGCTCTCCAACATGGATACACCGTTGGGCTCCGTGCTCTACATCACCCTCGGGTGCGCTAAGAACGAGGTTGACACCGACCGCATGCGTTCTCTTTTGACCGCCGCAGGCTACGAGGAGGCATTCGACCCGCAGGACGCCGATATCGCCATCGTCAATACATGCTCGTTCCTCGCCTCCGCAACGTCCGAGAGCATCGAGACCACGCTCGAGCTCGCCAACGAGGTTCAGGACGGCGTTCGTTCTTGCCCCATCGTCATGTGCGGGTGCGTGCCGTCGCGCTATGGCGACGACCTGCCTGACGAGCTGCCAGAGGTCGCGGCCTTTGTGAAGGCCGACGAGGAGGACGGCATCGTGGCGGTCATCGATGGCGTGTTGGGTGTCGAGCGTGAGATCGCAGCCTATATCCCGCAGGTCAAGCGTACCGTCGAGGGTGCTGTCGCCTACGTCAAGATTTCCGATGGCTGCAACCGCTTCTGCAGCTTCTGCATGATCCCCTATATTCGCGGTCGCTATCATTCGCGCAATGCCGAGAGCATTATCTCCGAGGTGCGCGACCTGGTTGCCGGCGGTGTGCGCGAGATCGTGCTGATCGGCCAGGATACGGGTATTTGGGGCACCGACTTTGCTGACGAGGATGTCGCCGAGGGCTCGCCGCGCAATCTGGCGCAGCTGCTGCGTGCCGTCGCCGAGGCCGTGCGCCCGCACAACGTCTGGGTCCGCGTGCTCTATCTGCAGCCCGAGGGCATGACCGACGAGCTTATCGATACGATTCGCGATACGCCCGAGGTTCTGCCCTATATCGATATCCCCGTGCAGCACTGCGACGCGCGCATCCTCAAGGCTATGCGCCGTTCTGGTTCCCGCCAGGAGCTCGAGGACCTGTTCCGCGACCTTCGCGAGCGCATCCCCGGCATCGTGATTCGTTCCACGGCCATGGTCGGCTTCCCGACCGAGACCGACGACGAGTTCCGCGACCTTATCGACTTTATGGATGCCGTCGGCTTTGACTACACGAGCGTCTTTGCCTACTCGCAGGAGGAGGGCAGCCTGGCCGCTAAGATGGAGGGTCAGGTCGACGAAGAGGTCAAGCTCGAGCGCGCCCAGGAGGCCATGGACCTGGCCGAGTCGCTCGGTTTTGCCGCCACCGCCGCACATGTGGGCGAGCGCGCCCAGGTAATCGTCGACGGTATCGAAGAGACCGAGGATGGCGCCGAGCTGATCGGCCATGCCTGGTTCCAGGCGCCCGATTCCGATGGCGCGGTGCATCTGGACGCCAGCGAGGCGTCCGTGGGCGATATTCTGACCGTCGAGTTTACCGATAGCTTCTGCTATGAGCTTATCGGTCATGTTGTGGAGTAGGAGAGCGTCGTGGCTAACGAGAGCAATAAGGAACTGACGAGTGTCTGGACGCCCGCCAACATCGTGACGTGCGTTCGCATCGTCTTTATCCCGGTGTTCATGATCGTGTCGGCGCTTTCTCACACGAGTGTTGCCGGTACGGATTGGAGCACCTTCGACGGCCCGCTCGCCGCCGCTGCCTTCATTCTGTATGTGATCCTGTCGTGCACCGATAAGGTCGACGGTTATCTGGCGCGTTCGCGCAACGAGATCACCGACTTCGGTAAGTTCTTGGACCCCATCGCCGATAAGCTGCTCGTGTTCTCGGCCCTGCTGCTGTTCTTGGATTTTGGCGCGGTGACCGTGTGGTCCGTGTTCATTATCCTGTTCCGTGAGCTTCTGGTGAGCGCCCTTCGCATGGTCGCGAGTGCGGCCGGTGTGGTCGTTGCGGCCGATAAGCTCGGTAAGTACAAGACGGCAACCACGATGGTCTCCATTTGCGGTTACCTGTGCGTTTTTGCTATGGCCGGCTTGCACCTTGGCCCGGTGGCGCTGACGCTCGGCATCTACTCGGTGTCGCGCTTCCTGTACGCCGTTGCCGTTGTCCTGACCGTTATCTCGGGCGCCCAGTATTTCTGGAACTGCCGCAAGATCGTCTTTTCGGTCTAGGTCTTGGTAGGTATGACGGACTCTTTTGAACAGATTTCCGCACATAACGAGGAGCTGGCGCGTGATATTGTCGAGCGCGCGAGCGCTCGGGGCGTGACGGTTTCGACGGCTGAGTCGCTGACGGCGGGTATGATCGCCTCGACGATTGCCGATATCCCGGGCGCCTCGGCGGTGCTGCGTGGCGGTGCGGTGACCTATTGCGATGAGATTAAGCATCGCGTGCTGGGTGTTGAGCAGGAGACGCTCGACCGCTATACCGCGGTGTCGCATCAGACCGCGCGCGAGATGGCGGTGGGTTCGCTGGAGCTGTACCAGAGCGATATTGCAGTGAGCGCAACGGGTTATGCCGGCCCCGGCGGTGGCACTGAGGACGATCCGGCGGGCACTTTCTATATTGGCTGGGCGCATCGTTCCGCCGATGGGGGCGTGCCGGTCGTGGACTCTGTGCGCTGCCACTATGAGGGTGACCGTTCGTGTGTTCGTGCCCATGCGGTCACGGAGGCATTGGGTCGCATTGCCCTTGTGCTCAACTCTATGGAATAGACGTGTTTTAAGGGGCCTCCGAGCCCCTTAATTGTGGAGATAGGGACCTTAGGCTCATTTGGCGTTTGTGCTGGTTGTAGATGTATTTTTGCCTGCCTTGTTCATATTTGGTTCTTTGTGGTCAAGCATTTGGTCAGTGTTTGGTCGGCGTTTGGTTGGGTTTTGGAAAGACCGCCTGCATATGATTGGCCTGAACGGTTGACCACGAACAGCCGTTCGTTTATTATCGATGCAGGTTGTTAAGAGGAGGGCTATTCATGGCCAAGAATTCAGGTCCCGTACGTACCGTTCATGCTCGCACGACGGGTAAAGAGCGCGATGAGATGATCGCCACCACCAAGGCCGAGATCGAGAAGAAATTCGGCCTGGGTTCCATCATGAGGTACGGCGACGGTGGTCCCGAGCTCGAGGTCGAGGCCATTCCCACGGGCGCCCTGGCCCTCGATGCCGCACTGGGTATCGGCGGCGTGCCGCGCGGCCGTATCGTCGAGATTTACGGTCCTGAGTCCTCCGGTAAGACGACGCTTTCGCTCGAGATCCTGGCCGAGGCCCAGGCAATGGGTGGCGTTGTGGCATTTATCGATGCCGAGCATGCGCTTGATCCCACGTATGCCGCGCGCATCGGCGTGGATATCGACGAGGTGCTCATTTCCCAGCCCGATACGGGTGAGCAGGCGCTCGAAATCGTTGACATGCTTGTGCGTTCTGGTGCCATCGATGCCATCGTCGTCGACTCCGTCGCCGCGCTGACCCCGCGTGCCGAGATCGAGGGAGAAATCGGCGACACTACGGTCGGTCTTCAGGCTCGCCTGATGAGCCAGGCGCTCCGCAAGCTCGCCGGCTCGCTGTCCAAGTCCAACACGACGTGCATCTTCATTAACCAGCTGCGTGAGAAGATCGGCGTCATGTTCGGCAACCCCGAGACTACGACGGGCGGCCGCGCCCTTAAGTTCTTCTCTTCGGTGCGTATCGACATTCGCCGTATCGACAGCATTAAGCTTAAGGACGAGGTTATCGGTAACCGCGTGCGCGCCAAGGTCGTTAAGAACAAGGTGGCAGCTCCGTTCCGTTCTGCTGAGTTCGACATCATGTACGGTACGGGCATCTCTAAGGAGGGCTCGATTCTGGACATGGCTGTCGAGTGCGGCATCTGCAAGAAGATGGGCTCCTGGTTTGCCTATGGCGAGGACAAGCTCGGCAACGGTCGCGAGGCCGCCAAGGCGTTCCTGCGCGAACACCCCGATTGCGCTGACGAGATTGAGCATAAGGTCCGCCTTGCCTGCGGGCTTGAGTTTGATGACGATGCTCCGTCCGAGGTGGAGCTGACCGATCAGCCTGCGCCTGAGGAGTTTGACGAGCTTTACGCTATCGATGGTTCCGCCATGCTCGATGATGACGACGAGTAGCGGTTACGCTCATGTCGTATACGGTGACCGAGGCCACGGTCGTCTATCCCGATAAGAAGGCGGCCTCCTCGTTCTCGAGCGGATATGCGTCCAAAAAGCCTTGCGCACATATCGATTGTGAGCTTGAGGGCGGTTTTGAGCGGTCCATTTGGATTCCCGTGCGGGTTGCGCGCCTGTATGTCAAAAACCGCCCCGATCTTCCCTGTGATTGGGACAACTTTCGTGAGGCGGTGCAGCTCATCGAGCGTAAATGTGCACTTACCATGGTGACCGAGATGTTATCGCGCCGCGACCATGCGACGGGTGAGGTCCGTGACAAGCTGGCTCGCTACGGCTTTCGCCAACCCGCGATCGATTTCGCCGTCGAGCGCGCCACCGAGTATCGCTTTTTAGACGAGAACCGCTTTTGCTCGCACTTTATCGAGGAACGCAAGCGGCGCGGTTGGGGACAGCGCAAAATCGAGACCGAGCTCAAGCGCCGTCATGTCGTGCTCGATGACATTCCCGGTTATCCCGAGGATTATTTTGCCGTCGAAGACGATTTGGCGCGTGCGTCAGCCCTGCTCGCCAAGCGGCGTGTTCCAGAGACGCGCGGATTCGAAAAACTGGTTCGGTTTTTGATGGGCAAGGGCTTCTCGTATCACATCGCCGCCGATGCCGTTAAGGCACGTCTCGATGCCGAATGCGAGGAATGTGCGGTTTAGGCGTATGCGTTTTGTGGTCCTGCCGTTCACCGTGTTTTAGCCGCCGTGCCGGGGCCATTTATTTGACAGTTGTTGTGGTTCAACGTACGATAAACACTGTCATTTGCTTTGTGATATGTGCTCATCTGTGATGAGTTTGTTTATATGTTTATCTGTATCCGACCCGCATAAGCTGCGCCCATATTACTCAAATGTCGCGAGCCGTTCGTAAGGACGGTTCGCTTTGTTGTGTAACGAATCCATAAAAAGGAGTGAGCATGCCTATCATCGCAGCGCTCGTTGGCATCGTTTTGGGTGCCATCGCCGCCATTGCCTACATGCGCACCGCCAAGCAGGGTAGTCTTCACGAGGCCGACGAAAAGATCCAGTCGGCACACGCACAGGCTGAGTCCCTGATCGGTGATGCTAAGCGTCAGGCCGAGACCCTCAAAAAAGAGGCTCTGCTCGAGGCTAAAGAGGAGATCATCAAGAACAAGCAGGCCGCCGAGGCCGAGGACAAGCAGCGTAAGAGCGAGATTCGTACACTCGAGAACCGTGTGATGCAGCGCGAGGAGTCCCTTGATCGCCGAAACGACGCTCTCGACAAGCGTGAGCACCAGCTGTCCAGCCAGGCCGGTCAGGTCGAGAAGCGCTCCCGCGAGCTTGAGGAGCTCTGCGCCAAGCAGACCTCCGAGCTCGAGCGTATCGCCGACCTGACCCGTGAGGACGCCCACAAGGAGCTCCTCGATAAGGTTCGCGGCGAGGTCACCCACGAGGCTGCCACGATCATTCGCGAGTCCGAGCAGCAGGTTCGCGCCGAGTGCCACAAGACCGCCCAGGAGATTCTGTCCCTGGCGATTCAGCGCTGCGCTGCCGACCACACAGCCGAGGTCACCGTTACCTCCGTGCACATTCCCTCTGATGACCTCAAGGGCCGTATCATCGGTCGCGAGGGTCGCAACATCCGGACCTTCGAGCAGGTTTCCGGCGTCAACCTCGTGATCGACGACACGCCCGAGACCGTCGTTCTTTCGAGCTTCGACCCGGTCCGTCGTGAGACCGCCCGTGTTGCCCTCGAGAACCTCATCGCCGACGGCCGCATTCACCCCGCCCGCATCGAGGAGATGTATCACAAGGCTGCCGACCTGGTTCAGCAGCGCGTGCGCGAGGCTGGCGAGCAGGCTGCCTTCGATACCGGCATCCACGACCTGCATCCCGAGATCGTCAAGACCCTTGGTGCCCTGCGCTACCGTACCTCGTTTGGTCAGAACGTGCTTCAGCACTCCCTCGAAGTCTCTGACCTGTGCGGCGTGATGGCTTCCGAGCTTGGCCTGGACGTTGTGACCGCCAAGCGCGCCGGCCTGCTGCACGACCTGGGCAAGGCAATCGACCATGACGTCGAGGGCCCGCATGCCGTCATCGGCGCCGAGCTTGCCCGCCGTTATGGCGAGAAGCCCGTTATCGTCCACGCTATCGAGGCTCACCATGCCGACGTCGACCCCAACACGGTGCTCGATGTCCTGGTACAGGCCGCCGATGCTGTCTCTGCCTCTCGCCCCGGTGCCCGTCGCGAGTCTGCCGAGAACTACATCAAGCGTCTTGAGAAGCTCGAGGAGATCGCCAACTCCCATGATGGCGTCGAGCGTACCTATGCCATGCAGGCTGGTCGCGAGGTCCACGTCATGGTTCAGCCGGACAAGATCTCCGATGCCCAGTCCACGGTCCTGGCTCACGATATCGCCCATCAGATCGAGGAAGATATGGAGTATCCCGGTCAGGTGCGCGTCGTCGTGATTCGCGAGAGCCGCGCTGTCGATATCGCTAAATAACATGAGCGACGCGAACGAGCTCATCTCATTTATCGCGTCGATGTCGGGGGAGGGCAACCTTCGTGTCGAGGAGAACCTTGGCGAGGGTTATGTCCGCCTCCGCGTTTCGGAGGCCGAGAGGCGCCAGGCAAAGCACGACATTCAGCATGTCGAGGATATCGTCATTGAAATGCTCCGTAATGCTCGCGATGCTGGCGCCGACAAAGTCTATCTCGCTACGACCAAGGAAGATGGCGTCCGCACGCTTGTCTTTCTGGATAACGGTTCGGGCGTTCCGCAGGATATGCAAGAGCGAATCTTCGATGCCCGCGTTACCTCCAAGCTCGAGAGCATGAAGATGGACCGTTGGGGCGTTCACGGTCGTGGCATGGCATTGTTTTCGATCAAGCAGAACACCGACGAGGCCCGTGTGGTCACGTCCGGCGTCGATCTTGGCTCGGCCTTTAAGGTGAGCGTTGCGGCCGACCGCCTCAGCGAGCGTGCCGATCAGTCCAGCTGGCCCCAGGCCGTCAAGGATGAGGATGGACGTTATGTCTGTGCTCGCGGTCCGCATAATATTATTCGCGCTGCTTGTGAGTTTGCGCTCGAGGAGTTGCGTGGTTGCGATGTCTATCTTGGTTCTCCGTCTGAGATTGCCGCGACCCTTTATGCTCAGGCGTCAAGTCGGCTCGATACGTCGCGTCTCCTGTTCATTGATGACGAGAGCGAGCTTCCGGTTGTCGATCGTTTAGGCCTTGCCTCTGATGCCGAGGACTTTATCCGTATCTGTTCGGGTTTGGGTCTTGAGATGTCCGAGCGCACGGCCCATCGCATTTTGGCAGGGCAGATTAAACCCGTTCGCGGTGTGACCGCGCGTCTGCTGCGCGAGCGTGATTCGTCCTCGCATGCGCCGGCTCCTGTCGATCTTGCAAAGGATCGTCGCGGGCTACGTATTGCCAAGGATGACATGGCACAGTTTTCGCGTGCTGTGGAGCGTGACTTTAATGACCTTGCCGCCCGGTACTATCTCAACCTTTGCGGTGACCCAAAGATTCGTGTTTCGCGTGATCGAATCACTGTGACCTTCGATCTTGCCAAAGAGGAATAGTGCCTTTACCGAGTCCACTCGGTACGATACAGTTATTGCAGTTAAAACGTACTTTTAAACGCAGGAGTTTCTTCATGGATTGCCTGAAGGTATCAAGCAAATCATCGCCCGCGTCCGTTGCCGGCGCCATCGCCGGCATGGTCAAGGATGGTGTGCCCGTCAACATTCAGTGTGTCGGCGCCGGTGCGGTCAACCAGGCCATAAAGGCCGTGGCTATTGCGCGCGGTTTTTTGATTCCAACCGGGTTTGATATTTCCTGCGCGCC
Source organism: uncultured Collinsella sp. (assembly GCA_900542555.1). Lineage (GTDB taxonomy): Bacteria > Actinomycetota > Coriobacteriia > Coriobacteriales > Coriobacteriaceae > Collinsella. The sequence continues at coordinate 14,602 of UQNU01000010.1, forward strand.
CGTGTTCTCCGACATCCTCATTAACGGGGAGTCGCGCACGGCCATCCGCCTTTCTATCTACGTTCACCAGATCAATCGAGCTGCTATGGATAACGTCGTCATGGATGATGTTAAGCCTGTGGCATAGCTTCTGCTTGCCTCGATTCGCCTCCCTTCCATCGTTAGGACTTATGCACATGGACCAGCGTTCCGTACGTGATATTCTTGCCGGTAAAACCTACTTTATCCGCACCTTTGGCTGTCAGATGAATCAGCACGATTCCGAGCGCGTGAGCGGTCTGCTCGATTCGTATGGTTGCCTCATGGCGCTCGATCCCGAGCATGCCGATACCGTTGTCTTTATGACATGCTGCGTGCGTGAGGCCGCCGATACTCGCCTGTACGGTCAGTGCAATTCCTGCAAAAGCCTGCCGCCTTCGCCTTCGGGCAAGCGTGTGGTTGCCGTGGGCGGCTGCATTGCGCAGCGTGATGGCGAGGGCCTGCTCACCAACGTCGATAACGTCAATGTCATCTTTGGCACGCATTCTATCGCACATGTGGCCGAGCTCATTGCCGAGGCGTTCCTTGACGGCAAGCGTCATATCCGCACCAATGAGCATGAGGATTCGGATGCCATGAGCATGCCGTGGCATCGCGAGACCCAGTATCACGCCTGGGTGCCCATCATGACGGGCTGCAATAACTTCTGCACCTACTGCATCGTGCCGTACGTGCGCGGTCGCGAAAAGAGCCGCCCCTTCGAGGAAATTGTCGACGAGGTGACCGGTTTGGTGCGCCAGGGCGTGCGTGAGATTACGCTGCTGGGCCAAAACGTTAACTCATATGGTCGCGATCTGTTTGGCAAGCCGCGTTTTGCCGATCTGCTGCGTGCCGCGGGCGATACGGGTGTGGAGCGCATCTTCTTTACCTCTTCTCATCCTAAGGATCTGCTGCCCGAGACCATCGACGCCATGGCCGAGACGCCTGCCGTCATGCCGCAGCTTCACTTGGCCGTTCAGTCGGGCTCCACGCGTATCCTCAAAGAGATGAATCGCCGTTATACACGCGAGGACTATCTGGGCCTGGTCGATCGCATTCGCAACCGCATGCCCGATATCGCGCTCTCGACCGATATTATCGTTGGATTCCCGGGCGAGACTGAAGAAGACTTTGAGCAGACGCTCTCACTTGCCGAGACGGTCCGCTATGCTCAGGCCTATACCTTCATCTATTCCAAGCGCGCCGGTACTCCGGCCGCAGAGATTGACGATCCCACGCCGCATGAGGTTATTCTCGAGCGTTTCAACCGCCTGGTTAAGGTTATCGAGACTACGGCTCACGAGTATAACCAGGGTGAGCTTCATACTGTGGTGCCGGCGCTCATTGAGGGAACGAGTAAAAAGAACGACGCGGTCCTGCTGGGCAAGAGTCCCAAGAATCAGACCGTGCATGCGCCTATCCCCGAGGGTTACAGCATCGATCAGCTTGTTGGCAAGATCGTTGATGTTGACGTTGACATTGCCAAGACCTGGTATTTGTCCGGCTCCGTTGTGGGCGAGCCGCGCTAATGGTTTCTCCCAGGGCAGGTCTTTCCGCCGTTGCGATCGTCGGTCCGACGGCGGTTGGCAAGAGTGATGTTGCCGACCGTTTGGCAGCTCGTCTTTCGTCCGAAGTGCTGTCGTGCGATGCGATGCAAATCTATCGCGGCATGGACATCGGTACCGCAAAGATGGCGCCCGATGAGTGTACGGCGCCGCTGCGTCTTGTCGACATTGTAGAGCCGGGTGTGGCATATTCTGCTGCGCTTTATCAGTCTGACGCTCGCGCGCATGTTGAGCGCTTGCTTGGCGAGGGCCGCCTGCCGGTGTTTTGCGGGGGTACGGGGCTGTATCTCAAGGCCGCCCTCGATGAGATGGACTTTCCCTCGGGTGAACTTGAGGACGATCGCCGTGCGGGCTATCAGGAGCTTGCCGAGCGTATTGGCGAGGAAGAACTGCATGCCCTGCTTGCCGAGCGCGACCCAGAATCTGCTGCTGTTATTCATCCCCATAACGTGCGCCGTGTGATTCGTGCGCTCGAGATGCATGATGATGGTATCTCCTACGCGCAGCAAAAGTCGCAGTTTAGTGTTCCGCGCGAGCATTATCACGCTCTGTGGTTTGGTCTGACGCGTAATCGCGAGGTGCTCTACGAGCGCATTAATCTGCGCGTCGATCTGATGTTTGAGCAGGGTCTTGTCGATGAGGTCCGCGGTCTTATGGGCCAGGGGCTGGGAGATGCCCTGACGTCGATGCAGGCAATTGGCTATAAAGAGATCATCGATGCTTTCAATGGTGTGATGAGCATGGATGAGGCTCGCGAACTCATCAAGATGCGTTCGCGTCGTTATGCCAAGCGTCAGCTTTCGTGGTTTAAGCGCGATGACCGTATCGTGTGGTTTGATATGGATGAATGTACGATCGATGAGGTCGTTGCTGATATCCTGCATCGTATTGAGGCTGCCTAATGGCCCGTTTTCCCCTTGTTCCCACGTCGCCCGAGCCCGAGCGTGCCATTTTGGTTGGTGTTGAGTGGCGCGACAATGCATGGCCACTCGATCGATCGCTCGATGAGCTGGAGCGCCTTGCCCATACGGCTGGTGCCCAGTGCGTGGCTCGCTTGTCTCAGCGTTTGGTAAAGCCGTATCCTAAATCGTTTATCGGTTCCGGTAAGGTTGAAGAGCTGTGCGGCCTGGTGCATCGCATGGATGCCGATGTCGTTATTTTTGACGACGACCTGACGCCCTCGCAGCAATCCTATTTGGAGAAAGCGGTGGGCGAGCCGGTAAAGATTATCGATCGTACGGCACTGATCTTGGATATCTTTGGCCTGCATGCTCAGACGCGTGAGGGACGCCTACAGGTACAGCTGGCACAGCTTCAATATCTGTTGCCTCGTCTGCGTGGCATGTGGAGCCATCTCGCCAAGGAGCAGACGCGCGGCGGCATCGGCTCACGCTTTGGTCAGGGTGAAAGTCAGCTCGAGGTCGACCGTCGCCTCATTCGTAATAAGATTGCCGCGCTTCGTCGTGAGCTTAAGCAGGTTGAACAGCGTCGCGATGTCCAGTCCAAGAGCCGCATTGAGTCACCGGCGTTTCGCGTCGCGTTAGCCGGTTATACCAATGCCGGTAAATCGACGTTGCTCAATCGCCTGACCGGCTCTACGGTACTTTCGCAGGACAAGTTGTTTGCTACGCTCGACCCGACGACGCGTTCGTATCGCCTGCCCGGCGGTCGCGGCATGACGATCACCGATACCGTCGGCTTTATTCAAAAGCTGCCGCATGGTCTGGTCGATGCCTTTAAATCGACACTGTCCGAGGTGTTGGGTGCCGATCTAATTCTCAAAGTCGTAGATGCGTCTGACGAGGACTATGAGCGGCAGCTGGAGGCTGTCGACCGCGTGCTTGATGAGATCGGCGCTGGAGAGCGTTTAACGCTGACCGTATTCAATAAAATCGATCTTCTCGATAGCGTTGATCGACTGAGCTTCCGTCGTCGCTATCCCGAGGCCGTGCTGTTCTCGGCCCAGACGGGCGAGGGACTCGACGATCTCGTCGACCGTATTGCTCGTGAGGCGGCTGCTACCGATGTGTTGCTCTCTGCTGATATCCCGTATCGCGAGGGCGCCCTCATTACGCTGGTGCATGAGCAGGGAACCCTTTTGCACGAGGAATATCTTGAGGACGGCGTTCGTATTGTGGCGAAGCTTCCGGCCCGTATCGCGCCGCGGCTCGAGCGTTATCGCACCGAGTAGACGAGCTCCAAAATGCCCAGAATGATGGGCTGATGCAGCAGATAAAAGGGGAGTGCATGACGTCCAAGGCTGGCGAGCGCCGGCAGGGGGTTGGCGTAGGCCCAGATTGGGGCGGTTTTATCGATTCCCTGCGCTATATGTGCGGCGAAGTATCCTGCAAGATACATAAAGATAATCGGGATGATGGGGTAGTAATCACCTGAAACAAACCCAGGGTTCGGAAATCCCAGCCACGCCAGGTAGGGGACAGGGTAGATCGTTTTGGGGATGCTCCAGGTGAGGGCGAACAACACAAGGCATAGGGACATGCCCCATCTCGCCGATATCTTCTTAAGGACGGGATCGGTCAACGCCACGATGCCGGTACATGCGGCCATGCAGTAGATGATGCCAAAATTAACCGAATCGTCTACTGAGACAAGTGTTGTTGCCAACCAGACGACGAGTGCTGCTAAGGCGTATTTGGCGGCACGTTTGATATTGTTGCGCGAAAGAGTGCACATCCAACCCGCGATAAACAAGAATACCCAGCTGATGCTGGCGCGCCAGATGTCTTGAAAGACAGTCTGGGTAAACCAGGGCATATCCCAACCGTACAGGTAGGCGAGATCGTAGCAAGCGTGAAAACCTGCCATTGAATCATCGTAAACCCGCGGACGGTATCAAAGATGGTGATGCGTTTTTGCATTACGAGAACCGGCGCATCAAGCCGACGACTTTGCCCAAGATAACGGGATTCGTTGCATAGATAGGCTCCATGGTGTCATTCTCTGGCTGCAGGCGTACGCGTCCCTGCTCCTTGTAGAATGTCTTGACGGTCGCTGAACCATCAATCATGGCCACGACAATTTCGCCGTTCATGGCACTCTTTTGTTCACGGACGATGATGTAATCGCCATTGAAGATGCCGACATTGATCATTGAGCTCCCATGCACCTCAAGGATAAAGGAACCCTGATCAGTGGCGATTTCGGTCGGGATAGTAAAAGTGTCTTCTATATTCTGCTCGGCCAGAATGGGAATCCCAGCCGCGACGCGACCAACGAGCGGTAGCGAGACCGTTCCGCGAGGTGCGGTGGGTTCGTCAGATTTAGAAATTGAGACAGAAGAACCGTCCTCGTTAAAGAGTTCCAGGGCGCGCGGTTTGGTGGCATCGCGCTTGAGTAGCCCGCGCGCCTCCAGGGCAGATAGATGGGCGTGCACGGTGCTGGGGGAGGAAAGGCCCACGGCAGAAGCCATCTCGCGCACGCTGGGCGGATAACCTTTCTCCTGCTGATATTCCTTGATGAAGTCGTAAATTTGCTGCTGACGCTTGGTAATTTTGCGAGCCATCAGGGCATCCTCTCTACCCATGTCAAACAAATGTTCGAATTTTGCTTGACAGGAACAACTGTTCGAAGATAATAATAACCGAACATTCGTTCTCGCGCTAGACATTTTTGTCCGCGCGGCTTGATAAAACTGTTCTCAGCAAAACACGCGAGAGGAGAACATGATGAACGCAACGAATATGGTCCAGGGAAACCTTGCCCTTAAACTCGAGACGCCTGCAGAACCCACTTTTACGGTTGTTCAGGGTGGCCGCTCCGGTTTTCAGCCTTTGACCGTAAAGCCTGCTCGCAATCAGCAGGCTGTAGTTGCGCCGGCCCGCGTTGCCCTGAAGGTTCCGACGATTGTCGCCGTTGCCGTCGCGCTTACGCTCTTCGTTGTCCTCGCTACGTCGGTCTTTAGCGCTCGTCACGCCGCGTATGCCGAGTCCGTTTCCAACGTTACCTACGAGACTATTCGCGTTCAGCCTGGTGATTCTCTTTGGTCGCTTGCCGAGGAATATCCTATCGAAGGCCTTTCCACGCAAGAGACTTCCGACATGATCCGTAACGTCAATCATCTGGAGCATGGTTCGCTCGCCGCCGGTGCGCATCTTAAGGTTCCTGCTCGTTCGTAATCATTATCGCGCTGCGCATGGTACCCTTGTTATCGTTTAAGAGGAGGTACCATGCGCTGTCCCAAATGTGGCAAGGCACATACCCGCGTCGTTGATTCCCGTATGCAGGAGTCAAATAACACCATTAAGCGCCGTCGCGAATGTTGCTCGTGTAACTATCGCTTTACAACGTTTGAGCGATGCGAAGACCCAATCGAGGTCATTAAGTCAGACGGAACCAAGCAGCGGTTCGATCGCAATAAGCTGCTCGTCGGCTTGATGCGCGCCACTATCAAACGCGATATCGACACTAAGAAGCTCAATGAGATTATCGACGACATCGAGGTCGAGCTGCGCTCTCGCACACTGACGGCCGTCACGTCTCATGAGTTGGGTGACATGGTGCTCAAGCGCTTGGCAAAGATCGACAAGGTGGCGTACATCCGTTTTGCCTCGGTCTACCGCGATTTCAAAGACGTCGATGAGTTTCTGCAAGAGCTCGACAAGCTAAGGTGATTCCATGTCCAACATTACCCTCAACATAAAGCGTCTCGATCCCACCGTCGAGCTTCCCAAATACGCCTATCCCACCGATGCCGGCTTGGATCTGCGCTCCAACGAGGACTGCGTCCTGAAGCCCTTCGAACGTCGTCTGGTCTCTACCGGGGTGGCCATCGCCCTGCCCGATGGCTACGCCGGCTTCGTCCAGCCCCGAAGCGGCTTAGCCATCAAGCAGGGCCTGTCTATAGTCAATACGCCGGGCCTCATCGACGCCCACTACCGAGGAGAACTCAAGGTTATCCTCATTAATCTGGATTCCTCCAACAATATCCAAATCAACAAAGGCGACCGCATAGCCCAACTCGTCATCCAAGAAGTCCCCACGGTCAACCTCGTAGAAGTGGAAGAACTAGACGAAACCGACCGAGGCAAAGGAGGCTTCGGCTCCTCCGGCGTCGCCTAGGGGCGCTCGTATCCCGCTTTCGCCTGAGCCCCATACATATCATCCCGTGCTCAAACATTCTCGCTGCGCTGCGAAACTGCGCGCGGGACGATATGTATGGGGCTCAGGCGAAAGGACTACATGCTTGAGATTAAAAAATCTTTCTAGTAAGCCGATGCGACAACGGAACTGTTCCTTTGTCGCATCGGCTTACTGCATTTATATTTTCCTGTTTTACCTTTGCAGGTTCTAATGGAGGGGATACCGAAGTAGCTGCTAGTAAGTAAACGCAGCCGCTCTGTCGGAGCCGCCCTTATTTCGTTCCACGCGCAGTTTCGCAGCGAAGCGAGAATGTTTGAGCATGGAATGATATAAGGGCGGCTCCGACAGAGCGGCGGACATTCGACTAGCGGATGTGCGCGGGTTTTCCGCCCCAGTAGAAGCGGCAGAAGGCTCGTTTGCGCTTTTGGGGCTTGCCTACTAGCTCCATGGTTGCGATGGCTATGTCTTCGGCTGCGCGTGGACGGCGCAGGACTTCGCCGTTGATGAGTAGCGCTTTGAGCGACTCAGGGTGGTCGTGCAGGTGACGAAGCGTCACGATGAGTTCTCGTGCGGTGGTGACATGCATGCTGGCGCCCATTCCGGTGAGCATCGTGGTGTTGGCCTTTTCCTGACCGTATGATTTGCCCAGCAGGATCATCGGCAGATGAGCGCACAGGCACTCGGTGACGGTGAGCCCGCCCGACTTGAGGATTGCTAGATCGCAGCCGTGCATGAGGGCCGCCATGTCGTCCACGTAGTCCAGAACCGTGACGTTGTCGAGTTTCATGGCGTCGAAGAGCGTCTTGAGGCGGGTGGCGTATTCCTTATCCTTGCCAGGCAAAAAGACAAAGTGCATGTCCTCAAAGCTGCGTAAGAAGGGGAGTGTGTGGTCCATTGCGGCACGGAAACGCACGTATGGTTGGGGCAAACTGGCGCCGGCCATCACCAATACGACGGTTTTGTCTATGGGGAGATTGAACTTGCTGAGCTCATCTTCGCGTTTGTAACCGGTATCGAAACCGTCACGAATGGGGATGCCCGTTATGCGGATCTTTGACTCGGGAACCTTGCGTGGGCGCAGCGTTTCGGCCATAAATTCGTTGGCAACACAGAATAGATCGGTGTCCTTGTGGGGCCACCAGCCCTCGACTTCGTAGTCGGTCGGTACGCAGATGACCGGATAATCGATACCCGTAATTACGCGGGCACCCACGGCAACATTGGCTGCTGTGATGTGCGTTGCGACCACGGCAATAGGCCTGCGGCGATGAATATATTCGTTGAAGGCGGGGAACATAATTCGCGACCATGCTGTGCCGCCACCCCAGAGAAGATGTCCCGTAAGCGTATATCGCCAGGTCAGGTCGTAAATGGGGCGCGTGGCGCCGGTAAACGACGCTGCTGTTTTATTACCATCGAACCTAATGCGTCCAAAATCGAGGATATCCAGGACTTCGATCTCAACGTCCTCAGGGATTCCCTTGGTGCCGCGGATAAGGTCAAATGCTTGTGCAATCGCGTTGGCGGCGGCTTTGTGGCCCGATCCAACCGATGCGTGCACAATGGTTACCAGGGGTTTTTGTGCAGGTAAAACGGTCATTTGCTCCGGTTGGGGAGTGGCTTGCATGGGCAGGGGAGCGCTATTGCCCGTCTGCGTTTGATCCATCGATAACTCCCCTTCAGCTTTGTTACGCGATTTAACATTGTAGTGCATGAGTGTCATGTTCACGTAAATTTGGGTATGAGCGCAAAGAACGTCAATGTATCGACGAGAGGATATTCCATGACTACCGATCAGCCGATTGATGTTGCGATTATCGGTGGAGGCCCCGCGGGCTATGCTGCCGCCATTTACGCTGCGCGTGCCAACCTGACGACGACCGTGATTGAGCAGGGCATGTCGGGTGGACAGATCGCCACGACCAATGAAGTCGAGAACTATCCGGGCATTCCGCTCTTGAGCGGCGCCGAACTCGGCGAGCGTTTTCAGCAGCATGCAGAGGGCCTGGGAGCACAGGTCGCATGGAGCATGGTTACGTGTATCGATTACGATGCCGATGCAGCGCTGTTTACGGTGCATCACGATATGGGCGATACGCTGGCCTCGAGCGTTATCGCTTGCATGGGTGCCACGCCGCGATCTGCTGGTTTCGCTGGCGAGGATACGTATCGCGGTCGTGGCGTTTCGTATTGCGCGACGTGTGACGGCATGTTCTTCCGTGGCAAGCAGGTTTTTGTCATTGGCGGCGGCAATGCTGCCTGTGAGGAAGCCCTGTTCTTGTCAGAAATCGCCAGCAGCGTGACCATCGTCTTGCGTCGCGATCAGTTCCGTGCACCTGATGGTGTTGTTCAGAAAGTACTCGAAAAGGACAATATTACAGTTAGGTACCAAACTAGTATTGTTGAACTTTCTGGTGAAGCGATGCCAACGACGATTGCCTTTAAGGACAATGCATCCGGGGAAATTCATACCGAGTCATTTGAGCCTGGCTCGTTTGGCATTTTTGTCTTTACCGGCACGCAACCCCATACCGAGCTTGTTGAGCATTTAGTCGATCTGGCGCCTGATGGCGGCATTCTAACTGATGAATCTATGGCGACCCGCACGCCAGGTCTATTTGCCGCTGGCGATATCCGTTCCAAGCGTTTACGCCAGGTTGTGACCGCCGTTTCTGATGGAGCCATAGCGGCAACCAGCGCATATGCATTTCTCCATTGATAAGTACGATAATATATCTTATGTAAGGTTGTTATCTATTAACTAAATGGCGGGACGATGCATCAGTGCACTGTCCCGCCATTTTTCTTGCCGGCTATGTGGTATTCAAAACTAGATAATCTAGAATACAATATAGAAGATGAACGGAGGACCTTTATGAACCACGTTAAACACGTTATTCCGATGTCTAATTCGTCGGTCAGCATTAAACCTGAGGATATTCAGCCCACTGTGCTGCCTGATGCATTTATTCAGTCCGATATCGTACGCAAACTCAATACGTTGAGTCTGCCGCGCTATGACCAGTTGCCCAATGTGACGCTCTACCGCGACCAGGTCATTGAGTATGTTGCGCTGTGGATGGAGCCGCTGTCCCTTTGCGTTGAGCAGCCTATCATTACGCCATCGATGATCAATAACTACGTAAAGGTCGGCCTAGTGCCTGCTCCGGTCAAAAAGCAATATGGCCGCGAGCAGATTGCCCGCCTGATCGCTATCTGCATCTTTAAGCAGGTACTACCTATTGCTGCTGTGCAGGCACTCTTTAACATTCAGCGTTTGAGCTACGATGCCCCGACGGCCTTTGATTATGTGGTCGATCAGCTCGAGGCATCGATTCGTGCGGCGTTTTCCGTCGAGCAGACTCCCGTGCCCGATACGGCGCATCAGGTAACGCGTGAGTCGCTGCTTGTGCGTAGCGCGGTATCGTCCTTCGTTTCGAAGGCTTACTTGATGAGCTATCTCAAGTTCAACGGGTTTAATAGCTAGCCGACGTATAAAACGGGCGGTACAAAGAGCCATCTGTCGCTTTGTACCGCCCGTATTTTTGCTTGATTGGACTTTATTTGCCCGAAGCCACGCCCATGCCGTAGCCGATAATGAGCCCATGCATTTCGGCATAGTATGAATCTAGCCCGTTACAGGGCATGATGATGGTTTTGGAGCCGGGCCAATGCTCGACTATGCGGTCAGTAAGCGCCTGGGCTCCAGCTTCGTTCTCAACGTGATCGATGACGACCTCGCCGCCCGTAAAACCCTCGGCTTCCATGGTATCGATGATCTTGTTGAGCATCTTCTTTTCGCCACGCGTGTGCCCGACGAGTTCGATTTTACCGGCCTCGCTCGCCGTGCCCAAAATGCGGATATTGAGCTTGTTGGCAATAACGCCGGCTGCCTTAGGGATACGTCCGGCTTTGGCGAGGTTTTCGTAATTGCACAAGCTGAAGAGGATTTTGCTGTTCTGCTCAAGGCTATCGAAGTATGCGCAAGCTTCCTCGAACGAGACATCCGGATTGCTTGCAAGATAGCGGTCGAACAGCAAGAAAATGAGGTCCATTTTGCCGCCAGCTGCGCGTGAATTGACTAGATGAATCTGTCGGTCGGGCTCCTCGGCAAGAACCATATCGCGAGCCGTGGCTGCCGCGTTGTAGCTGCCCGACACGCCCTCAGAGATCGGCATGCAGATGGTCTTGTCTGCCAATTTGAAGAGCTCGGCCCACTCCCCTACGCTGGGACAAGCGCTCGAAGAAGCGTTCGTCTCCGCCTGAACAGCGCAGTTGAGCTCATGAACATCGAGCGAAAGGTCATCGACGAATTCACGCTCCCCCACTCGAATTTTGAGGGGCGCAAATGCAAAGGTGGTATGGGGCGCGGTCGGTTGCCAATCGCGGAGGTTACAGCTTGAATCGGAGATAAGTGCCCAGCTCATAGAGGGTCCTTTCTAATTGTTCCCATTCAATTATAGCCATCTTGCAAATTGAATGTACGGCTATCTAGTTTTGAATACTAGATAACCGTACAAGATTAGAGAAAAAAGAATGGACCTCGCGACTTAAAGCCACGAGGTCCACATTCACACGCTGTGTAAGATGACTTAATAGCGCACGAAGATGTAGTTATTGTTCATGCCGGCGGCAACGGAGCTGATGATGACACCCGTGTTGTAGTCGGAAGCATGAATCATCTGACCACCACCGATGTAAATGCCGGTGTGGTACGAGTTGACCACAACGTCACCGGGCTGCGGATCGGACACACGCGTCCAGCCCATAAAGGTACCCGTGGTGCCCAGGCGGCAATAGCGACCAGTGAGGCAATAGCTAACAAAACCAGAGCAGTCGAAGCTGTTCGGGCCAATTCCGCCCCAGGAATAAGCGCAACCAAGCTTACTGTATGCACGCGAGACAACAGAACCGCCGTCGACGGACTGGCTCGGAGCAGAAGGCGTCGGAGCCGGAGCAGGCGTGGAGGGCTGCGGTGTCGGAGCAGGTGCCGGCGTAGGAGCCGGAGTGTTGCCGCCCTGGTTGTTGTTATTGCTGGTCTGGCCACCGTTGTTGGTGTTCTCGGTCGTACCGGCAGTCTCGTTGCTCACCGTGGCCTTCTCGGCGGTGCTGGCGTTGATGCCGGCCTGCAGCGCGGCGTTGGCCTCGGCCTCGGCGGCAAGCTCGGCCTGCAGCTGCGAATCCAGGGAGTTTACGACGCTCTGGGCTTCAGCCTGCTGGGCGTTAAGCTCGTCGACCTTCTTTTGCGTGGCGGCGACGTTCTTCTCCTGCTCGGCCTGCTTATCGGTGAGCTGCTGCTTAAGCTCCTTGACCTCTTGAATGGTCTGAGCTTGCTTATCGGAAACTTTGCCGTAGTAGAACAGACGGTTGAGCATATCGCTCAGGTCATCGACACCCGTCAGAACCTGAAGCAGGCTCAGACCGCCGGTTTTGTACTCGCCGGCGACATAGGTCGAGAGCTTGGCCTGACCATCGGCGATCTCTTGCTGCTTTTGCGTGATCTCGCCAGCAGTCTGATCGAGCGCCTGCGTCTGCGTGGCGAGCTCATCGTAAATCTGCTGGGTTTGGGTACCGATCTGCTCGAGCTTAGTACGAGCAGCGGCAAGGTCGGATGCGGTATCGGCGTAGGCAGGAGCCGCGAGGCCCAAGCCCAAAACACAAGCGAGGGTTGCCGTAGCAGCGCAGCGTGCCATGTTTTTATGCGTGTTTGCTGTGCGCATGTAGCTTCCTTTCCAGTAACTAAGGGTAACGGCTAGTCCACCGTCACCAGGCTAAAGAGCTCCACATCGTCATCAGACGGCGTGAGCTTCTCGCGCGGGTTGAGAAACGCAAGCTCAAGGATACAACCGTAACCGACAAGCTTTGCGCCCATATCTCGCACCAGTTTACCTGTTGCTTCGACGGTTCCGCCCGTCGCGACCAAGTCGTCCAGAATCAACACGGTATCTTTAGAGCTGATAGCGTCGGCATGGATCTCAATTGAATCGGTGCCGTACTCGAGCTCGTAGCTCTGGCTTACGGTCTCGCGCGGTAGCTTGCCCGGTTTACGTGCGGGAACAAAGCCGGCGCCAAGGGCTACAGCCACCGGTACGCCAACCATAAAGCCGCGAGCCTCGGGACCCACGACCTTGGTGATTCCCATGCCGGCAAAGTGCTCGGCGAGGGAATCGGTCATGGCTTTGAGCGCCTCGGGATTGCCAAAGAGCGGCGTGATGTCTTTAAAGATGACTCCGGGCTCGGGATAGTCGGGGATGTCGACGATTTGAGATTCGAAGTCGTACATTTCAGGACCTTTCAATGGGTTGCCGGATAAGCGGCAGCGGTTATTTGGCCGCGGTGGCGGTGCCGGATTGCGAAGGGGGGACGACCTTGAGCGGCTTGACGAGAGAATCCTCGTGCGAAGCCGGCGCGGCTATCTCTTCGTTTTTGGCCTTGGTGGACTCGGAGCGAGTGATTTCCTCATCGAGTGCATCGATGTCGGCGTCCTCGACCACGGCGTTGAGCGACTCAAAAACGCGGTTCTTGAGCAGCGCAGTGTGCACACCTTCCGTCAGGTCGTGAAGCTTCTTAAACGCACGCTCGAGCTTGGCGTCGCGCTCGTCATCGGAGGTATCCATTCCGAGCATGCTCACGAGCACCTGCTCAAACATCGAGGACTCGCGGTTGGCGGAAGACACGTACTGACGCAGGTTGCGCGGCTCGATATGGAAGCGTGACAGCTCGGAGCAGTAGCGGATGATCGGAAAATCGCGGCCATCGACAAGCTCGCGATTCTGCGGACTCTTGATGATGCGAATGAGGTCGTTCTCGGCGAGTGAGCGGATAAACGAAATCTCGACGCCCAGCATATCGGGAATGGTCTCGATGGGATGCAGCTTTTGCTTAGTCTCCTTGGGCTCCGTCTTGAGCGGAACATCGGACAGCAAGCCCACCTCGTAAGCGAGCGTTGACAGGTCCGTGGCGTTTTCCAAGCGCTGCTTAATCACGTTGAGCGGCATGTAGCGGGTCTTCTGCAAGTGCAGGATGACCTCCAGGCGATCAACGTCCTCCTTGGAGTACTGACGGTATCCCTTAGGCGTACGATGAGGGGTAATGAGCCCCTCATCCTCTAGAAATCTAATTTTTGAGTTCGAAAGATCGGGGTATGCGCCTCGAAGTAGGTTGACGACTTGGCCGATACTCAGATAGTTGCGTTCGGCCATGCCCTACTCACCGGTTTCGATGCGCTCCGGCGTGCTCTCGTGGTAGATGAGCGTAAACGTACCGATCTGGACGGAAGAACCGTCGTGCAGCGGGGCTGCATTGACGATGGCACCGTCGACCCAGGTGCCATTGAGCGAGCCCAAGTCCTCGATGCGAGCGCCGAGGCCCTCGCGAATAATGCGCGCGTGGCTGCGCGAAACGGTCATGTCATTGAGGAAGATGCCGTTCGCAGGATCGCGGCCGATGGTGGTCACGTCGTCCTCGAGCTCAAAGGCGGCACCAGTCTGCGGACCCTTGACGATGGACAGAACGGGGGCGGTGATGCGCACGTTGGCCATGAGGTCGGGAACGGTGACGTCGCTTGAAGGCACGCGGAATACGCAGGTAGCGTCAGCAGTCTTATCATTCTGAGGCATATTGTTAACCATGTTGTCCATGACAACCCCTAACTTATCGCGGACGTGCCGCAAATAATGAACCGTACGTAATCATACCCCAACGAATCAGTCTTCGATTTCAGGGTTCAGAAAGTCGATGTCCTCGTCTTCGGGATGCATGAGAGCCTGTTTAATGGCCGCTCCGCCTTTAATGGAGTAGATGACAGCCGTGAGCATGGAGAAGATCACGCCGCCGTACACAAAGAAGATGCCGAGGGGCACCGAGCTTCCGTTGAGGCCCGGGAAGGCCGTAAGGGATGAAGGTAGAAGATGCAGGCCGTCAATAACGGGGAAACCGAGCAGCATGAGCGAGAATCCGGTCATGAGCAGCGCTGTGGCAATCTTTCCGGGGAAGACGACATCGATGGGGCGACGATGATAATGACGCACGATAAGCGTTCCGATGCCCAGATAGATGTCGCGGCCAATAATGAGCACGCAGACCCAGATGGGTAGCTCTCCGCGGACCACCAGGCCAAGTACGCCGGTGAACAGCAGCGCACGGTCGCAGATGGGATCCATGACCTTGCCGAGCCATGAGACCGTCTTAGTCATGCGGGCGATCTGGCCGTCCATCCAGTCGGTGGAGGCGGCAACGGCGTAGATAACGATGGCGATGACACGGTTGTTATCCGTCACAAACAGGTACAGGAATACCAGGGTGAGGATCAGGCGCGTAAAGGTGATGAAATTGGAGATCGTAAAGATCTTATTCGACGGGTAATCGGAAGTGCCGATAAGCTCCTTTTTGATCTTCTTTTTGATGCCCACAGGACTCCCCCGCTGGTTAACGACAAAACTTTCGATACTATACCCGTTCCGGCGATGTCTATCCAGCGTAAGCATAGAGAGTCCAGACATGTGGAGGGCGCTTTTAGGCGGCGGGGATTTCGCATTCGTGTACATCAGCCTCCAAACATGTCGAAAAATGTCGATTTTGGTGGCTGATGTACACGTTTTGATTCAGTAATCACATCGATCGGGAATGTTGTTGCTTTAAGCAAAATAATCATGGTGCTTAAAACAAAAAAGGTCAGGCACTAAGTGCCTGACCTGCAAACTTCTGGTCGGGACGACTGGATTCGAACCAGCGACCCCTTGACCCCCAGTCAAGTGCGCTACCAAGCTGCGCCACGTCCCGAAGCTTTTGTTTGTTGCTCTGCTCTCGCTCGCAACAGGGAGTATATTAACCCGAAACTTTAGCCTTGTGCAAGAACTTTTTTACAAATTTTGAAGCAAGTCCAAAATTGTATCTGCGAGCTGGGGTTTTGTTAGTACGGGAAGTTCTTGCGTACTCGTTGTGCTCACAATCCAGGCCTTGTTGGTGTCGGTCCCAAAGCCCGAATCGGTGCGTGAGACATCGTTGGCGATTATTACATCGCACCCCTTGCGGGCCAATTTGCGCTCTGCGTACTCGACAACGTTATCGGTCTCGGCCGCAAATCCGATCACGCATCGCTCGCCCTTCTGGCGCGAGAGCTCGGCCAAAATATCGACCGTCTCGACCAGTTCGATGCGATCCAGGCGCTCGTTGGCCTTTTTGAGCTTATGGTCCGCAGGGGCCGCGGGGGTGTAGTCGGCGACGGCGGCCGCACAAATTGCCGCATCCGCCGTCTGGAAGGCGCTCAGGGCCGCCTGGAGCATCTCTGCGGCGGTCTGCACGCGCACGCACTCCACGCCGCGGGGCACATCGAGTGATGTCGGTCCCAACACGAGCGTGACCGCAGCGCCGCGGCGTGCGGCCTCCCCCGCCAGGGCGATGCCCATCTTGCCCGAAGAGCGGTTGCCAATGAATCGCACGGGGTCGATCGGCTCGTGCGTGGGACCGGCGGTAATTACGATGCGCTTACCTGCCAGGTCCTGTGGCGCGGGGTTGAACACCTCACAGACAGCCTCTACGATGTCCTCGGGCTCGCTCATGCGTCCCGTGTCCACGTCGCCGCAGGCAAGGTAGCCGCTGCCCGGACCCACCACATGGACACCGCGCTCGAGCAGCGTGGCCATGTTGGCCTGCGTCGCCGGCGCCTTCCACATGCCGTTGTTCATAGCGGGTGCGATCACGATGGGTCGCGGCGTCGCAAGCAGCGTGGTGGAGATGAGGTCATCGGCGACGCCGTTGGCCATCTTGGCGATGATATTGGCCGTCGCGGGCGCCACGACCACCAGATCGGGCTCCTGCGCCAGCGAAATGTGGTGGATGGGGTCGGAGGGATCGTCGAATAGGCCAACCGCGACCGGCTCATTGGTGAGTGCGCGGAAGGTAAGCGGCCCCACAAACTCGGTGGCATGCTCGCTCATAACGACCTTGACGCGCGCGCCGCGCTTTTGCAGCAGGCGCACGATATTGCACGACTTATAGGCGGCGATCCCGCCGGTAATGCCCAGCAGGATCGTTTTTCCCTCAAGTTGCATTGAATTGTTGGGTGCCGCCATCGTTTAAGCTTCCTTGCTCGGGAGCACCAGGAGGCGGTGGCAGTACGGGCAGTGCGTAATCTCGCTACCGTCGTGGTTCAGGTCGCTCATGGACGATGCCTGCAGCGCGGTGTGGCAGACCGTGGGGATGTTGCCCTGGATGGTCTCGACGGCCAGGCCGCGGAACTGCTTGAGCAGACGCTCGTAGTCGGTGAGAACGTCGGCCGGCAGCGTGGCAGCAAGCGCGGTGCGCTCCTTAGCGGCGGCGTCAATCTGAGCCTGCAGGTCGGCAGCCTTGGCGCGGGCGGCCTTGGTATCGGCCTTCACGCCCTCCTCGAACTTGGCGATGATTGCCTGCGCGCGGGCCTCGCGGTGGAGCGCCTCCTTATGGGCGACAACGACGTCCTTGCGGGTGTGCTCAATCTTGTCCAGACGCTTGGCCAGGGTGGCGAGCTCATTTTCCAGGTCCTGAACCTCGCGGTAGTCGGAGCCGTCGACGTGGCGCTTCTTGGCGGCCTCGATGGCGTTGTTGGTCTGAATCTCGGTTGTATTGAGATCGTCGAGCTCAATGTCCAGATCCTTGCGCTGGGCGTAGAGCTTGGTCATCTCGGACTTGAGCTTCACATAGGTCTTGCGCTTGGAAGCGAGCTCCTTGAGCTCCGGCATATTGGCAAGTTCGCTCTTGTTGCGGGCGAGCTCCAAATCAATCTGTTGCAGCTTGAGTAGCGTAGCGCCGGCGCTCATAAGTTCTCTCCTTTTGTCACAGTCCACCATTGGCAAGGGTTCAGTATTTTAATCGCATGACGGGGGTCGACCCCGGCGTCAACTGCAGAGTTCATCAATATATCAACGAACGGCTCCTCGGAGCGGTCGTGGCCGAGCAAGATCACCGACAGCCCACGCAAGGCAAGGTCTTGCGCCACGTGGTAGCCCGCCTCGCCCGTCACGACAACATCTGCGCCCGTGGCGATGGCGAGCTCTCCAAAGTCGCCCAGGGAGCCGCCCAAAATAGCGACGGTTCGGCATGCGTGCTCGGCTTCGCCCCACACACGCGGGTCGCTGCCAAATGCCGTGGCAGCACGGGTGGCAAGATCGCGCAGCGTGCACGGGTCGTTGAGCGTTGCAAGCGCGCCCAGGCCGGTGGCCTCGGGGTCGTCCAAGTGCTCCAGTGAGCTCACGGGTGTGGCACCCAGCAGCTCGCTCAGGCAGACGCGGGCTTCGTGCGACCGGTCCAGGTTAGTGTGGAGCGAGATAATGCTCACGCCGCAACGCGCTGCCTCGTAGAGCGCCGCGCTGCATTGGGGGCGTGTGGCATCCGCTGGGCAAAAGGCCTCAGGAGCCTTGATATAGATAGGGTGATGCGTCAGCAGAACGTTGGCACCGGCCTCGAGAGCGCGGTGCACGTTGGCCTCGGTTGCATCGAGCGCACAGGTCACGCTGGTGATCTCGGCGGCAGGGTCGCCCACGGATAAGCCTACGTGGTCCCAGGGCTCGGTGTCCGTCTTTGGATAGCGTGCCAGCAGAGCGCGCTCGAGCTCGGCGACGATCATGCGGCACCCACGATCGACAGCAGCGCTTGGGCAAAGTCGTCCAGATCGGCTGGGTTCACGCGGTCATCGAACGAGATGCGAAGAGCGCCGAGAGCTTGCTCGCGACCGATGCCCATCGCGCTCAAAACATGGCTCGGGTCCATGCTGCCGCTCGAGCACGCCGAGCCTGCCGATACCTCAAAGCCGGCGGCGTCCAGCTTGATGATGAGCTCCTCGGAGTCCATGCCGTCAATGTAGATCGACACCATGCCGGGCAGACGGTCGGCATGCGCATAGTCGCCCATGGTGGCGTGAATGCGCGGATGGGCCGTAAGCATGGCGTAGAGCTTGTTGGAAAGGGTTTGCAGCTTCTCGCGCTCCTGAGCCACATGGGGAGCCAGCGTGCGGGCGGCAGCGGCAAAGGCCAGCTGCGTGCGCAGGTCCTGCGTGCCGGCGCGACGTCCGGCTTCCTGTCCGCCGCCAAAGATGCGGGGGCGCAGCGGCGTGCGGGTCTTAACGTAAAGCGCGCCGGATGCCACGGGACCGCCAATTTTGTGGGCGGCGACGGACATGGCATCGACGCCCAGCTCGGCGGCATCGAGCGGAATGTGCAGATAGCCCTGGATGGCATCGGTGTGGAACAGAGCGCCCACGGTATGCGCGGCCGCGGCAAGCTCGCGGATGGGCTGCACCACGCCGGTCTCGTTGTTGGCGACCATAATGCTCACGAGCGACACGTCGTCGCTCAGCAAGTCGCTCAGCGTGGCAGGCTCAATGTAGCCCGCGCGGCAGGGCTGCACCAGGTCGACGGTAAAGCCGGCGGCACGCAGCAGCGGCAGGTTGTCCAGAATCGAATCGTGCTCGATGGCCGAAACGATTACACGATCGCGCTTGCGATCGCGCTGACGAGCGCCCTCGGCAAGACCGAGCAGCGCCAGCTGGTTGGCTTCGGTGCCGCCGTTGGTCAGAACAATCTCGGACGGGCGGACGCGTGCGCCAAAGCTATGGGCGATCTCGCGACGGGCAACCTCCAGGCGCGCGGCGGCCTTGCGGCCGAGCGAGTGCAGCGAGTTGGGGTTGACGCCGGCAAGCTCGCTGTCGTCATATTCGCGCTGCGCAAGGAGCGCCTCGGCGCGCATGGGCGTCGAGGCGGCGTAGTCAAGATTCACGGGTATGCGGTTTTGACCTGCGGTCATAAGGGTTTATGCCTCCTGTGCGGCCTCATTGCCCAGCTTCTGCAGCAGCGCAACCTCGGCGGCGGGATCTTCGGACTTAAATACGGCGGAGCCGGCTACGAGTACGTTGGCACCGGCCTTGACGACTTCGGCAATGTTCTTGGAAGAAATGCCGCCGTCGACCTCGATCAGGGGCGACACGCCGTGACGCTCGCACATGGCCTTGAGCTCGTGGAGCTTATGCAGAGTGCCCGGGATAAAGCTCTGGCCGCCAAAGCCGGGGTTCACGCTCATGAGCAGTACCATGTCGACAACGTCGATGATGCTTTCGAGCACACAAACGGGCGTGGCGGGGTTGAGCACAACGCCGGCCTTGACGCCGCGCTGCTGCAGATGCGTGAGCGTGCGGTGCAGGTGCGTGGAAGCCTCGTAGTGCACGGTAATCATGTCGGCACCGGCGTCGGCATACCAATCGACCGTCTCATCGGGGTTCGACACCATGAGGTGCGCGTCGACCGGTACAGCGGTGGAGCGCTTGACGGCCTTAAGGATGTCAACGCCAAAGGTCAGGTTGCCGGTAAAGTGGCCGTCCATAACGTCGAAGTGCACGTAGTCGGCACCGGCGATCTTGTCGAGTTCGCCCTTGAGGTTGGCCATATCGGCCGAGAGGACGGACGGAGCGATTTTAATGGAACCCATGGTAGTAGCCTTTCTGCGCTAGTCGGTGAGTCCGTAGAACTCTTGAGAAGGGACGCGATCGGTAAGAATCTCGAGCGCCCTATCCAAAGTAACACCGTTGTAGAGCGTTTGCTCCACGGCAAAGGTGAGCGGAATGTCTACGCCCAGTGAACGGGCAAGCTCGCTGACGCTGCGGGCCGCGACGGCGCCCTCAACCACCATATGCGTGCGCGTCTGATACTCGTCGAGCGACACGCCGTGGGCAAACTCGTAGCCAAAGGTGCGGTTGCGCGAATGCTCCGATGTGCAGGTGGCAATGAGGTCGCCCATGCCGGCGAGTCCCATGCAGGTCATAGCTTGACCGCCGCGGGCGTGCACCAGACGGCTGATCTCGGCCAGGCCGCGCGTCATGATGAGGGCAAGCGTGTTGTCGCCCGCGCCCGAGCCGGCAGAGATGCCGCACACGATGGCGATGACGTTTTTCATGGCGCCGCAGACCTCGACGCCGGTCATGTCCTGCGACAGGTAAATGCGGAAGGCCGTGGAAAGCAGCAGCTCCTTAAAGGTCTCCCCCACCTGCTGGTCTTCACTGGCGATGACGGCGGCCGAAAGCCCGCCGCGACAGATTTCCTCGGCATGGTTGGGACCCGAGAGCGCCGCCACGCGCGCCTCATTGCCGATCTCGCTGGCAATGACCTCGCTCATGAGCAGTCCGGACTCGGGCTCGATGCCCTTGGTGAGGCACAGTACCGGCGTCTTGTCCGCGATGAACGGCGCCGCCTGGTGGCAGACGTCGCGCAGGTGCGTCGAAGGAACGGCAAAGATGACGGCCTCGGCGCCGTCGAGCACCTGCGAAAGGTCCGTGGTGGCGACGACGTTGCCGGGCAGCTCGTAGTCCACCAGGTACCGGGGATTGCGGTGCTCGCCGTTGATGCCCGCGGCCGTCTGCTCGCTATGGGCCCACATGGTCACGCGCTCGGCTCGCGCGGCGGCAAGGCCGGCGACGGCGGTTCCCCAGGAGCCAGAGCCAATCAGCGCAACATTCATGACTCTCTCCTACTTATCGTCGGGCTCGGTGACGCGCTTGGTAAACGAGAGCTTGGACTCCTTACCGGTCATGAGCTTTTTGATGTTCGCGCGATGGGCCCACACCACGGTGATACCGATCATCGCCATGCAAAACTTAAGGCCTAGGCTGCTGTACGGAAAGACCGCACAGGCGGCGATGGGTAGGCCGATGGCGGCGGCAAGCGAGCCCACCGACACAAATTTGGTAATGGCGACGGCTACGATAAACATGCCTAGCAGCGAAAGTCCGATGGGCCAGTACCAGGCGAGGATAACGCCCAGACCCACGGCGATACCCTTACCGCCATGGAAGTTGAGATAGGGCGAGAAGATGTGGCCCCACACCGCTGCCAGGCAGATGACACCGAGCATCCAGTCGCCGGGGGCTCCGGGCGCCATAATGTTCGGCGGAAACCCATAGCCCACGCTCGCGATGAGCGGACGGGCGATGACAACGCAGATGGCGCCCTTAAGGCAGTCGAGCAGCAGCGTGAGCGCGGCCACCTTGGGGCCGGCTACACGCAGGGCGTTGGTGGTGCCGATGTTGCCGGAGCCCGCCTTGCGAATGTCGGTGTGGTTGAACACGCGGCCCAGGATCAGGCCAAACGGAATCGCCCCGATAAAGAACGAGACCACGGCGCAGATGGCGGTCAGCAGAATCGGATTATGCATCCTTTTGCTCCTTCTTCCTAAAGAAGAGTCGAATGGGCGTGCCGGCAAAGTCGAAGGTCGAACGCATGCGGTTCTCTACGTAGCGCTGGTAGGTGTCGTTGACCAGGTCGCTGTGGTTGACGAAGAACGTGAACGTCGGCGGGTTGACGCCCGTCTGGGTCACGTAGTGCATGCGCAGGCGTCGCTTGCCGTCCACCACGGTATGACCGAACTCGCGCAGGTCGGTGAGGAACGTGTTGAGGCGCGAGGTGCTGATCTTTTGCGAGCGCGTCTTTTCGGCGGCGTCGACCATCGCCCAGATCTTCTCGACGCTGCGGCCGGTCAGGGCCGAGATGCGCAGGTACTGGGCCCAGGGAGCCATGACGCCCAGACGGCGGTCGATGGTCTCCATGCAGGCCTCGCGCTTACGGTCGTCGTCGAGCAGATCCCACTTGTTGAGCAGCACCACGATGGCGCAGCCGCGCTCGATGGCAAGACCCATGACCTTCTGGTCCTGCTCGGTGACGCCCACGGAGGCATCGACGACGAGCAGCGCCACGTCGGCGCGGTCGATGGCACGCAGGCCGCGGACCATGGAGTAGTACTCGATGTTCTCGTACACGGTGCTCTTCTTACGGATGCCCGCGGTGTCGACCATGCGGTAGTGCTTGCCGTTGCGCTCGACGACCGTGTCGATGGCATCGCGCGTGGTGCCGGCGATGTTCGAGACGATGGAGCGGTCGGCGCCCAGGATGCGGTTGAACAGCGACGACTTACCGGCATTGGGGCGGCCGATGATGGCCACATTCAGCGCGTCGGGGAACTCGTCGGCGATCTCGTCCTCCTCCTCGGGCAACAGAGCCACGATGTCGTCGAGCAGGTCGCCCGTGCCGTGGCCGTGCAGGGCCGAGAGAGGCGTGGGCTCGCCGATACCGAGTGAATAGAACTCCCAGATGCTGTCGTTCTCGCGATCGGGGTTGTCGAGCTTGTTCACCAGCAGAAAGACCGGCTTGTCGCAGCGCTTGAGCATGCGGGCGACCGACTCGTCCTCCTCGGTAACGCCGGTGCGGCCGTCGACCACAAACAGGATGACGGCGGCTTCCTCGGCGGCGGCGAGGGCCTGGTCGCGGATGGATGTGGCGAAGACGTCATCGCTCTTGAGCGGTTCGATGCCGCCTGTGTCGACGATGGTGAACTCGCGGCCGTTCCAATCGGCCGTGTGGTACGAGCGGTCGCGCGTGACGCCGCGGGACTCATGGACGATGGCGTCCGAGGTCTGGGCCAGGCGGTTAACGAGCGTGGACTTGCCCACGTTGGGGCGTCCGACGACGGCGACGATAGGTTTCATCTGCACTCCTTTAATGGGTAGGGTCAGTGGAAGTGTTAGAGTCGGCAGGCACAATGCCAAGGATGTGCTCCAGGGGATCGAGCAGCTCATGCGGCATGGTCGACACCACATGAACCTCGGCGCCGCGACTGGTAAGGCTTGCGAGTAAATCGTCACGATGATACTCGTCAAGCGTCATGCCGTCAGCGTTGAACATGAGCTTAGGCACAAAGAGCATAACCCCCGAGAGGTCCTGCGGCAGCTGTTCCAGAATGTCGCAGGCGACGATGAGGCCGGTCACGTCCACGTTGCCGCCAAAGTAGCGATTCTTGATGGCCGTGACGGTGCCGGCGAGCCCCTGCGGTGATTCCACAAAGCGGGCCACTGTGTCGCGTGCGCTGGCGCCCGAGAGGCACAGCAGGTGCTGGCTGCGAGCGGCGATGGCCTCGCGGACGCGGGCCAGTCGCTCGGCATCGGCGGCAAGCACATCGTCCGTCTCGTCTAGGTATGAGCGGATCATGCCGATACCGTCGTAGTACTGCGGATAGCCGTCGTAAAAGTCCGCCTCGGGCGGATCGATGCCGGCGTCCAGGTAGAACTCGTCGCTCATCTGGAAGGTGTGGCGGCCAAAACGCTCGAAGGCGCGGTCCTGGTAGGGACGGATCATGGCAATGGTCTCGCGCGCCAGTTCGGGCTTGTCGCTGTATGACCAGCTAAAGCGGTTCTGATGCTTGGTAAAACCAAGCGGCACAATGCCCAGACTCGTGATCTGCTCGTGCTCCTCGCAAAAGCGTAGGGTCTTTTGCAGCTCCTCACCGTCGTTCATGCCGGGACACAGTACGATCTGCGCGTGAATCTCGATGCCGGCGGCCATGATGGCCTCGAGCACGTCCATGCCGCGCTGGGCGTTGCGGCCCATCATGCGGCGGCGGACATCGGGGCTCACGGCATGGACCGACACGTTCATAGGGCTCATGTTGCGTTGGATGACGTTTTGCACGTCCTCGTCGGTGAGGTTCGTGAGCGTGACGAAGTTGCCCTGCAAAAAGCTCAGGCGGTAGTCGTCGTCGCGAATATAGAGCGTGGAGCGGCCGCCCTTGGGCAACATGGTCATAAAGCAGAACACGCAGGCGTTTACGCAGGTACGCATGCCGTCGAAGATGGGGCCATCGAACTCCAAACCCCAGTCCTCGCCCGGGAAGCGGTCGAGCTCGACGGGGGTGACGGTGCCGTCGCGCGGGTCGAATACCTCCAGCTCGACGGTGTCGTCGTCTGCCTCCCAGAGCCACACGATCATGTCGGTGAGCTGCTCGCCGTTGACCGTGAGCACGCGCATGCCCGGCTCGATACCCACATCCCATGCGGGCGATTCGGGACGCACGTTCTTTACGAGCGCGCCCTCACCCGGCTCGGGGTCGCGGCTGCGCCCGTAATCGGCCACCTCGGCGGCGTATGCGGGTACGGTCTGGTCCATGGTTAGCGGTAAAGCTCCTTGATGCGCTCGACGGCGCGCTCGATGTGTTCTTGCGGGGTGGAGGCTCCGGCGGTGATGCCGATGTGGCGCGCGTTAGCAAACCATGCGGCCTCAAGCTCAGAAGCTTCCTCAATGTGATGCGTGTGCTCGCAGACGTCAGTGCAGATCTGTGCTAAGCGGCGGGTGTTGCCCGAGTTCTTTCCGCCCACGATGACCATGCAATCACAGCGGTTGGCAAGTGACGCGGCTGCCTGCTGGCGCTCACTCGTGGCGGCGCAGATGGTGTTGATCACACGCAGCTCCTGCACGCGCGGGGTGATAGCCGCCACGACCTCGGCGAGGTTCTGCGCGGTCTGGGTGGTCTGCACGACGAGGCCTACCTTGCCCTTGAGCGACAAGGCGTTGGCGTCAGCGGCACAGCTCACGACCTGCGCATCGTCGCCTGCGTGGCCTAGAATGCCCTCGACCTCGGGGTGCCCCGGCTCGCCCACGACGATCACACGGTAGCCCTCGCGCACCAGGCGCTCGGCCGCCACATGGACCTTCTTCACGTAGGGGCAGGTGGCATCGACCACGTTGAGGCCGCGCTTGCGGGCAGCATCGATCACCTGCGGCACTACGCCGTGTGCGCGGATGATTGCGGTACCCGATGCTGCGTCGTCCAGGGTCTCGGCCAAGCCAACGCCTGCCTCAGCGAGCTCGCGCACCACGATGGGGTTATGGATGAGCGGCCCCAAGGTGTGGACCTGATCGCTCTCCCCTGCCTGCGGCGCGGCAGCCAGAGCCATGTCGAGTGCGCGCTGCACGCCGTAGCAAGTGCCGGCGTGGGCAGCGATCTCGATGGTAGGCGCGGTTGCCTGGTCAGACGCAGTCGCGGCAGTGTTTATCACGTTCTCGCTCATGGCTAGAACCTGCCCGGATGCTCGGCGCACAGCTCGTCTCGCATAGCGTAGACGCGGTTCATGGCCTCGGACTCAAACCATTCCAGGCGCTCCGTGCGCTTAAGCCCAGCCGGTGCGTCGGAAAGCGAGACGGCCTTGCCAGCACGGATCCAGCACTTCTTGGGACGCATGATCTTTTTGCCCGCGGGCGTGATATCGGACCAGCCGCAGATGGCGAGCGGGTTCACAGGTGCCTTGCCCATCTGGGCGATGAGCGCAAAGCCGCCGTGGACCTCGGGCTTGATCTCGCGCGAGCGGATGCGCGTGCCCTCGGGGAAAATCAGGACGTCCTCGCCGCGCTGCAGCGCATGCTGGGCGGCACGCAGGCACTTCATATCGGCAGTACCACGCTCCACGGGGATGCCGCCAACGCGGCTGAAGGCCCAGCGCACAATCTTGCTCTTGGCGAACTCGGACTTAAAGATGGGACGAATGCGGCGGCCCCCAAAGAACAGCGCCGTCTCCACGGCCAAGAGCTCGGCCATCGAGGTGTGGTTGCAGATGACCACGCTGCCGCGGCCTTCCTTGCGCTCAAACAGAAGATCGGCGTCCTCGACCTTCCAGCGCCACATGAGCTTGGAGAAGGCCCAAAGGATGGCCATGACTACGACGACGGTGCCGCGGATGAGCGCTGGAAACTCGGCGTAGGGGGCGTTGTAATAGTCCTCGGGCGTCCTCTGAAACAGGCGCATGGGCTACCTCCTTTGGTTGATAAGGTCCTCGATTATCGAGACGACCTCGTCGATGGTGTGGGCGGTGGAGTCGACGTGCACGGCGTCCTCGGCGGGCACGAGCGGGGCGACCTCGCGGCTGCTGTCAAGCTTATCGCGCTGCTTGAGGGCGTCGAGGGTCTCGTCGACCTCGGCTTCGAGCTGCTCGGACGTGAGCGGCTGGGCGTCGTTTTGGTGACGCTGCAGCACGCGGCGGCGGGCGCGCTCACGCGGGTCGGCGGTCAGGAAGACCTTGACCTGCGCGTTAGGGAACACGACGGTGCCGATGTCGCGACCCTCGGCCACGATATCGCGGTCCTCGGCGGCGCGGCGCTGGTGGATGAGCATGGCGGCGCGCACGCCCGGATAGGCCGAGACCTTGGACACGTTGGCGTCGACCTGCGGGGTGCGGATGGCGGCCGAAGCGTCTTGGCCGTCGATGGTCAGGCGCGTGTCCTCGCCGGTGCCGTTGGTAAAGCGGATCTCAATCTGCTCGGCGAGAGCGTCGATGGCCGCCTCGTTATCCAGATCGATGCCGCGGTCGAGCGCGGCGAAGGTGACGGCGCGATACATGGCGCCCGTGTCGAGCTTGTTAAAGCCAAGCTGACGGGCGATCTCCTTGGCGATGGTGGACTTGCCGGATCCGGCGGGGCCGTCGATGGCGACGATCATGCAATGCTTCCTTTCAATGGTTGACGTGCTGGTATGGTTCGCGGGCGTTGGGGCGCGGCGGTTTGCCTAGCCCGTGTAGCGCTCGCGGTAGGTGTTGCGCTTGGGTGCTGAGCCATGGCTGCCGTGGTGACGCGTGCGGCTGGCAGGCGTGTCTTGGGGCTTGCCGCCGTTGCGCTTGGAGCTCGGCTGCTTGGGCGGGATGCCGCCGGCCTTGAGGATCTGCACCTCGCGGTCGGTGAGCTCGCGCCACGAGCCCTTGGCCACGTCCTTGAGCTCCAGGCCGGCAAAGTTGCAGCGGTGCAGGCGGATCACCGGGTGGTGGATCTTGCTCAGCATGCGCTTGACCTGGTTCTTGCGGCCTTCGCGGATGATGACCTCCACGGCGGTGGTACCGGGCTTCACACCCTGCGGGGCCACGGCTTCAGCCTCGCGCGCGTTGATGATGCGACAGATTGCCGGCTGGCACGGGCCGTCGTCGAGCTCGATGCCACGGCGGAGCGGTTCCAAGTCGCGATCGGTCAAGTGGCCGTCCACGAGCGCCTGATAGGTCTTGTAGACGTGCTTACTCGGGTGCAGCAGGTCCTGTGACAGGTCGCCGTCGGTGGTAAAGAGCAAAAGGCCCGTGGTGTCGCGGTCCAGGCGGCCCACCGGGAACAGTCCCGGAAAGCGGTCGCGGGGGACCAGGTCGGCCACGCAAGGGCGCTCCTGCGGGTCGCTCATGGTGGTGAGGTAGCCGGTCGGCTTGTAAAGCATCAGGTACACGGCGCCCTGGTTGAGCTTGACGGGCATGCCGTCGACCTCGATGTGGTCGCGGTCGACATCGACCTTGGTGCCCAGCTCGGTCGCGACCTGGCCGTTGACGGTCACGCGGCCGGCGGTCATCAGGTCCTCCGAGCCGCGGCGGCTCGCCACGCCCGCACGCGCCAAAAAGCGCTGCAGGCGCATGGTGTGCGGATAGACGGGCTGGGCGTCGGTTACGGGTACTGCGTTGCCCATGGCGCGCGTCTCCCCTACTTCGTTAGTCCTCGTCATGCAAATCCTCCGAGGTCACGTCGACGACCAGAGTCTCCAAGTCCTCGACTGCCTCAACATCTTCAACATCGGTATCGAGCAGTTCGCGCTCTTCGTCTAGGTCCTCGGCCTGCTCCTCGAGCGTGGACTGAATACTGCGGCCGCTCAGGCGCTCGCGGATAAACTGGCGCGACTGCTCGTCGGGGGCAAACTGCTCCAGATCGGGCAGATCGCGGGTGGAGCGCAGACCGAACTTTTCCAAGAAGGCGTTGGTCGTGCCGTAGATGATGGCCTGACCGCGCTGGGGGTCGCGGCCGAGCTCGCGCACCAGACCCTTGTCCACGAGCGACGCGATGACGCCGTCAGAATTGACGCCACGGATGCCCTTGACTACCTCGCGCGTCACGGGTTGGTGGTATGCGATGACGGCCAAGGTTTCGAGCGCCGCCTGCGACAGCTTTTGCGTGTCCCAGCTCAACACATAGGCCTCGACCACGTCGTGGTAGGCGGGGTGCGTAAACAGGCGCCAGCCGCCGGCGACCTCGCGCAGCTGAAAGCCGCGGTTGGCCTCCTCGTACTCAACCTTGAGCTCGGCGAGCAGCGATGCGCATTCGCCGGGGGCGATATCCAGTGCGCCGGCCAGCGCGGGCGCACTCACCGGGTCGCTCGACACCAGCAGCAGCGCCTCGAGGGCGCCTTTGAGGCTGTTTGCCTCCAGCGTGGAAAGGGTTGACATGGTTGCGGCTCCTATTCGGTGAGCTCGGGGCCCTCGCCGGGCACGTATGCCTCGGCGCCCTCGATTCGGTTGATGCAGATGGTTCCAAAGATCTCGTCCTGGCTCAGCGTGAGCGAGCCGCGCTTGGCGAGCTCCAGCATGGCCAGGAAGGTGACGACGAGCTGCTCGATGGTGGCATCGCCGTCCAGTAGCTCGCGGAAGGTGCAGGTTTGGTGCGCCATGGTAAAGCGGTCGACTGAGGCTACGGTCAGGTCGAGCGGCACGCGATGCGGCGCCACGTGCTCGGCCTCCAGCAGGAAGGTCTGGCGCTTGCCGTCCAGGTCGGCACAGATAACGGCCAGACCGCGCAGGGTGATGCCGGCCAGATAGTCGGGCATTAGGCCCAAAAACTCCGGGTCGGGACCGGCCACACGCGGGCGCATGCGGCTTTCGGCCTGCATGCGGGCACCGAGGGCCGCCGCCGCGCCCTTAAACTGCTTGTATGCAATCAGGCGCTGGATCAGGACCTCGCGCAAGGCGTCGCCGTCGAGCGCGCTGAGCTCCTCGAGGTCTTCGTCGAACTCGTCATCGTCGTCATCGACTTTGCGCGGGGCCTCCTGCGGCACCAGCGAGGCGGCCTTGATGTCCAAAAGGGTCGCCGCAACCAGCAAAAAGTCGCTCGCCACGTCCAGGTCCAGCGCCTCGATGCGCTCGACCTCGGCCAGGTATTGCTCGGCCACCCCGCTGATCGAGATGGCTCCGATATCAACTTTTTGGCGAGTTACCAGCTGCAGCAACAGGTCGAACGGTCCGCTGTAGACCTGCGTCGACACGCGATACGACATCTTCGACCTCCTTTGACGGCGCCTTCGCGGCGCGGTTTGGGTGCATGTTGCGACCGTTTTGCACGGTCGATCTGTAAGTTTACCCTAGATGCCGGCGATTGCGAAGTTGAGCAGCCACTCGGCCAGCGGATACACGGTAACGTCGAAATAGCGCCCGATCACATCGATGCCGGTCCACATGGGCAGCAGGTACAGCACCAGGATGAGGATGGGCATGGCGTATTGCTGCAAACGATAGTAGTTGGCGAGCGCCTTGCCTTTGAGGAACGGCACGATAATCGACGAGCCGTCGAGCGGCGGGATCGGGATGAGGTTAAAGAACGCGAGCGATAGGTTGACCACGATAAACGTGGCGCCGAAGTTCATGATTTGTGATGCAACGGCAAAGGACATGCTGGTGTAGAGGTTGCCGTATGCCGCGTGCATGAGGGCGGCCGCGAGACACGCGAGTGCAATGTTCGATGCGGGGCCGGCCGCGCTCACCAGGACCTCGTCGCGCTTGGGGTGCTTGAGGTTGTTGAGGTAGACGGGCACGGGCTTGGCGAAGGCGAACACCGGGCCGCCGGCGGCAAGCATGAGCAGCGGCAAGATGATGGTGCCAAACGGGTCGATATGGTTGAGCGGGTTGAGCGAGACGCGGCCGCGCGAACGCGCCGTCTTGTCGCCGAGCGCCCAGGCCGCAGCGGCGTGCGCGCTCTCGTGGATGACAATACCCACGATGACGGCGGCGGCGCTGGCGAGCAGGTTCATGAGGTAGCTGCTGGACATGTCACTCCCCTAGCGGACGCGGCGCGAGGCGCGCGTAAGCAGGTAGTCGGCCACAAACAGGATGACGGCCACGATGGCGTAATCCAAGCGGAAGACACCGCCAAAGGGCGAGGTGATAACGCCGTAGCCGGCGATGGCGCTCGGCAGGGCGCGCGAAAGCTCAACGACAAAGCCCACGATCTGCAGCTTGGCGGTGAGGCCGCTGAAGCACAGCAGCACGGTCATCGCGCTCATAAAGATGCCGCAGATGCGACAAGCGATGGCTATGATGCTCATCGCCACGGCGGTGGCTTTACGAGAGTTCACGCGCGGTCTCCTCTTCGATCTGGGTGGAAAGCTCCAGCCATTCGTCCTCGAGCTTGGGCAGCTCTTGCTTAAGGCCGTTATATTCCCCCAGCGCGGCGTTGAACTTGTCCTGATCGGCATAAAGCTCTTCGCTTGCCATCAATTCCATAAGCTCGTCATAGCGGGCACGCTTTTTGTCCAGCTCTGTCTCGATTTTCTTGAGCTGGTTGCGCACGCCCTTGAGCTTTTTGTTGAGCGCGGCACGGGCCTGGGCCTCGGCGCGCTTTTGCTCCTTGGTCTTTTTGCCCTCGGCCGGCTTAGGGGCCGCGGCGGGGCTGCTGTCCTGGGCGGCGTTGGCTTTGGTGGACTTGGCCGCGGCAGGTGCTCTCTCCCCTGCTGCCTCGGCGGCGGCGCGGGCAGCGAGGTCCTCGCGTTTGAAGAGGTAGTAGTCGTAGTCGCCATCGTAGACCGTGACCTTGCCGTCGCGGATGTCGATGATGCGGTTGGCCACAGCGCGCACCAAGTGCTCGTCGTGGCTGATCAGCACAATGGTACCGGGGAAGTTTTGCAGAGCGTTCTCGAGCATGTCCACCGAGTCGATGTCCAAGTGGTTGGTGGGCTCGTCTAGGCACAGGAGCGCCTCGGGCGCCACGAGCATCTTGGCCAGGGCCAGACGCGCCTTTTCGCCGCCGGAGAGGACTCGAACCTGCTTCTCGATGGAATCGTTGTCGCTAAACAGGAAGGCGCCCAGCAGACTGCGCTGCTGCGGTACGGTCCACTTGGGCGTGACAGTGTCGATCTCTTGCAGGACGGTGTTGGACTCGGTCATGCCCTCGAGCGCGTGCTGGGCATAGTAGGCCACACCCACGTTGGTGCCCAGGTCGCGCGTGCCGGTGGTGGGCGGCTCCAGGCCGGCGAGGATCTTCATGAGCGTGGACTTGCCGGCGCCGTTGGGGCCGACGAGCGCCACGTGCTCGCCGCGGTAGAGTTTGAGGTCGATGTCGCTGTAGATGTGCTTGTCGCCGTAGGACTTGGATACGCCCTCCAGGCCCACGACCATGTCGCCCGAGCGCGGCGGGTCGGGGAACTTAAAGTCGAGGTGCTTGTGACCCTCGGGCAGGATGACGAGCTCCTTTTTGATCTGCTCGATCTTGCGGATGCGTTCCTGCGCCTGGGCGGCCTTGGTGGGCTTGTAGCGGAACTTGTCGACGAAGACCTGCATGTGGGCGATGTCGCGCTCCTGGGCGGCGCGCTTGGCGCGCATCTGCTCCAGATTGTCCTCGCGCTGCTTGAGGTAACTGCTGTAGTTGCCGGTGTAGGTGGTCACGCGGCGGTTCTCGAGCGCGGCGACGTGGTCGACGCAGGCGTCCATGAAGGCGCGGTCGTGGCTGACGATGAGCACGGCGCCGTCGTAGTTGGCGATAAAGCCGCGCAGCCACTGGACGCTCTCGAGGTCTAGGTGGTTGGTGGGCTCGTCGAGCAGCAGCAGGTCGGGGTGGCGCAGGAAGAGCTTGGCGAGCGCGATACGCATCTGCCAGCCGCCGGAGAACTCGGAGCACGGGCGCTCAAAGTCGGTGACCTTAAAGCCCAGGCCGGACAGGATCTTGCGGGCGTTGCTTTCGAGCTCGTAGCCGCCCAGATGCTCAAAGCGGTCCTGGACCTGGCCGTACTCGTTAAGGAGTGCGTCGACGTCCTTGCCTTGCTCGGAAAGCTCGGTGATCTGGGCCTGTAGCTCGTTGGCGCGCTCGCCCATGCGGCGGATTTCCTTGGCGGCGGCCATGACCTCGGCGAGGATGGTGGTGTCCTTATGCTCCAGGTTGGTTTCCTGCTCTAGGTAGCCTACCTGGCAGTCCTTGGCGTACTGGACCTGGCCGGCGTCGGGGCTGTCGATGCCCATGATGATCTTGAGCATGGTGGTTTTGCCGGCGCCGTTGGGGCCCACGAGCGCAAAGCGTTCGCCGGGGTTGATCTGGAAAGACGCGCCGCTAAAGAGGACGCGCGCGCCGAAGCTTTTTTCGATCTTGTCGACCAGGAGGATCATGGTGCCGCCTTTGACCTTGTGTGCCAA